>JBDRPZ010000043.1:0-64708 GCA_043826585.1 Pseudomonadota bacterium
GAACATCATGCAGTCGCCCGAGGCGATCCGTGCTGCGCTGGAAGGGGCTGTAAAGAAATAAGCAGGAGATGAACCATGACTGAACTGATGACTGCAGCCTATGCGGGCGACCTGGAGCAAGTGAAGCAACTGCTGGCGGCGGGGGCGGATGTGAACGCGACCGACGAAGCGGGGTGGACTGCCCTGATGAAGGCTTGCTACAACGCCGAACAGAAGAAGGGTTTTGCCGACGTGGTGCAGGCCCTTATCGATGCCGGGGCGAACATCGAGGCGCCCATCGGCTACGGTGTGCGTCCGCTGATGCTGGCCGCAGGCTATGGCGAGACAGCAGTCGTGGATTCATTGCTCAAGGCCGGTGCCGATGTGCTGGCCAAGAACGAGGGTGGTTTCACTGCGTTGATGATGGTGAAGCAGAAGTTCTATGTGGATGTCATCAACCTGTTGCACGAGGCAGAGCAGTTGGCCGGTCTGGGCGAGAACAGTTGCGAGAGCAAGAACGCCCCCGGCAGCAACGTCGTCACCTTCATGAAAAAACCTGAATAAGCGAGGACGCCATGCCCTATTACATCTACCGCATCACCGAACGTCCTATCCGCATCCTGGCAAAACTGGAGCAGTATGAGGCCTACAAAGAAGCCTCCGCCCGTGCCAAGGAATTGCGCAAGGAAGAAGTGTGGGGCGAGAACGGCACTATCAAGATGATCCATGCCGAGAATGAGATGCAAGCCGAAGACCTGTTGAACGAAGTGCGCGAACCGGCACCGCAACTGGGCGACGACTGAGTCGCGTAGCAGGAGGCTGAGCAGATGGACGAAGCAGCCTACAGAAAGACACTGGAAGCGACACACCCCCTGTTGTGTCCGTTCAGCAAGGCTTTGTTCTCGGCTTGTGTCGCTTGCTCCCAGGCCGGGCGCATGAATCTGGCGGAACGCGAATTGATCGTCTGTCGTGAAGCCGACCTGCAACAGCGCTGTACCCGCATGCACGACGCCTTGCGTCACAACTTCGGTTTCGCCATCCATATCCTGCACGACGAAGCGCCCATCCCGCATGCGCAGGAGATGCGCATCCAGTGCGGCGGATTACGTGGTCTGCAGGACGTGTTGCGCGGCGATGCCGAGGTGACCGATGTGGACGAATTGATTCGTGCGGCACTGCAACACTGGTCGGAGGAAGGGGACATCCCGTTCTCGGCTGTGGTGCACGCCGCGCACCTGCATTACCAGGGCAGACACAGCAGATGAACGGCGCTGCTACAGCTACAATGCATTGCGCCGAGCACAATAACTAATTACAGGTATCGAATCGGGAATGACTACCGCTACCACATTGCAGGACCGCTTCAGCCGCCGCATCGACTATCTCAGACTGTCGGTGACGGACCGTTGCGACCTGCGTTGCAGCTACTGCATGCCGCAGGGATTCAGCGACTACGAGCAGCCTGCGGACTGGCTGACCTTCGACGAGATCGAACGTGTAGTCGCCGCGTTTGCGCGCATGGGCACTTCGCGTTTCCGCATCACCGGCGGCGAACCCTTGCTGCGGCGCGACCTGAGCGGACTGGCTGCACGCCTGTCCGGCCTGTCCGGCGTGGAAGACCTTTCGCTCAGCACCAACGCCACCCATCTGGCCAAGCATGCCGCCGCGCTCAAGGCGGCGGGTGTCACCCGACTCAACATCAGCCTCGATTCCCTGTGCGCGGAACGCCTGCACCAGATCACCCGCCGTGATGCGCTGGACGAGATACTGGAAGGCTTGCTGGTCGCCAAGGCCAGCGGCTTCTCGCCGATCAAGATCAACATGGTGGTGATGGCCGATGTGAACGAGGACGAAGTGGAGGACATGGCTGCGTTCTGCTTCCGCCACGGCTTCGTGCTGCGCCTGATCGAGACCATGCCCATGGGCGAGACGGGACGCAACGCGGCTTATGTCGATCTGCAACCGATCCGTCAGCGCCTGCAAGAACGTTTCGGGCTGGTGGACGGCATCGTTGGCGGCGGCGGACCCGCGCGTTACCTGGTCACGCCGGACGGCAAATCCAGCATCGGCTTCATCACCCCCATGTCGCAGCATTTCTGCGAGACCTGCAACCGCGTGCGGCTGTCGGTGGATGGCACGCTCTATCTGTGTCTGGGGCAGGAGAATGCCTTGCCCTTGCGCCCCATGTTGCGCGCAGGTTGCAGCGACGAGGAACTGGAAGCCGCCATCCGCAGCGCCATCGAACTCAAACCCGAGCGCCACGAATTCAGCGAACAACCCGGCAAGATCATACGCATCATGTCGATGACAGGAGGATGAGATGAGCCTCACCCATTTCAGTGAATCGGGCCGTGCGCGCATGGTGGATGTTTCCGGCAAGGAAGCCACGGTACGCGTCGCCATCGCCAGCGGCATCATCCGCATGCACCCGCAGACCTTGCAGCGCATCCGTGATGGCAAGATCGGCAAAGGCAACGTGCTGGCCGTGGCAGACGTCGGCGGGGTGATGGCCGCCAAACGCACACCGGACATCATCCCCATGTGCCACGCCATCAGCCTTTCCGGTGTGCAGGTGGAGTTCAGCGAAGTGCTCGAAGCGGACGCGCATGGCTGCGTCGGCTTGCAGGCCGTGGTCACCGCCAGCTGCGTCGGCCAGACCGGCGTTGAGATGGAAGCACTGACGGCCGTCAACGTCGCGCTGCTCACCGTCTACGACATGTGCAAAGCCATAGACCGCGGCATGCGCATCGAGTCCGTGCAGCTCGACGAGAAGCGCGGCGGGAAGAGCGGTGTGTGGAAACGCGGGGAGGACAAATGATCAAAGTGCTGTTCTTCGGCCCTGTTGCCGACCGCGTAGAAACACGCGAGATGGATATCGACTACACGGACGGCATGACCCTGCACGACGTCACCCACAAGGTCGGCATGCTCTATCCCGGCGCACTCAGCATCGTCAGCTTCATCGCGGTCAATCAGGAACAGGTACACGACAAACAGACTGTGCTGAAAGACAACGACGAGATCGCCTTCATGGCGAAGTTCTCTGGAGGTTGAGATGAACGAACCGGTACGTATTCAGGAAACTGACTTCTCGCAAGACGCCGAGATCGCTGCGCTCAAGGCAAGCTCAAAACGCATGGGCGGCATCGCCACTTTCCTTGGCTGCGCACGTGACTTCTCCGAAGGACGTGACGTCAGCTGGATCAGCTTCGAAGCCTACGGCAGCATGGCGCTGGCCGAGATGCGCAAGTTGCGCGAGGAAGCCATCGCCAAGTTCGATCTGCTCGACGCCCGCATCGTGCATCGTGTCACCACGGTGTCCGCTGGCGACAACATCGTGTTCATCGCAGCTGGAGCCGAGCATAGGGCCGCCGCTTTCGACGGCTGCCGCTGGATCATCGACGAACTCAAACAGCGTGTGCCGATCTGGAAGAAGGAAGTGACGCCGGAGGGGGAGGCGTGGGTCACACAACATCCGTGAACCCTGTCAGGGTTGAAGTGCTGGATTTTTCTGCAGTCACATTCGGTTCAGACGCGTACAAGCGCACCTGTGAATTGCGCAATGATGTATTGCGCAAACCGCTGGGGCTGGACCTTTTCAATGAAGACCTGAGTCAGGAGAAGGAGCAGTCGCACTTCGGGCTGTTCGATGATGATGGGCAACTGATCGCATGTGTGATCGCCATCCGTCTGGCACTCGATACAGCCAAGATACGCCAGATGGCAGTCAGAAGTGGATATGAAGGGCAGGGTGTGGGGCGAGCCTTGATGCGTGCGCTGGAAGTTCAGCTGGCCAAGGACGGCGTGACGAAACTGATGTTGCATGCACGCCTGTCTGCCGCAGGTTTCTATGAGAGACTCGGCTATGTCCGATCAGGCGAGCCATTCGTGGAGGTCGGGATACCGCACATCCGCATGAAAAAATCTGCAGATATTGAATAGACCATGAAACTCATTTCCTTCGTCGGCCATTCCGGTTCCGGCAAAACCACCCTGATCGAAAAGCTGGTGCGCGAACTGACGCAGCGCGGCTTGCGCGTGGCGACCATCAAGCATGCGCATCACAAGGTGGCTTTGGATACGCCGGGCAAGGATAGCTGGCGCTATACGCAGGCGGGGGCGGCGATGAGTCTGCTGGTGACCAATGGCGCGGCTCAGCTCGTGGCGACACAGGTCGAGCAGGATGATCCACAGAAATTGGCCGAGCGTTTCCTCGGCGAGGCCGATCTGGTGCTGGCAGAGGGGTTCTCGCTGGCGCCGGGTGCGAAGATCGAGGTGTTGCGTCGCGAGTGTTCATCGGAGCCCCGCTGCACGGTGGAAGAGGGCGTGGTGGCGCTGGTGACCGATGTGGACGAGGTCTATCCGCAACTGCCGCATTTCGCGTTGGACGATGTGGACAATATCATCGATTTCATTCTGCAACAGGCGGAGAGATGATCGCAGACTGTACCGCACTGATCCTCGCGGGGGGTGATTCCAGTCGCATGGGGCAGGACAAGGCTAACCTGCTGCTGGATGGCGAGACTTTGCTGCAGCGCGTGATGACAGGCATGCAGCAGCTGTTTCCCAAGGTCATCGTCAGCGTGCGCCAGCCGCGCGCGGAAGTATCGTTGCCGCAGGTGAGCGATGGTCATGAGGATGGCGGACCGCTGGCAGGGCTGGTGGCAGGGCTGGCGCAAGTGGAGACGGACTGGATGTTCGCGGTGGCGTGTGACATGCCTTTCATCCAGTCTGCAATCATTGTGCACATGGCGGTGCTGAGAGCTGAGCAGCAGGCAGTCGTGCCGACGATAGGCGGACATCCTCAGCCCTTGTTCGCCTTCTATTCGAAACAGGCATTGCCGGTGATGCGCGCGGCTTTGGCGAGTGGCGAGAAACGTGTGCGTGCAGTGTTGAAGCAACTGGACGTGCGTTATGTACACGAAGAGGAGTTGCGGGAATACGATCCGCAGTTCCGCAGTTTTTTTGATCTGGATACGCCGCAGGACCATGCTGCGGCACAGGAGTTGAAGTGAGTGATCTGAGCGTAGCAGCGGCGCAGCAATGTATCATCGAGGCAATGAAGAGACTGGGTACGGAATCCGTGCCCTTGCAGCAGGCGCTGGGGCGTGTGCTGGCCACAGATGTGATCGCGAACCGCGACCAGCCGCCGTATGACGTGTCGGCGATGGACGGTTTTGCCATCCGCAGCGCGGACGTGGCGAACGCGCCAGCCGTGCTGGAGATCATCGAGGACATCAAGGCCGGCGACATGCCGCGCAAGACCGTGCAGGCCGGACAGTGCGCACGCATCATGACCGGTGCGCCGGTGCCGCAGGGTGCGGACGCAGTGATCCGCGTGGAAGACTCGGAAGCGGTATCGGAAACGCAGGTGCGCATCAACGTGTCAGTAAAGATGCGCAACGATATCCGTGACCGAGGCGAGAGCATGCGCCACGGCGAGATCGTGCTGAGTGCCGGTACCGAGGTCACGCCGGGCGTGGTCGGCATGCTGGCGATGGTGAAGTCAGCACAGGTCGAGGTGTGGCGGCAGCCGCGCGTGGCCATCCTTTCCACCGGAGACGAACTGGAAGGTCTGGACGAGCCGATCGATGCGAACAAGATCCCGGATGCGAACAGTTATGCGCTGATGGCACAGGTGCAGGCGCTGGGCATACAGCCGGTGCTGCTGGGCATCGCGCGCGATGAACCGGAACATCTGAAAGAGATGCTGCAACGCGGTTTGCAGTTCGATGTGCTGCTGGTCTCCGGCGGCACATCGGTCGGTGTGCATGACTACGTGCGACCGACACTTGAAGCGCTGGGTGTGCAGATGAAATTCTGGCGCGTGCAGATGAAGCCGGGACATCCGATGGCGTTCGGCGTGGCACCGCTGACATGGGTGTTCGGCCTGCCGGGCAATCCAGTCTCCAGCATGGTTTGTTTCGAGCAGTTCGTCGGTCCCGCACTGCGTCATTGCATGGGGCATGCGAAGGTCTTCCGTCGCACCGTAACAGCGAAGCTGGAGCGCGATGTGAAGCACAAGCACAGCCGCACGGAATTCGTGCGGGTGATGCTGGGCAGGGAAGGCGGCGCGTTCACGGCGACGCCGACCGGGGATCAGGGCAGCGGCATCCTGCGTTCGATGGCGCTGGCAGAGGGTTTGATGGTCGTGCCAGCCGAGTGCAAGGGACTGGTTGCGGGCGAGCAGGTGTCGGTGCAGTTGCTGGACGGTACGGCCTATCAGGATGAAGCAGGGGAGTGAGATGAAAGCACGTATCGGTTTCGTGACGGTGTCGGATCGCGCCAGTCGCGGTGAATATGAAGACAAGGGCGGCCCGGCGATGCAGGCTTGGTTCGCACGTGTGCTGACCAGTGAATGGGAAGCCGTGGCACGGGTGATCCCGGATGAGCAGGCACAGATCGAACAAACCTTGATCGAACTGGCTGACCGGGAAGGGTGCAGCCTCATCGTCACCACCGGCGGCACCGGCCCCGCATTGCGCGATGTCACACCGGAAGCGACCGAAGCGGTGTGCGAGAAGATGATGCCGGGCTTTGGCGAGCTGATGCGCGCCGAGTCACTCAAGTTCGTACCGACCGCCATCCTGTCTCGCCAGACCGCCGGCATACGCGGCAAGAGCTTGATCGTGAATCTGCCGGGCAAACCTTCGGCCATCGACGATTGCCTGAACGCCGTGTTCCCGGCTATTCCCTATTGCATCGATCTCATCGAAGGCGCATGGCTGGAAGCCGATCCCGCGCAATGCAAGGTCTTCAGGCCGGCGCACGCCAAAAAGCAAAGCGCTTGACCCGCCAAACAAAAGGCCTCCGACTGTTCAGTCGGCGGCCTTTGTGTTTGATGCGGATTCTTACTTCAGCTTCTCGATACCCAGCATCTTCATGATGCTGCCCTCGTAGAACGGCTCGGTGGTGCCTTTCTTCATCTTGCGGATGAAGTATTTCTCGAACGCGACCTTTGCGAGGTGTACCCATTTGCCTTCGGAGAACCAGTTCACGTTGCGTGGCGGGATCTGCGGGATGGCGACGAATGCGACGCCGCTCTCGCCGAAGTCGGCCAGACATACCGCGTTCCAGGTGGCTTCTTCATCGGCGGGCTGGCCGGTGAGGTCGGCTTTGATGTTGTGCACGGTGGCAGTGACCATGGATTCGATCATGTAGCCGGTCTTGGGGGTGCCGACCGGAACCGGTGTCGGCTCTACCGGCGGGATGGCCACGCATACACCGACAGCGAAGATGTTCTTGTACTTCGCGTTGCGCTGGTGCTTGTCCACGGTGATGAAGCCGCGCGGATTGGTCAGGCCTTCAATGCCGAACACTGCGTCGATGCCCTTGAAGGCAGGCAGCATCATGCTGTATTTGTAGGGCAGTTCGTGCTTTTGCTTTTCCTGACCCATGTCGTCATGTTCGGTGACGTACATCTTGCCGTCCTCGACCTTGGTGACCTTGGCATTGCAGATCCACTTGATGTGCTTGTCGCGCATGGCGGATTCGAGGATGCCTTTGGAGTCGCCGACACCGCCCAGTCCGAGGTGGCCGATGTAGGGCTCGGAAGTGACGAATGTCATCGGGACTTTGTTGCGGATCTTGCGCTTGCGCAGGTCCGTTTCCATGATGAATGCGTATTCATATGCCGGTCCGAAGCAGGAGGCACCTTGTACGGCACCGACCACGATGGGGCCGGGCTCGTTGCAGAAGTCGTCCCAGATATCGTGCGATTTCATCGCGTGATCGACGTGGCAGACGGATTGGGTGAAACCGCCGTGCGGGCCCAGACCTTCGATCTCATCGAATGCCAGCTTAGGACCGGTGGCGATGACCAGATAGTCATAGTCCATGGTGGTGCCGTCGTTCAGTTCGAGCTGGTTCTGATCGGGGTTGACGCGTTTTACGCCGGAGGAATTGAATTCGATGCCCTTGCGCTGCAGATAGGTGCGCACCGGGAATTCGATGTGTTTGCGTTCACGCCATTTGACACCTACCCATGGGTTGGAAGGGGTGAAGTGGAAGTTTTCGCCGTTGTTGACGACGGTGATCTTGTGCTTGCTGTCCAGTTCTGCGCGCATCTCGTAAGCGGCCGGCATGCCGCCGATGCCTGCACCCATGATGACTACATGTGCCATGTATGTTCCCCCGTTAGGTTGATGTTGATGGAATTGCCCCGGTTTTCTTCCGGATGCTGCTTTCTCTCCCGGTCCGTAATTAGGCGCAATAAGGTATGTCAGTGTCTATAACCCCATTGGGTATTGTGGGTAACCCATATGGTGAGCAAGGCTTTATAGATCGTTATCGGTCTTGTTCTGTTCCTTGGCGAACAGCACGGCAGCTTTGACGCGGGAAGACAGATTGAGCTTGTTAAGGATGTGGCGTACGTGCTGTTTGACGGTGTCGTAGCTGATGGACAGTGTCTGCGCGATGGCTTTGTTGCTTTCCCCGCGTGCAAGCAGTTGCAGGATCTCTTTCTCGCGCTCGGTCAGCAGGCTGAGAGAGTGTCGGGGTTCGCTGCCGGGTTGTTTGCCCTTGAGCATGTCGATCATTTTCACGGTCATAGAGGGGGCGACCACCATTTCGCCGGCTGCGACGCGGCGGATGGCATCCACCACGTCCTCCGGGGCCATATCCTTCAGCAGGAAGCCGCGTGCACCGGCCTTGATGGCGTTGGAGAGGTCGGTCTCGGAGTCGCTCATGGTGAGGATCATGGTGGGGATGTTGCAGCCGTCTTCGCGGATCTGTTGCAGCATGGCGATACCGTCCATCGGCTTCATGCGCAGATCCATCACGATCACATCCGGTTCGAGTTCGATAAGTTTTTGCAGCGCTTCCAGACTGCCGACTGCGCCGAGCACGTTAAAGCCGTAGCCGTTGCTCAACAATTCACACAGACCCATACGACAAAGGTTCTGGTCGTCCACCAGGGCGATCTTCAGCATCTCACTCATTCATCGTTCTCCAGTTGGCTTCCGGTTCAGGGAAGTAAAATTGTACGCAAGTTCCCAGACCTTTTGTGCTCTCGACTCTGATCTCGCCGCCGACACGCTGTGCACGCTCGCGCATGATGACCAAACCGTAATGGCCTTCGGCGGGGGCGAAAGTGCCTACGCCATTGTCTTCTACCATGAATACATAGTAACCGCAGACATAATCGACGATCACTCTGGCATGCGATGCATTGGAATGCTTCTCGATATTGGAGAGTGCCTCGCGCACGATGTTGTAGGTCTGTATCTCGTGTTCCAACGGCAGGTCCATATCGGCGATACGCACTTTGCAGTCGAGCGTGATGTGGTTGCGTCGGTTGAATTCGCCGCACAGGTCCTGCAAGGCATACAGCAAGCCGGCGGGGTTCATCTCGCTGCGGAAGTCGGTGATCAGGGCGCGCACGGCTTTCTGGCCGATCTCCAGCGCATCTTCTATATCGCCCACATATTTCGCGGCAGTGTTTTTGTTGTTGCGCACCGCGTCACGCAACAGGGTGGTGTTCATGCGCGCGTAGTTCAGGGTCTGCGCCAGCGAGTCATGTATCTCGTTGGCAATGGACTGGCGTTCCATCAACAGTTCGGCGCGGCGTGCCTCGCGACCGGCCTGGGTGTGTTCGATCAGCGCGGCCAGCATGTCGGCGAAGTTGACCGCCATCTGGGCGGTCGGGCTGAACGTGGTCTGCGGGGTGTCAAAGAACAGGGTGAACACCCCCAATAATGTGTCGGCGGATTCACGTCCTTCCAGCGGGATGGAGATCACCGATTGCATGCGTTGACTGGCAGAGCCGCATTGCCGGGTCTCGCAGTTTTCGATGGTGGTGGCACACATGCCGTGGCGGAAAGCGTCACGAGTGCATTCTTCGCAGGCCAGCTCGCTGACGCGTTCTGAATCCAGTTCCTCGTTCGACAGGCCGACAGTGCTGATGACGGGCAGGGTCTGTTCGTCCGGCAGCAGGATGCGGATCACGCCGGCACGTGCATGCAGCATGCCAAGGGCGGATTCCAGACAATGGTTGAGCAGGGTCTCCAGATCGCTGGCTCGCTGGGAGAGGAAGCTCTGTTCCACGCACGCGTCCACGCCGCCGTCCAGATCTGGCGGGATGAACTCTGGCTCGCTAGTCCAGATGAATTCGGTTTCATCCGAAAGCTCTGCGGGGATGGATAGTCTGTTCATTGTGACTCTGCAAGAAAGGGTTGCGTGGTCAAGCTCAAGACATTTTGCGGTACTGGAGTACTCTTATCGTTTCAAGGTTATGTCGCTTTGCAATAAATATCAACCGTTAGGAAATTGTGCCCGAACTCTCCCTTCGGTCGGGAAGGGGGCTCCCCCTATATGTGTGCAGGCAGGACGCGGCTTATGCGGCTAGTCACTCCCAATTGCCACATGGAAATAAAGGGTATAAGGGGCCACCCCGATGCCATCCTCTCCAGGATCACAGGGATATCCGGCCGATAAGGGTTCCTGGATACGCGGGCGGCCAAGTGGCCCAGCCAAAAAGCGGCAAGGCGTCACCGGTAAATAAAGGGTCTATAATCCCACTGTCCCGAACCAATCAGGAGCAACGACCATGCAACACCTCACCCCGAAAGAAGCTTACGATTTTCTGCAGGCCAATCCCGAAGCCGTGTTTGTCGATGTGCGCAGTGAGATGGAATATATGTTCGTCGGTCATCCGCGCGGCTCCATCCATATTCCCTGGGTGGACGGACCGGACTGGGAGATCGATCCCATGTTCGTTGCGCATGTGCGCAAAGCTGCCAGCGTGAATCGTCCGGTGGTGCTGATCTGCCGTTCCGGTCGTCGTTCCGCCGATGCAGGCTTGGCACTGGAGAACGCGGGACTGAAGGATATCTACAACGTCACGCACGGCTTCGAAGGCGACCTTGACGATAATCATCATCGCAATTCGCACAACGGCTGGCGCTTCGAGGGCCTGCCCTGGGCCCAGACATAAAGTAATCCCTCCTGCGGTATCCATGGCCGCATCTTTGCGGCAATATTGCGGCCATGGATAAACGCTTTGATTCAGCTCCCGATCGCCACAACACCGCCAGCCTGAAATACGATCTGCGCCGCGAGATATTCGGCCGCGCGGATGTCATCCCCCTGTGGGTGGCCGATATGGATTTCGCCGTGCCTGAAGCGGTGCAGCGCGCATTGTCGCAACGCGCCGAGCATCCCGTGTTCGGTTACACCATCCATCCCAAATCCATGTATGACGCGCAGATGCACTGGCTGTCCACTCGCCACGGTTGGGACATCACGCGCGAATCCATCCTGTTCTGCCCCGGGGTCGTGCCTTCATTACATGCCTGCATCATGGGTTTGAGCCAGCCCGGCGACGGTGTGATCGTGCAGCCACCTGTGTATGCGCCGTTCCTGACTGCCGCCGAGACCTGCGGGCGCAAGTCATTGCTCAATCCCCTCAAGCTTGAAGATGGTCGATACACTTTCGATCTGGATGACCTCGAACGTTGTGCGCGTGAAGGCGGACGCATGTTGGTCCTGTGTTCGCCGCACAATCCGGTCGGACGCGTGTGGCAGCGTGAAGAATTGCAGGCGCTACTGCTGGTGTGCGAAAAGCATGACATCACAGTGGTCTCGGACGAGATCCATGCCGACCTGATCTATCCCGGTTTCAAGCATGTGCCACTTGCCACGCTGAACGACAAGGTGAACATCGTCACCGCTGTCGCGCCCAGCAAGACTTTCAACATTCCCGGTCTTGGCCTGTCCACACTCATCGTGCCGGAAGAGGCGGATCGTAAAGCCATCACCCGGGCATTCGACACGTTGCATGTCGGTGCCTACAACCCGTTCAGCATCGCCGCATTCGAAGCGGCGTATCGCGAAGGTGCGCCCTGGCTGGATGACTTGATGGTGTATCTGGCCGGTACGCGCGACATGGTGCGCGACTATCTGCAACAGCATCTGCCGCAGATCAAAATGATCGAGCCGGAAGGGACCTATCTGTTGTGGCTCGATTGCCGCGAGATGGGCTTGGGCGACAAACAGCTTAAAGACTTCTTCGTGAAACAAGCGGGTGTCGGTTTGAGTCCGGGCACGATGTTCGGCACCGAGGGCCGCGGCCACATGCGCATGAACATCGGCGCACCGCGCAGTCTCATCATGCAAGCATTGCAGAATATCTCAACCGTGATGCACGCCTGATTAGCGCTTGCCGAAGCGCAGCACCAGCAATATCCCCCCCAGTACCAGCACAGCAGACACGATCAGGTCGCGCGTGACAGCTTCGCCTAATAACAGGATGCCCGCGATGGCGGCCAGCACCGGCGCGGAGAGTTGCACCGTCGAGGCGGTCATCGCACGCATGTGTTGCAGCACGCGATACCACAGCACATAACCCAAGGCAGAGGTCATCGCGCCCGATAGCACGGCATACAACACGCCTTGCGCATCCAGTTGCAGCCATGGCAGGGCTATCAGCGAGAGGGCGACAGTCAGCGGCGCGGCGCGCAGGAAGTTACCTGCGGTGGCCGCAGCCGGATTCTCCTGTCCCCTGCCCAACATGGAATACACCCCCCAGGCGATGCCGCTCGCCAGCATCAATATCGAATCCAGCACCGACGGTGCTTCGACGCCGGGCGACACCAGGATCACCAGGCCGACCATCGCAGACACGAAACCCGCTTTCTGGATGTGCGTCATACGTTCACCCGCGATGAATCCCGCGATGAGCATGGTCGCCTGCACCGCTCCGAATAGCATCAGCGCTCCCGCGCCGGTGTCTATGCTGCGGTAAGCGAAGGAGAGGGCGACGGCATAGATGAATAGAGCCGTCGCGCTGCGCCAGTTGCCGTGCGCGAGCGGTGCCTGTCTTTGCAGACTCATCAACATCCACAACATCGCAGCACCTGACAGCAGCCGCACGCTGGTGAAAGTGGCCGCGTCGATGGCGGTCTCTTTCAGTGCCATACGGCAGAGCAATGAATTGCCGGCGAAGGCGATCATGGTCAGCGTGGTGAGGATGGCGAGGCGGAGGCGAGTCAAGATGTTTGTTCAGCGCGCCAGCTTCAGCGGCTCGGCTGCGGACTGGCCAAGGTAATGCACGTTGAATAATTCGTTCTCGTCGCGCCAGGTAGATTGCAGGTGCCAGCCAGCGGAGCGGGCCAGCTGCCGGAATTCCTGCGCGGTGTATTTGTAGGAGTTCTCGGTGTGGATGCTCTCGCCCTCATCGAACTCGAACGATTCACCGTTCAGTCGTATCGCTTGTTTGCGGCGGCTGACCAGATGCATCTCGATGCGCCCGTGCGCCTCGTTGTAATACGCATGATGTGCGAACTGTTCCGCGTCGAGGTGCGCGCCGAGTTCGCTTTGCATGCGCTTCAGCAGATTGATGTTGAAGGCGGCGGTGTGACCCGCGGCATCGTTGTAAGCGGCATTCAATATCCCGGTAGATTTCTTTGCATCCACGCCGATCAGCAAGCCGCCACTTGGTCCGACCAGGTCTGCGACGCGTTTGAGCAACTTCACGGCTTCGTCCGGTGTGCAATTGCCGATAGTGGAGCCGGGAAAGAACACCACCTGACGTTTACCCGCATGGTGCTTGAGCGCATGGCCGGGCAGTTGATGGTAGTCGGCGCACAGCGGTTGCATCCTGAGTTTCGGGAACATCTCTTGCAGGCGCTGTGTGCTTTGTTGCAGGTGCGAGTCGCAGATGTCGACAGGGATGTAAGCGGCATCATCGTCCAGATGCTGCAGGATCAACGGCGTCTTGATCGCGCTGCCGCTGCCCAGTTCGATCAGCGTGCATGATCTGCCGATCATCTCTGCCATCTCCGCGCCGTGACGTTCAAGGATGGCGGTCTCGGTGCGTGTGGGGTAATACTCCGGCGTCTCGCAGATCAGGTCGAACAAGTGCGAGCCGTGCGCGTCATAGAAATACTTGGGCGGGATGCTCTTGGGACGACTGCGCAAACCTTCGCGCACGCTACACAGGAAGTCGTCCTCTTCCTGATCCTGCGAAGGGGTGGGTGATTCGTTGCGCATCAGATGTCCTCCGCCAGACGCAGACCGGAGAACATCCAGCGGTCCGCAGCCCGGAAAAAGTTGCGGTAACTAACGCGCATATGATCCTGTGCATTGACTCAACAACCGCCGCGCAACACCATCTGGTCGCACATGAACTTGCCGTTGTATTCGCCCAGCGTGCCGGGCAGCGGTTTGAAACCGGGATAGGGCAGGTAGGCGCTCTGCGTCCATTCCCACAGGTCGCCGTATAGCTGTGTCATGCCGCTCTGCTGCGCGGGACGCGGCACATACAAACCGTTGTCGAGGAAGTTGCCCGCAATAGGCTGCGCACTCGCTGCATGCTCCCATTCCGCCTCGCTCGGCAGCCGCTTGCCCGCCCAGCGTGCATAGGCATCCGCCTCGTAATAACTCAGGTGCGACACCGGCTCGTTCAGCCGCAGTGCATGCGCGCCGGTGAGGTCGAAATGCATCCAGTCACGATCCTGTTTGAACCAGTACAACGGTGCTTGCCATCCCTGTTCCTTGATTGTGCGCCACGCATCGGACAGCCACAGATCGACGCGCTCATAACCACCGTCTTCGATGAAAGCCAGATACTCCGCGTTGTTCACCAGTCGCGTGGCAAGACGAAAATCCTGCATGTAAGTCTTGTGGAGGGGGCGCTCGTTGTCGTAGGCGAATGCATCGCCGCTGTGTCCGATCTCGACGATACCTGCAGGGAATTCCTGCCAGCCCATCGCGGGCACCGATGCGGCGGGGGGCGGCTCGATCCGGTGATAGACCGGATGCAGCGGATTGATGGAGAAGTTGTAACGCGTATCCATCAGCAGCAACTCCTGATGCTGGATTTCGTGCTCCAGTCCCAGCTGCAAACGCTGGCGGATATCGGCGGCGTGTTGTTCGGGCACATTGCTTAGCAGATCGAGCAGTGCGCCATCGACATGATAACGATAGTCGTATACCTCCTGCACGGTCGGGCGCGACAGCATGCCGCGCTGCGGACGCGGGAAGAAGGTGCCTGCCGTCTCGTAATAGGAATTGAACAGGTGCGCATATTCTTCGCGCAGCATGCGGTAACCCTTCGCATACGGTACGAGGATGAACATCTCGAAGAACCAGGTGACATGCGCAAGATGCCACTTGGGCGGACTCACGCTCTCCATCGCCTGTATGCAGTAGTCCTCGGCCTCAAGCGGGGCGCACAATGCTTCGGAACGCGCACGCACCGTGCGGTAACGCTCGATCAGTTCATCCATCGTTTCGTCACTCCTCTATGGTGACGCCGTGCCAGAACGCGACGTGATCCTTGATGCGGGCCGCCATGGCTGACGGCTCGGGGTAGTACCATGCTGCATCCTCATTCACTTTCCCGTCAACCTCGACGTTGTAATAACTCGCTTCACCCTTCCACACGCAATGCGAGTGCGAGCTGCTGGGCTTGAGGTATTCCTGCTTCACGGATGATAGCGGGAAATAGATGTTGCCTTCCACGCGATGGATATCCTTGCTCGCCGCTTCGGCGATGATCTGATCGTTCCAGATGGCTTTGGGCATGTTGTTCTCCTGTATGGCTAGTGTTCGATTGGTGGCCGTTGCTATGTGTCAGTCGCTTGATATCCGTTGAACCTTACAGTGTGATGAATCCTCATCGATCTATTCATCGCAACACCGCATCTCGTTGCGTGCCGCGCTGTAACTCGATACGCAGAACGGCACTACGAAGTTGAGCAACATCTGTGTCAGGTTGATGGGGCCGCCCGAGATCAGATTGCCGCCCTGATTCACCAGGTTGAGCAGGCTGCCGACCACCAGCGCCACCTTCAATGCCGGGAACATGATCTGGCGGCGGCTGGCGATGCGGAGCAGGCGTATCAAGCGCATGACACTGGCTAACGGAAGTGGCGGCGCAGGATGCGCTCTGCATCAGGTGCGGCGATGTCTTCCTTGTTCAGGAACAGGAACACATCACGTTCGCCCAGCTTCGGATGTCCTTCCGCCTTGGCGTTGAACGGCAGGATGGTCGCGCCGGGGTGCAGGTCGCTCACGATGCGCTGCAGGGTGGGCTGGGTCGAATCGAACTCCGTCAATCCCGCGAATATCACCGGCAGGTTCGGATAGTTCTTGCGCAACGCGGCGAACACCTCCGCGGGCTTGGCCGGTATGGAAGAGACGACCGCCGTCGAGATGATCGCGCCGCTGAACGACCCAAGTTTGCCGGGATGTATATCGCCGATGTCCTCCAGTTTGCTCGGCTGGTATCCGTTCTTTTCGAGGAAAGGCCTCATCTCCGAAACGATGAATGCATGCGGTCGTGCAAGTAAGACTTTCTTGGCCATGGTGCGCGCCTTATGCGGTGGCTACGCCATGTTGGCGCAGCACCTCCAGAAAGGTGTCTGGCTCGGGTCGCACGCTGTAGTTGTCCGTCTCGTGCGACCACAGAATCTTGCCGTCCTTGCCGGTGATGATCACCGTCGGCATCACTGTGTCGCTGTCGTAGCCAAGTACCTGCATGCCCATGGGCAGGCCGTTCTTGTGTTCGATGCCCAATGCACGTGCGGCTGCATTGCCTTCATCGGTGAGGAAATCGAACTTCGCGTCGTAGGTTTTGGAAATACCGATGGTGTTCTCGTGCGGTTGCGGGGCGATGAAGGCGACGCGCACGCCGAGTGCATCGATCTCTTTGTAGCGCGCAATCAGTTCTTTCAATTGCGCGGAGCAGAACGGGCACCAGTTGCCGCGATAGAAGATCAGGATCGCAGGACGGTCGGTCAATTGTGACGAGCTGACCATCTTGTCGTTCACATCGCGCACGCTGAAGTGCGGCAGTTTCGCGCCGACCATCAGTTTTTCGCTGGGCTGACGGTTGTCGTAGGTCGAGAACCAGTATGAGTACAACAGGAAGGTCACCCAGCCGCTGGCAGCCAGCAATGCCGCCACAGCTTCTGCGCCAGTGGTCGCCCATTCAAACGCGGCCAGCGCTGCGCCAGCCAGTCCCAGCACATTGATAACGGGAAAGTGTTCGCTGGTGCGTGCAAGGTTCTTCAGCATCATGGCGCGCATGATCACGGTCAGGATGGGGGCTACGGTCAGCATCACGCCGCCCCAGACCATCGGTGCGCCGCCTTGAGAGAGCATCCAGCCCGCATACGCGGCGATGCCCATGATGACCATCATGTATGTACTGATGAAGATGGATTTGAGCAGGTTCATTTTAGTCTCCAATGTGTCCGGTTGCCGCCGCGCGATCGCGCGGCGGATGGTGCGTGCTTATGCCGCCTTCTTGCAGCAGGCATACTCGTCAGGTGCCTGCCAGGCTTCGTTGGCGAATGCGGCATCCAGCGGCGTGTCGGTCAGGTGGTTGGTGTAGTTGCTCAGTGTCTTCATGGTGACGCCGAGCAATACTTCCAGCGCGTTCTGTTGCGTATAACCGGCGGCGAAGAAATCCTTCAGCTCCTGACTGCCGACCACCCAGCCGCGCTCGCGCACTACGGCACGGGTGAATGCCACCAGCGCATTCAGCTTCTGGTCCTGCAGGCAGCCTTGTGCACGCAGTGCATCGACGCGCGCACCGTCGACCTTGACCAGGTTGCGTGCGAGGAATGAATGCGCGGCTACGCAGTATTCGCAGCGGTTCTCGATGCTGGCCGAGATCAATACGATCTGCTGCTCTTCCGGGGTGAGGGCGCTCTGCTCTAGCAATGCGCCCAGTTGCTTGTAGGCGCTCAGCGCGTTCGGTGCTTCAGCCAGATGCGCATACAGATTGGGGATGAAGCCCAGGCCTTTGTTGGCGGCTTCGAGGATGGGCAAAGCGCCGACGGGCGCGCTTGCGAGGTCATGCAGTTTGAATGTGTTCACGGTCGTCTCCTGAATGGGTTGGGCAACGTATTTGTTGCGTGGACCCATTGTCAGGATGCGGAGGCTTGCCCTCCATGACCGGAACAGCGTGATTTATGTCCGAACGTCCGGAAGCTTCAGCCGCGCACCTTGCCCGGCGGCACGCCGACGATGCGCTTGAACGCCTTGCGGAACGCGGCTTCCGATTCGTAGCCGCAGCGCAGCGCGATATCCAGCATGTTGGCGCGTTCGTCCGCCAGCATGGCTGTCGCCATCTGCATGCGCCAGGTCGCCACGAATTCCATGGGCGGCATCTTCACCATCTGGCTGAAGCGGTCAGAGAACGCGGAGCGCGACTGGCAGGCCAGGGCCGCCATGCGTTCCACTGTCCAGACTTCGGCAGGCGCATCGATGAAGGCGGATACGGCTGGGCGCAGGTGTTCATCCGCTAGCGCGGACAGCAGTGGCGAAAGTTTGGGGTCCATCTCCAGTACATGGCGCATCACATACAGGAACAGGATATCGGCCAGCCGGTCGAGGATCGCATTCGCGCCCAGCGCATTCTGCATCGCTTCATCCGTCATCAACTCGATCAATGTGCGTATCTGAACGCCGGGCGGACTCTTGTCCGGGCGGATCAGCAGGAAGTCGGGGAAGGCAGCCAGCAGCAGGCGGCGGATGTGCGGCGGCAGATACAGATGTCCGCATAACAGACCGGCACCCGGTGCATCGCGGTCCAGCGGGGCAGGGTGGCGGAAATCGCAGGCCTGTTCCGGGATGCCGGGCACGGCGCTGAAGGTGTGCGATGCGTCATGCGCGAAGAGGGCGATGTCTCCCGCATTCATGCGCGCGGGTTTGCTGCCGTCCGGCATCACGATCCACGCCTCGCCGTGACACACCAGATGGAAAGTCGTCGCGTCCGAGCCGCCGGGAGTGGACATGTGCCATGCATCGCACAACTGGCCGACGTAATACACCTCGGCGCCGAGATGCAGGCGGCGCAGGAAGTCGTTGACCGGAAGCGGTGTTGTGTTCATCCGGCTCTCAGAGTTTGCGCGGCAGTTCGCGTGCCGCCTTGCGGATGAAGGCGAGTTGTTTCTCGAAGTTGCGGCAACCCCGGCACATCAGCAGATGCATGCGCATGGCGATGCGCTCGCGCAAGGTGATGGGGCGGTCGTAGGATTGCGACAGGAGTTCGGTGTTGTGTTTGCAGTCGAGCATGTATGGTTACCTCGCGTTTCCAAACCAGTTCAGATCCAGGCATTCGCGCAATGCCAGCCGCGCGCGGTGCAGGATCACCCAGCAGTTAGCCGTGGTGATATCCAGTTCCTGACAGATCTCTTCGGTCGACATGTCCATGAACTCGCGCATCATGAAAGCGCGCGCGGTGTTGAGCGGCATGCGCTGGTTGCATTGCTCGAACACGTTCCAGAAATGTGTGTTCTCCAGCGATTGTTCCGGTGCGTTCCAGGTCTGCGGCGGATCGGCCCAGTGGCCGTTCTGCTTGAACAGCGCGTCCACTAGTTGGTTCTCGTCTTCGCCTTCGGCCACATCCAGTTGCGGTTCGCGCGCGCGTTTGCGCAACACATCCATGATCTTGTGTTTGAGTATGCCCACCAGCCAGGTGCGCGGCGAAGACTGTGCGGCGAACTTGGCTCTGCCCTCTATAGCGGCCACCAGCGTCTCCTGCACCACATCCTCGGCCAAGTTGGGGTCGCGCAGTTGCAGCATGGCGTAGCGCAACAAATAGCTGCGATGTTCATGCAATACCTGGGGATCGATGTCGCTCATTCAGGCTCCGGTAGGCTGGCGAAAGGCGGATGCATGGTAGCACCCGCCACAATGCAAAACACCCGCCGGGTGAGGGCGGGTGCGAGGTGCGCTCGGAAAAGATCAGTGACGGGTCGCTGCACAGGGGTTTCTGGTTGCGCAAGGATTAGCCGCCGCACAAGGGTTCGTTGCGGCACACGGATTTTTCGCCGCGCACGGATTGCTGGCGCGGAATCCTTTCTGCAGCGAACCCGTGTAGGCCGTCAGCGCGGCCAGCCGCTTGCTGTTCCAGGGCAGCGGCTTGGTCGCCATCGGCACCACCATGCAGAACTGCACCATCTCATCCAGATGGACTTGCTTCACCCCGGCGCGCTCACCTGTCATCTGCACATAGTGCGGATAGGGTTGGGCGAAGGTGGCCTGAAAAGCACCGTTGTCGTCATGGCAGGTGCTGCACGACATGCCGTTGCTGCTCAGGCGCGTGTCGCTGAACAAGCGCTTGCCGTAGGCCATCAGTTCCTTGTTGCTGCCACGATAGGGGCGATAGTGGGCCGGGCGCATCACGCCCTTCACATCCATCTTCACCATTGCGGCGGCGCAGGGGTTGGCTGCCGCACAAGGGTTCTTCGCGGCGCAGGGATTCATGCGCGAGCTGCGCGGCGCACAAGGATTGGCGCGGCAGGGGGCGGCCAGTGCCATGCCGCCGACCGACAGGCTCAGCACGCCGGAAGCGATCAGGGTATTCATCAGACGGGTGGGTTTCATTTCGTTCTCCTATGTGGGGTGGCGGCTGTTGGTCGTACAGGATATGCCATCCTTACAAAAAATCTTTTGTGTAAGGAATCCGGGACTCAAACGACCAAACCACATCGCCCCATACAAACCAAGGAGATCGCCATGTTCAAGAAACTGTTATTCACGCTGGCCCTGCTGTTCCCCCTGTTCGCGCAGGCTGCAGGCCAGCCCTACACCCAGGACAAACTGGATGCGCTGAACAAGGCAGGTAAACCTGCGCTGGTGTTCATCCATGCCCCATGGTGCCCGACCTGCCGCGCGCAGGATGCCGTGCTGGACAAGTTGCTGCCGACCGCCGAGTTCAAACCCCTCACTACGCTCAAGGTAGATTTCGACGACCAGCAGGATGTGGTGAAGGCATTCGGCGTGCGCTACCAGAGCACGCTCATCGTGTTCAAGGGCGGCAAGGAAGTGGCGCGCGTGACCGGCGAGACGGACAGGGACAAGATCGCTGCGTTGTTGCGCAAGGCGCTGTAAGCGATGGAACTGAGCGCAAGCAGCTACAGCCTGTCGTTTCTGGCCGGCGTGCTGTCTACCCTGTCGCCCTGCGTGTTGCCGCTGGTGCCCATCCTGATGGGCTCGGCGGCGGGCACGCATCGCTTCGGCCCGTTCGCGTTGGTGGGCGGGCTGATGCTGTCGTTCACGCTCATTGGCGTGGGGCTGGGTTCGCTGGGCGGCAGCATCGGTCTGGAGCAGGATACGTTGCGCATGGTCGGTGGCATCTTGCTGCTGTTGTTCGGCGCGGTGCTGGTCTCCAGCCGCTTGCAGGACAGGTTCAGCGCGGCGGTCAGCCAGTTGGGTGTGGGGCAGGGCATGCTGGCGCGTTTCAACCTGGACGGTCTGCATGGTCAGTTCCTGCTCGGTCTGTTGCTCGGCGTGGTGTGGAGTCCATGCGTCGGCCCGACCCTGGGCGTGGCGATCACATTAGCCAGTCAGGGCGAAGCGATGGTGCAGGTCGCTTCGGTGATGCTAGTGTTCAGTCTCGGTGCCGGATTGCCCTTGCTCGCACTCGGCATGTTGTCGCGACAGGCGATGGGCAAGTGGCGCGGGCGCATGCTGGCTGCGGGGCAGAAGGCCAAGAAACTGTTCGGTGTCGCCTTGCTGCTGATCGGCGTGCTGGTGCTGTCGGGTGCGGACAAGGGCTTCGAGCGTTGGGCGGTCAACGCCATGCCGGAGTGGATGGTTAACCTGACTACACGCTACTGAGAAGTGGAGGCGAAGATGTCCGAGAAAGAATCCCTGTTGAATACGCTGCTTGGTCTGTCGATGATCGTCGAGGCGCGCGATCCGTACACAGGCGGCCACCTGTGGCGTGTGTCGCAATTCTCCAAGTTGCTGGCGCAGGAGGCGGGCCTGTCGCAACGTGACATCGCGTTGTGCGAGGTCGGCGGCTTCCTGCACGACCTGGGCAAGGTCGGTGTGTCCGACGCCATCCTCAACAAGCCGGATCGGCTCACCGATGGCGAATACGCTGTGATCAAGACACATCCCTCGGTCGGCGGTCGTCTGCTGTCCAACCATCCGTTGGCTGATCTGGCCTACGAGGCGGTGGTCGGCCACCACGAACGACCGGACGGCAACGGCTACCCGAACGGATTGGCCGGCGAAGTCATCCCGGAAGTCGCGCGCATCGTCAGCATCGCCGACGCCTTCGACGCCATGACCAGCACACGCGCCTATCGCAAAGGCATGCCGATGGAAAAAGCATTCTCCATCATCGGCGAAGAAACGGGACGCCAGTTCGATGCGAAGCTGGCGAAACATTTCCTGTCGCTGAGCAAGACCAGCCAGTTGTCGCACATCGTCGGTCACAGCGAACCCGGCTTGCCGCTGTTCCAGTGCGGTTGCGGCGCACCGCTGGCGATACGTGGCTCGATGCGCGACGGCGAGCATGCGTATTGCCACTGCTGCGGCGGTGAATCGCGCCTGAGCAAACATGGCGACGAGCGCAAACTGGAAATGACAGGCAAGAAAGGCGATGCCTCGGTGCTCGCGCCGGACTGCGACACCGACCTGATCGGGGCGATGGTGGAAGAGATCGCGCCGCATGTGTTGTGAGCTGAAAAATGAACACACAACTGAATAACACGGTCGAGATCAACGGCAGGCAGGTGCTGGTGGAGTGGAGCAAAGCCGCCGCCCGCGAACTCGCGCAACGCAGCCAGCCGCTGGTGGTCGAGCTGGAACTCTACTTCTCCTGCCTGGTGAAGAAGTTCGTCCACTTTCATGAAGGACAGCAACAGCGGGATACCATCACCGTGAGCGACAAGCTCGCCGTCTTCTTCCGTCCCGTCACTTCAACCGCCTGTTCGTTCGAAGTCGCAGACCGCCTGGGTCGACAGCCGGAGATCGAGCTCGACACGCCCAACGTGCGCAAGATCGCACCGAAGCGCATCAGGCTGGATTATGTGCGCGGCAATTGGCTGGGGGAGTTCTGGATATAGCGCCATCAGAGGATGGTTGCCTGAATATCAGAGACTCAAGAACTGCTTTCTTTCGAAGTCCATCGCCTTATCAAAAGCAAGTGGGTTGGCGGTCAGCCGCTGGATGATCAGGGTTCCTTCAACCACGACCAGGAATCGTTCTGCCCACAGCTTGGCATCATTGCTTTTCAAGCCAGCTTCCATTCCCAACTTTTGCAGCGCTTCCAGGAATGCGAAGTAATTCTTGCTCACCTGAGCTCTGATTTCTTCTTTTGCTTCGCCAAGACTCAGCGTATTCAGCAGGCAATTTTTTGCCCCATTGCTGTAGAACGTTTTGAGCGTTTCCACCATTGTGCTGAAACGGGCCTGCGGTGTCTTTTGTGTATCCAGCAGCGGCTCGATGACGTTCTGCTGCAGCTGCCCGCTGAAATAGGAAACGACCGCCTTGACCATATCCACTTTTCCCTCTGGAAAGTAGTGGTAGAGACTGGATTTTCTCAAACCGGTGACTTCCGATAACTGTGAGAGCGTCGTTCCTTCATAGCCATGACAGCGGAATACCTCGAAGAGGGATTCCATGATTGTGTCGTTGGGTGTGGATTGCTGTGCCATCTATTGTTCTCCTGAATTTGCTTGACATCATACCGAACGTTCGTTAGATTTCAACTGTACCGAACGTTCGGTACAGTTGAAATCTAACCAGACATAAGGAGTCCATCATGAACAAAGTAGCAATCATCATTCTTTCTGACCCGGCGAATGGCGGGGAGGATGCATTCGGGCGAGCATTCAACGGCCTGGCGGCGGCTTGGGACATCAAGCAGGCAGGTGGTGAAGTCACCATCATTTTCCAGGGGGCAGGCGTGCGCTGGCCTGCTTTGATCACCAAGGCGGATCATTCGCTGAATGGTCTTTACGAGTTGGTTAAAGGGAACATCGAAGGTGTTTCGTGTGGTTGTGCCGATGCATTCGGTGCAGCGGATGCGGCTGCGGCGTGCGGCATGAAGATGATCAAGGAAAATCCGGTTCCCGGCACGACAGGCTTGGCCAGCTTTGCAAAATTGCTCAAATTCGGCACGACTGTTTTGACGTTCTAACTGGGTGTTGCCCCTTGCATCCAGTAAGGGGCAATCCGCAGACGTTTGGAAATTAGATGTGGAAATCGTTCTACACATCCCTGGAGAGCAAACATGCCCAATGCATTTGCAACCATCAGCTTCACCGAAAGCGTAAAAGCAGCCCAGACGCGCTATGGCAGTCGTGAAAACAATCGCGGGTTCGAATTGCAGGAAGATCCGCGTAATGAGCTGGGCGAACTTGAGAAAGAGTTCATTGCACGACGTGACAGCTTTTACATGGCGACCATTTCGGAGAACGACTGGCCGTACGTCCAGCATCGAGGCGGCCCTGCGGGATTCCTGCGAGTGCTGGATGCACGCACTATAGGTTTCGCAGACTTTAGTGGGAACAGGCAATACCTCAGTGTAGGGAACTTGAACGCCAATGCCCGCGTATCCCTGATCCTGATGGACTACCCCAACCGACGTCGCCTGAAGATATGGGGCGTCACCAAAATCATCCACGAGGAAGATGAGCCGGAATTGCTGAAAGGACTGGTCGTGCCCGGATACAAGTCGCGGGTTGAGCGGGGCATGCTGATCACGGTCGAAGCGATCGAATGGAATTGTCCGCAGCACATCACGCCCAGATATTCCGAGGCGGAAGTAGACCATGCCATGAAGCCTTTGCTTGAGGAGAACAAAAGGCTGCGCGAACTGCTGCAGCAACAATCCCAGTCGGAAACTGTTGCGATTTCAACGCCGGTTCTGGGGAACGGTCCGCTTTCCCTCGTAATCGCAGGCATACGTCAGCTTGCACCGCGTGTCCGTGCCTACGAATTGCGTCATGCTGATGGCGAAGACCTTCCCGCCATTGCGGCAGGATCGCACATCTCAGTCCCGGTGTTGCTGCCTGACGGCTCAGAGAGTACGCGCAATTACTCCATCAGCAGCAGTCCCGCTTTGCAAGGCAGTTTCGAGATCGCCGTACAACTAAAGGAAAACGGTTCTGGCGGATCACGCTTCGTTCACGAGCAATACGGTTTGGGTATGCAACTCAACTGTGGCATGCCGCGCAATGATTTTGCCTTGCATGATGATGATCGTTCAGTCGTGCTGATTGCAGGCGGAATCGGCATTACTTCGATCAGAGCGATGGCGTTTGCGCTGAAGAACGATGGACGCGATTTCCAGATTCATTATGCGGGAAGCAGCAAAGTAGACATGGCTTATGTCGACAGCCTGCACATCGAATTTGGCGAAAGACTGTATTTATACGATTCCCCGCAGCAGAGACTGGAACTGCCCAGACTGATGGCGAGTGTCGCTGACGATTCAGTGTTCTACGTGTGTGGTCCCGCACGACTGATCAATGATGCCCGTAGCACGGCAGCAGCCCTGGGCATTCCTGAAACCAGGCTGCATGTCGAGCGTTTTCAGCACACCATTTCCGACAATGCAGGCAGCATTGAAGTCGAATTGCGCCGTTCGGGAAGGACGGTACAAGTTCCGGCCGATGTGACCATACTTGGTGCACTCGAAGCTGCAGGCGTCAGAACTGTATCGGAATGCAAGGTCGGCAACTGCGGCACTTGTGCAGTCACGGTGCTCGAAGGTGAACCGCTGCATCTGGATCAGGCACTCACCGAACGGGAGCGTGCGCAGGGAAAGAAGATGTGCATCTGCGTTTCACGCGCAAGCACAGCCAGGCTGGTGCTTGATCTGTAGTAGACAAAACCCACAAGGAGAAAACCATGAATACCACAAGCGAAGTTCGTCCGCCGCTACCACCCTTCACCAGGGAGACGGCCATTCAGAAAGTGCGTTTGGCGGAAGACGGCTGGAACAGTCGCGACCCGCAACGCGTGTCCATGGTCTACACGTCAGACAGTCAATGGCGAAATCGTGCGGAATTTCCTCGCGGGCGCACTCAGATCGTTGAATTCCTGACACGGAAATGGGCGCGCGAGCTGGATTACAGACTGATCAAGGAATTGTGGGCGTTCGACGGAAACCGCATCGCAGTTCGTTTCGCGTATGAATGGCACGATGACTCCGGACATTGGTTCCGCTCATACGGGAATGAGAACTGGCAGTTTGATGAAAACGGTCTGATGGAGTTGCGATATGCCAGTATCAATGACCTGCCGATCAAGGAAAGCGAACGGAAATTCTTCTGGCCGTTGGGGCGCCGACCGGATGATCATCCGGGTTTGAGTGATCTGGGCTTGTGAAGCAAATATGAAAAGCAGTTTAAGGAGCGGATGAGGCTGTACTCAGCAACATCCTCTCCCGTGTTCCTGCACCGGCGGGCACGGCACACTTCCGTAAGAGCAATACACGCAGCAGTCGCCCGGCTTGGGTTTGAGCAGGGTGTGGCAGTGGCTGCATTCGTAGAACCACTGGCATGAATCTGTCGGCATGGTCTCCAGTTTCTGTTGCCCGCAGTGCGGGCAGGTGAGCAGGGAATCCAGTACGGCTTGGAATGCGGTCATGTTCAACTTGCCTGGTTGTTGATCTCCTGCTCGATTCTACGCAACAAGTCTGGCACTGAGATTTCTATCTGGCTGGTGATGTCCAGCGCGCGGTCTTCGAAAACGTCTGCGCCAGGATGCGCCTCGGCCCATGCCCACACGACCTTGTCGCGCTGCTTCAGCAATGCCTTGATGTGCGGACGGTAGAGCACGAACATTGCACTGATCCAGCGGTTCACCGGCAGCGATGGAAATGCGTGGTCGATGATGAAGTTGTCCAGCATCGCGATCACCTGATCGGCTGGATACCAGGCTTCAGCGGTCACCCAGCGGTTGGTGGTGAACAGGGTGGTGGGGTAGCCATCCCTGTCCATGGCGATGGCGATCAGGTGGGATAGCGCTTCGTCGCCCTGCGGCCAGGGATCGGTGGCCGGATAGTCAATGGGTGAGACACCGACAGGCATACCCTTGGGGCGCAGGAAACAATGGAAGTGGCCGTGCTCTCCCGCTTCGCTGCGATGTGCGTGGTAGTAATACTGCGCATGTGTCTCGCGGTCGTATACGTCGTCTTCCGGGTAGTGATTGAATTCGTAGAAGGTCTCGCCGCGGTTCAGGGAATCGCGCAGCACTTCGCCGACGATGTTCAGTCCAGCTTTGTTCAGCAGGCGATAGCTGTCCAGAACCACCAGTCCCGCCTGCCGCATGGTGTGCAACTGCGCCAGCGGCAGGCGGGCGAGGTCAGGCTCTGCAGCCTGCCTTGCGTTGAGTGCGCTTAGTGCGCTGCGCATGGATTCCTGGCACCGCACGGATTCTTCGCGGCACATGGGTTCATGGCTGCGCACGGGTTCTTCATCTTCTTGTGTTTGGCAGCGCAGGGATTTTGCTTATGTTTGGCCGCGCAGGGATTCTTGCCAGCACAAGGATTGGCCTGGCTGCTCTTGTGCGAACGTGCGGCACAAGGATTGGCTGCGCCGCACGGGGTGGCGAGGGCGGCGCCGCTCATGGCCGCTGCCAGTGCGCCGGAAGAGATCAGGGTCTTTGCGAGTGCGTCGAATTTCATGTTGGTTCTCCTTGGTTGTAAGGCATGGCCGGATCGGCGGATGCAGACATTGGTCGCAGCACTTCGACAATACTTACAAACAGGATGCCGCCTTTATGGAGAACGGCATTGACGCCACAGACACGGGCAAGGATACTTCGTGCCGCGCGGTCGGATGTTCCTTCCGTTTAACGATTAATACCTTTGGCATTCTGTGGCTTCTGCGACTGATTCTTCTGTGATCCGACTGAGCGATCTGCGCTTGGACGACGCACGTGCTTTGCTTGAGCATGATCCTTCATGCGAGCTGCCCGAGCCGGAAGCATCGCCCACCGTTTACGTGCAAAGCGTTTTGGATGGTTTGTGCGAATTGTCTTTGCGCGACCCGTTGACAGGCCTGTCCAATCGTCGCCACTTCCGTCATCTGCTCAACCGCGAGATCGAGTCGGTCGCGCGTTCCGGGGAATCGGTGTTGTTGCTGATGCTGGATATCGATTTCTTCAAGAAGGTCAACGATACCTACGGTCACCATGCGGGCGATCTGGTGTTGCAGGCGGTCTCCAAATGTCTGGAAGCGTGTGTGCGTCCGATGGATACCGTGTCGCGCTTCGGCGGCGAAGAGTTCGCAGCCATCCTGCCGAATTGCCCGAGTACCTTCGCCCCCATCGTGGCGGAGCGTATCCGCCAAGCGGTGTCTGAACTCGCCATCACCGTATCACCGACAGAGACCATACATGTCACCATCAGTATCGGTGGTGCATTTGCACCGGAATGGGTGCGTTCCACAATCGAATTGTGGACCGAGCGGGCAGACGAACAGCTCTATCGCGCGAAATCAGCAGGCCGAAATTGCGTTTTCATTGAAGAACAGCGCGGCGTTGCCGTTAGTGCAGATGAGAAGGGCATGTTGTTCGGGCATCACCTGTTCGGAGATCCCGAGTCCGGAAGCGTCGCTGAATATGATTCGAACAGTGCAGTAGCAGACAGTGAAATGAACAGGGCAAACTGAAGATGAGCGAAGTTTCCAATCCACCACAAGACGCAGTGATGACGGCGGACCTGACGTCCAAGGTGCGCAGCAAGGTGATCGCGGTGACCAGCGGCAAGGGCGGGGTCGGCAAGACTTTCGTCTCGGCCAATCTCGCCTCGGCGCTGGCCAAGCGCGGCCTGCGCGTGCTGGTGCTGGATGCCGACCTGGGTCTGGCCAATCTGGACGTAGTGCTCAATCTCTATCCCAAGATCACCCTGCACGATGTCTTCACCGGCAAATCCAAACTGGAAGACGCGATCTACAAGGCACCGGGCGGATTCTCGGTGCTGCTGGCCGGTTCCGGCATGGTGGAATATTCGCGACTGGCCCCCGAAGTGCGCGACGATTTCCTGCGCATCATGGAAACGCTGGTGCCGAACTACGACATCGTGTTGCTGGATACCGGTGCAGGTATCTCCGATGTGGTGCTGTTCGCGGTCTCCATGGCTTCCGAAGTATTGCTCGTAGCAACCCCCGAGCCGACCGCGCTGACCGACGCCTATGCCACCATCAAAGTGCTGGCCGCACAACAGAAGCGGCAGCAAATCCGCGTCGTCATCAATCAGGTGGCGCGAACCGGAGACGGCACTGCCATCACCACGCAGTTGCAGCAGGTGCTGGATCGCTTCGTGAACAAGGATACCGAACACCCGTTGAAGTTGATCCACATGGGCGACATCCCCGCAGATCAAGCAGTGCGTCAAGCCATCATGAAACGCCAATTGCTGGCGCAATCCGATCCGGGTTGTTCTGCGGCACTGGCAATCACGCAACTGGCCAGCAAAGTGGAAAGCGCCGTCATCAAACACGGCGCATAAGGTTCTCTATCCCTCCTTGTCGAGGGGCTGTTTGGATAGGTTGTGAATGAGCCTTCCCAATTCTGCGATGGCAGCTTCTATCTCTTCGCTCCATAGATGCCCGTAGTTCAGGCGCACATAATCTGTAAATCCTCTTTGTGCCGAGAAGATCGGTCCCGGTGCGATGCTGATGCCGAGATCGAGCGCTTCGCGATGCAATGCCAGCGAGTTGACGCCGTCGGGCAGTTTCACCCACAGGAAGTAGCCGCCGCTTGGTGCTGTCAGGCGCGTCCCTTCGGGGAAGTATCGTTCGACGGCTTCGATGAATTTGATCTGATGTAACTGCAAGGTATGGCGCAGGTTGCGTAGGTGACGGTCGTAGCCGCCTTTCTGCAGATAGCTGGCCAGTGCGATCTGTGCCGGTACTGAGGTCGCCAGTGTGGTGCTTAATTTCAGGCGTTCTACCTTTTTTGCATAACGTCCCGGCGATGCCCAGCCGACGCGGTAACCCGGTGCGAGGCTTTTGGAGAATGACGAGCAGTGCATCACCAGCCCCTGGGTGTCGAAGGCCTTGGCTGGCGTGGGGCGCTTGTCGCCGAAATACAGTTCGCCATAGACATCGTCCTCGATCAGCGGCACGTCGTGGCGTGTGAGCAAGGCGACCAAGGCGCGCTTCTTGTCGTCCGGCATCAAGCTGCCCAGCGGGTTCTGGAAATTGGTCATCAGCCAGCAAGCGCTGGGCTTGTGCTGTTTGATCGCGCGTTCCATCGCTTCGAGGTCTATGCCTTCGCGTGGATGGCACGGCACATCCACCGCTTTCAGGCCGTTGCGTTCGATCGATTGCAGTGCCGCGTAGAAGGTGGGGGAGCCGATCAGCACTTTGTCGCCCGGCTGGGTCACCGCTTGCAGGCAGAGATTCAATCCTTCCAGCGCGCCGTTGGTGATCACGATCTCGTCTGCCGGTACTTTCAGGCCGTCGATCATGTAGCGCAATGCGATCTGGCGGCGCAGTTCGGCATCGCCGGGGCTGATGTCTTCCACGCTGCGCCAGGGGTCTGTCGCTTGCACGCTGGCGGCCATGTTCTTGGCCAGCCGCGCCATGGGGAACAGCAGGGGGCTGGGAAAGGCGGAACCCAGCGGCACGGTCTTGCGAGCGCGGGTCGATTCCAGCACTTCGAACACCAGCTCGCTGACATCCACTTCCGTGGCTTTCAATCTGGTGTCGATGACAGGCTCGGGCAGTTGCGGCAGGCCATGCGCACCGCCGGTGACAAAGTATCCCGAACGTTCGCGCGCCGAGATCAACCCGCGTGCTTCCAGCAGGTAATAGGCCTGGAACACGGTGGACGGGCTGATTTTGCGTTTGGCGCTGGCCTCGCGCACTGACGGCAGGCGCGCGCCGCGCGTCAACAGCCCCTCGCGTATGGAGCGTGCGATGTCTTCGGCGAGCAGTTCGTAGCGTTTCATGGTGCGGGTCCGTATCCGATGTCTCTGCGCGATTATCTCATCTGATATGGTTTTTTTTGCCAATTCTGCTTCTGTGATGATTTCGGCCGAATCACTAGCATGCCCCCTGTCCAAATATAACGAGGGGGAGCAGTGATGAACGGATTCAACGAAAGGGAGCTGGGCATCAGCCGTGTCGGCTCGGTGACCGAGATCTATCAGGAGCTGGAGCCCTATCCGGTCAATATCGGTGAAAAGACCATTCATGCCAAACGCATGCCCGGCTTCTTCCGTTCGTTCAAGACCTGGATGCAGACCGGTTTGTGGCTATCGCTATGTTTGCTGCCTTACCTGCGCTGGAACGGCAAACAGGCGATCATGTTCGATATCGACCACAGCCAGTTCCATTGTTTCAACCTGACGGTCAGGCCGGACGAGATGTGGATGTTGATGCTGGTCTTCATCGCGGCTTCGATGCTGATGTTCTTCGTGACCAATGTGGTGTCGCGCGCATGGTGCGGTTACATGTGTTTCCAGACGGCTTGGACCGACCTGTTCACCTGGATAGAGGACAAGGTCGAAGGCAATCCCGCGGCGCGCCGCAAGCTGGATGCCGCCCCTTGGAGTGCGGACAAGATCATCAAGAAGGTTGCCAAGCATCTCATCTGGTTGGGCGTCGGCTTCGTCACCGCGATCAGCTTCACGATCTGGTTCGTCGATGCATTCGAATTCTGGGATAAGTTGATCCACCTTCAGCTGCCCAAGGTGGCATGGGTGACGCTTGTTCTGATCATCACCGGCACCTATCTTTATGCGGGCTTGATGCGCGAACAACTGTGTTCATGGATATGCCCTTATGCGCGCTTCCAGTCCGTAATGGCCGATACGCAAACCATCCTGCCCAGCTACGATTTCAAGCGAGGCGAACCGCGCGGCAAGGTGCGCAAGGGGAGCGAGGTCGTCAAGCAGCAAGGTGATTGTATCGATTGCTATCAATGTGTGCAGGTCTGCCCGACCGGGGTGGATATCCGCAAGGGACATCAACTGAGTTGCATCACCTGCGGCCTGTGTATCGATGCGTGCAATTCCGTCATGGACAAGTTCGGCAAGCCGCATGGTCTGATCAGATATGCCTCGACGGATGAGATTCACGGCAAGCCGCACAAGAAGCGCTACCAGAACCCGTGGCTGTGGGTCTATACGGGTATCTTTACGGCTTCGGTGATCGGGATCCTGTATGGCTTGACCCACATGACATCCGTGAATCTGAGCGTCCGGCCTGAACGCCAGCCCTTGTTCGTGCGCATGAGCGACGGATCGATCCAGAACAAATACGTGCTGAAGATATTGAACAAGACCGACAAGGACATGCACTTCGCCGTGTCGACCGAGGGCAATATCACGGGGCGAACAGTCATTGGCGCAGAGAAACTGATACCTGTTAAGCCTCAGCGAGGAGCTGCTTTAACCATCTTCGTCAAAGCACCCGCAGGGAACATTTCCAAAGAAGTGACGCCGCTCAGATTCCGGGTGCAAAGTATTGAGGATTCCACTATTGCAGCAGCATATGACACCAAGTTCTATGCCCCTTAAGGCGGCGGCACGAGAAACAGGGAGAGATATGCGACTGATCAGACTGTCACCAGCATCCACGCCCCCATAGCGGCGATGCTCATTCCCAATACTTGAACCAGACGCGCGAAACGTTCACGCAACGCATTACTCATGACGATGCCGCTCACGTGCAGCGATGCGGTGGAGAGCAGGAAGCCTGCGGCGTAGGCGAGCGGGGCGGCTGCGCTGGGCATTTCGGCGCCGTGTGCGTAGCCGTGGAAGATGCCGAATGCTGATGTGAGGGCGAAGCTGATGGGCAATGCGAGCTTGGTCGGGCTGGCGATGAGCAGGCCGAGTATCAGCACCGAGGCGGCGATGCTGGGTTCGATCAAGGTCAGCGAGGGGATGGACATACCGATGAACGCGCCTGCGGCCAGCATCGCCATGAAGGTGGCGGGCAGTTGCCAGAGGCGTTGCCCGCCCAGTTGTCCGGCCCACAGACCGACGGCCAGCATGGCGAGCAGGTGGTCCATGCCGCTGAAGGGGTGGGCGAGGCCGGTACCGAAACCGGATGATCCGTGACCGGTGTGCGCGCTGGCGGCAGTGCTGACGAGAAGCAGGGCGAAGAGGGGCAGGGTGCGTTTCATGTTCGGTCTTCCTTTTATTTGATCTTCACTTTGACGAGTTCTTCGCCGTCCGGGTCGGTCACGTGCACCGCGCAGGCGATGCAGGGATCGAAGCTGTGGATGGTGCGCAGGATCTCGATGGGCTGTTTCGGGTCGTGCAGTTTGTGGCCTTTCAGTGCGGCTTCATACGGGCCTTCCTGTCCGTTCGCATCGCGCGGCCCCGCGTTCCACGTTGAAGGTACCACGGCCTGGTAGTTGTCGATCTTGCCATCCTTGATGACGATCCAGTGTGCCAGCGCGCCGCGCGGGGCTTCCATGAAGCCTGCGCCTTTGGCGAGTGACGGCCAGGTGGACGGGTCCCATTTCGTTTCGTTGAAGGTGCGCAGGTCGCCCGCTTTGATGTTGGCGATGAGTTGGTCGTACCAGCCTTGCATCGCGTCGGCGATGATCTTGGTCTCCAGTGTGCGCGCGGCGGTTCGGCCCAGCGTGGAGTAGAGCGCCTGCACCGGCACGTTCAGTTTCTTCAGCGTCATGCCGACCAGTTCCTTGGTCTGCTCGTGGCCGCTGGCATACAGCATCAACACACGCGCCAATGGGCCGACCTCCATTGCCTTGCCTTTCCAGCGCGGCGACTTGAGCCAGGAATAATCCTTCTCGGTGTCCAGATTCTCGTACGGCGGCTTGGGGCCTGTGTAGTGCAACGCGGTCTCGCCCTTGTAGGGATGCAGACCTTTCTCCTTGCCCACGCTGTAGTCGTACCAGGAATGCGAAACGTATTCTTCGATCTCGTTCTCGGCATGCAGATCGACCGGATGGATGGTGGACAGGTCGCGGTTGAGGATGACACCGGCGGGGATGAGGTTGCTGGCCGGATCGTTGATGCCCTTGGCGGGGAAGTCGCCATAGGTGAGGAAGTTGCCCACGCCTTCGCCTTGCGATGCCCAGTCCTTGTAGTACCCAGCGATGGCCAGCGTGTCCGGTACATACACCTGATCCACGAATTCGCGCATCTGGTTGATGATGTTCTGCACCTTGGACAGACCCACCATGTTGAGCGAGGTGGCGCCTTCGTGTTCCGAATTGATGCTGATGGCGCAGGGCACGCCGCCGACCACGAAATTGGGATGCGGGTTCTTGCCGCCGAAGATGGTATGCAGCTTGGCCACGTCGCGCTGCCAACCGAGCGCATCCAGATAATGCGCAACCGCCATCAGGTTGGCCTCAGCTGGCAGCTTGTAAGCAGGGTGGCCCCAATAGCCGTTGGCGAAGATGCCGAGCTGGCCGCCTTCGACGAACTGTTTCACCTTCTTCTGCACGTCGGCGAAATAGCCGGGCGAGGATTTCGGATAGGACGGGCTGACCATCTGCGCCAGTTGCGATGTGGCTTTCGGGTCGGCTTTCAATGCGGACACCACGTCCACCCAGTCCAGCGCATGCAGATGGTAGAAGTGCATCACATGGTCGTGGATGTATTGCGCACCGATCATCAGGTTGCGGATCAGTTGCGCATTGGCGGGGACTTCGTATTTGAGTGCATCTTCCACCGCGCGCACGGAGGCGATGCCGTGCACCAGTGTGCATACGCCGCAGATGCGTTGTGCGAAAGCCCAGGCATCGCGCGGGTCGCGACCGCGCAGGATGATCTCGATACCGCGCACCATGGTGCCCGCGCTGGAAGCTTGCGTGATGCGTCCGGAAGCATCGGTCTCGGCTTCGATGCGCAGATGGCCTTCGATGCGGGTGATGGGGTCGACGACGACTCTTCTGCTCATGATGCTTTCCCTTCAGTGTTGTCCGCCAGATGTTCGGCGACGAGTTCGGTGAGGCCGATGACTTCGATATCCATGTGGTTGTTCTCCAGTCCGTCCAGCAACATGGTGCGGCAGTTGGAGCAGGAGGTGACCAAGGTCTTCACGTTCACCGCATCGAGCTGGTCCTTCTTGCGGCTGAACACTTTGACGCGCAAAGGCTCGGCACGGTGATTGGCACTGACGCCGCCACCACCACCGCAGCACCAGTTCTGCACGCCCGCATCCGGCATCTCGACGAAGTTGGGCGCGACCATGTGCATCAGACTGCGCGGCTGTTCGATCACGCCGCCGCGGCGCACCATCTGGCACGGGTCGTGGAAGGTCATGCGCGTCTCGTCCACGCTATTGGTCTTCAATTGACCTTCGCTACGCAGCTGGTCGAGCAGCTCGATGATGTGGATGACCTGGAAGGGGTAGGGGCGACCGATCAGGTTGGGGCCTTCCCAGCGCAGCGCGGTGAAGGCGTGGCCGCATTCGGGGCTGATGACGTATTTCACTTTCAGGCGTTCGGCGGCATGCACGATGCGTCCGACTATCTCAGCCGCCAGATCGGAAGAGCCGATCTGGATGCCGCTGTTGGTGCCTTCGAAGCCGTCCGAGGCCAGCGTCCATGACACGTTCGCCTGTTTGAAGATGCGCGCCACGGCGCCGATGATCTCCGGGTAATCGGCGATCTCGGCCGAGGACAGCACCATCATGTAGTCCGCGCCTTCCACGTCCAGCGGGATGGTGAGGCCGGTGTCTTTCTCGGCGTGTTTGATCTGCGCCTTCAGGGTGTTGATGTTCAGGCCCATCGGGCTGCCCAGTTCGATGGCGCGCTGCGTCGCGCCTTTCAGGCCTTCCGGTGCATGACCCGAAGCGACCATGCCTTCGCGCATCTTGCGCACCATGTACACGATGTCGTTGCCGACCGGACACACCAGCGAACAGCGGCCGCACAGCGTACAACTGTCGTAGATCAGCGGTTCCCACTCGGCCAGCTCCTCATCTGTGACTGGCTTGGAGATGCCGACCTTCTTCATCAGCTTGCCCCAGAAGGTGTATTCCTGCTGCCACAGGCGGCGCATCGGCTCCAGCTTGTGGATGGGCGTGTATTTCGGGTCCTTGGTCTCGGTGTAGAACAGGCAGGCATCGGCACACAGTCCGCAATGCACGCAGGAAGAGAAGAAGCTGGCGGTCGGCGAGTCGATCTGGCCGAGCAGGGTGTTGATGCCGTTCTGGAGTGATGTGGTCATGACATGTCCCCCTTAGATCTCGATGCCTTTGAACCCGTTCACCGCGCCGTTGTACCAGCGCGCGATGAAGGTGGTGAACATGTGCGCCAGCTTGGTGAACGGCGCGACGATGAGCAGCAGTTCCACACTGGCGATGTGCAGCGTCAGCAGCGTGATGTATTCGAACCCGATCTCGCGCAGCAGCATGAAGCCGGTCAGCAGTGGCAGGAAGGACAGCGTCCAGGTGAGGTAATCCTGGAAGTCGGACAGCATGCGCTTCACCGGATCGACGAAGCGATGCACCAGCAGCGCGATCATGGCCGCAATGGAAAGCACCGCGGCGATGTCGATCACGCCGCGCGGCATGGCGGGCCAGTGCAGGCCCAGCACGGCGCGGATCAGGTCGATGTGCTGGCTGAGGAAGAGAAAGGTGACGAAGAAACCGATGTGGAAGATGAAGCCGGCGATGACGGTGAAGTTACCGCGTGCGCTCAGTTTGGTGGTGGCGAAGCTGCGCCGCCACATGGTGCGCAGTCCGCCAGACCATTCCGAGCCGCGCGCTTGCGCCAGCGATTTCTTGCGGCCCAGCATGAAGATATGCAGCACACGATAGACCATGCCGATCACGAAGACGGCCGCAGCGATCTGCAAGCCGGTGCCGCGTACCCAGAGCAACAGTTCCTGTTCCATAATCATTCCCCTTCAGCAGACCATTGAAAAACTACTGCGGTAGCCATCTGCGGCGTTGCGCGGTGCTCGTTCCGTCGCCTATCTATTTGATATGTCTTTGTCGCTCCGCTCCGTGCGCCTTGCATCTGGCTATCCTCGCTACGTTTTTCCATGGCCTGCAAGGTCTTCGATCGTGATCTTCTCGCGCGACTGTTGCGCCTGTGTCTTATTGCCGCGATCTATCGCTCCCACGATGACTGCCGCTGCCGCGCCGACGACAGCAGCCGCTTGTGCCACGCTGGTGACATCGGCAGCGGGCGAGGGCAGCGGTGCGTAGAAGCTGCCCGCATCCCAGAACTTGGGTTCCGAGCAGCCGAGGCAACCATGACCGGCTTCGATGGGGAAGCCGGCGCCGCCGTTCCACTTGGTGGTCGCGCAGGCGTTGTGCGTGGTCGGGCCTTTGCAGCCCAGTTCATACAGGCACCAGCCGTTGCGTGCGCCTTCATCGTCGAAGGTCTTGGCGAACTTGCCCTGTTCATACATCGGGCGGCGGTAGCATCGGTCGTGGATGGTCTCACCGTAGAAGGCCGTGGGCCGTCCCAAGTTGTCCAGCGCCGGCAATGCACCGAAGGTCAGGTAGTGCGCCAGCACGCCGGTGATGACTGCCGGAATCGGCGGGCAGCCGGAGATGTTGATGATGGGTTTGTCCTTGATCAGGTCGGACACCGCGACCGCACCGGTGGGGTTGGGTTGCGCGTTGGGCAGGCCGCCGAACGCGGCACAGCTGCCGACCGCGACGATGGCCGCTGCGCCGGCGGCCGCTTCATGCAGCATGTCGAGGTTGGTGCGACCGGCGATGGTGGAATACACGCCGCCGTCCTTGACCGGTATGGAACCGTCCACCAGCAACAGGTACTTGCCGTGGAATTCCTTCATCGCATCCTCGCGCGCCTGCTCGGCAGCGAAACCGGAGGCGGCTTGCAGGGTGTGGTGGTAGTCCAGTGACACCATGTCGAAGATCAGGCTTTCCAGCGTGGGCGAATGCGAACGCGTCAGCGATTCGGTACAGCCGGTGCATTCCTGGAACGACAGCCAGATCACCGAAGGTCGGGACACTTTCGCCAGCGTGGCGGCGATGGCAGTCGCACTGCCGGGCGGCAGCGCCATCATGGTCGCCATCGCGGCACAGAACTTCAGAAAACTGCGGCGGCTCACACCTTGTTCCTGCAGCCGTTGCTCCAGCGTCTCGTGTTCTTTCATCGTGTCACCTCACTTGGGTTGCACCAACATCTGTTGCAGTCTTTCCAAACCGTCGCGCATGTCTTCCGGCTGACTGTGCAGGATGGCGGGCACGGCGGCGATCTCGATCAGGTCGGCGATGACATCGCCTTCGACGTTGTAGTGCGTCACCCACCATACGCCGGGGTAATGCGTCTCATATAACTCGGAATCGCCTATGGTCTCCAGCCGTGCCGAGGCTTCGCCGCGTCCCAGTGCGGTGCGCAGACTTTCGTATTCAGTGGGAGAAAAGGGCAGGCTCTTCAGATCGATCATCGAGGTCTCGCCCTGATTGATGAGCCGTTCAAGACGGGTGGCGATCTCGTGGAGCAATGCATCGACGCTGCCTATCGAATTCAGGTCAGTGGCGACTTTGATGGAGATATCGTCCAGACTCATTGCCAGCCCTCCAGTATTTTTTTTGTTTGCGCACAGACTTGCGGCATGGCGGCAGCGACGGCATCAGAAGGATGTTCGCCCCAGTCGATCACGTGCGGCTGGATGCCGATCAGTGCACGTCGGGTGGGTAGGTGGTCTGCCAGATGCGCGATGGCCATCAGGTCGAGCAGGCTTACTTCATGTACGCTGCGCTTGCGGTTGCTGCCGAGGAATTCATCCATCGCTTCGCCTTCGAACACTTGTGAGTGACCGGGGGCGGCATTGAGATTTGCGGCGTCGATGACGATGAGTCGGGAAGTGTCTTCGATGGCGGATGCCAGGGTGAAACTGAGGGTGCCGCCGTCGAGGAAGGTGATGTCGTCGCGATCCGCCAGTGCCTCGCGCAGGAAATTCATCGCATGGATACCCGCGCCTTCATCCTGCATAAGGCTGTTGCCGATACCGAGGATCAGTGTGTTTCCAGGTTCACGCATGACGTTAGAGATGGTGAGCGGGCGACGGACGCAATCTAGCATTAGAATGTGCACACTACAACCGACCTATGGTGTTATTTCATGTGCCTCGGCATCCCCATGCAGATCGTCAGTATCGATGGTTTCAATGCCCGCTGCGAAGCCAAGGGCGTTTCCCGCGATGTGAGCCTGTTCCTGTTACAGGGAGAAGACATCAATGTCGGTGATCATGTGATGGTGCACGTGGGCTACGCCATCCAGATGATGACCGAGCAGGAAGCGCGTTCGACCTGGGAGTTGCTGGACGAGATGCTGGCGGCTGAGGAAAACGATGCTTGAGGCGAAGGACTGGCTGGCACGCATCCACGCGCTGAACATAGACCGCCCCCTGCGCATCATGAACGTGTGCGGCGGGCATGAACGTTCCATCTCAATGGCCGGGTTGCGCACGGCCTTACCTGAACAAGTCCAACTGATCGCCGGGCCCGGCTGCCCGGTGTGCGTGTGTCCGGAAGAGGATGTCTATCAGGCGATACAACTTGCCGTGCATGCGAACGTGATTCTGGTTGCGTTCGGCGACATGCTGCGTGTGCCGGTGAACGTGGCGAAGGGCGAGGTGCGTTCGCTGGAACAGGCGAAGGCGGCGGGTGCCGACGTGCGGGCTATCGCCAGTCCGCGCGAGGCGGTGCAGATCACGCAACAGAATCCTGATCGGCAGGTGGTGTTCTTCGCTGCCGGGTTCGAGACCACCATGGCACCAGTCGCCGCGATGTTGCTGGAAGGCGTGCCTGACAATCTCTCGCTCTTGCTCTCGGGCCGCCTCACCTGGCCCGCAGTCGCCATGCTGCTGGATTCCGGCGAAGCAGGATTCAACGCATTGGTCGCACCCGGCCACGTGGCGACGGTGATGGGGCCGGAGGAGTGGGGCTTCGTGGTAGATAAACATCACATGCCTGCCGCCGTGGCGGGCTTCACGCCGGTGTCCTTGCTGGCGGCGATGTATTCCGTGTTGCGCCAACTGCTCGAAGACAAATGCTTCCTCGATAACTGTTATCCCGAACTGGTGAAGCCGGGTGGCAATCCGGTCGCGCGCAAACATCTGGCGCAGGCGTTCGAAGTCACCGATGCCAACTGGCGCGGCATCGGCATCATCCCGGCCTCCGGTTATGCACTGGCGCCGGCTTATGCCGCACACGATGCGCGACTGCGTTTCCCTGCTCACAACGATGCAGAAAGAAAACGCGCAGGGCAGATGCCGCCGGGCTGCGATTGCGCGCGCGTGGTGCTGGGCCGGATCAACCCCGACCAATGCAAACTCTATGGCACCGCTTGCACGCCCAAGTATCCGGTGGGGCCGTGCATGGTGTCGGACGAAGGGGCGTGCCGCATCTGGTGGTCCACGGGCATCCGGGCAGCGGAGCATGCCTGAAGCTAAACGCTGGATACTGACAGGAAGAGTTCAGGGCGTCGGCTTCCGGCCTTTCGTTTACTTGCTGGCACAACGCTTCGATCTCAAAGGCTGGGTGCAGAATCAGGTCGGGCAGGTGATGATCGAAGCGGAAGGCGAAGCATCCGTGCTGGATAGTTTCTCTGCCGCTCTCATCGCCGAAGCGCCGCCGCTGTCACGTCCACACATCGCCAGCGTAACGACCATCCCGCTACGCGCTTACACCGCCTTCGAGATACGCGACAGCGCCAGTGCAGGCGAGACGCACATCCATGTCCCGCCCGACCTGTATCTGTGCGCTGACTGCCAGCGCGAGATGCAATCGCCGCAGGACAGACGCTATCGCTATCCCTTCATCAACTGCACGCAATGCGGTCCGCGCTACACCCTGATCGCGCGCATGCCATACGACCGTGCCAACACCACCATGGCAGGCTTCGCGTTGTGCGACGCATGTCGCGCCGAATACGAAGACCCCGCCAGTCGCCGCTTCCATGCCGAACCTATCGCTTGTCCGCAATGCGGGCCGCAACTGGAATTCGTGTCTGGCGAAGAGAGGTTGCATCGCGAAGCTGCATTGGTTGCCTGCATCGCCGCCCTGCGTCGCGGCGAGATCGTCGCCGTCAAAGGCATAGGCGGTTATCACCTGATGTGCGATGCACGCAACGCTGCATCCATCGCACGTTTGCGCGAACGCAAACACCGGCCGCACAAGGCGCTGGCGGTGATGTTCAAGGACATGGCAGCGGTGCATGCAGAACTGCAAGTCGATGCGCAATCTGAAACTGCGCTGTGCGATGCCGCACGTCCCATCGTGTTGTTGCCGCGCAAGCAGGCAAGCAGTTTGCCGGACGGCATCGCGCCCGGCCTGCGCGAGGTCGGCGCGATGCTGCCTTACAGTCCCTTGCATCATCTGCTGCTGGCAGAACTGGATGGGCCGTTGGTTGCCACCTCGGCCAACCTCAGTGGCGAACCGGTGTTGACCGAAGGCGCAGAAGTGGCAGCGCGTCTGGGCAAGGTGGCGGATGCCTTCCTGCATCACGATCGGCCCATCGCGCGCCCTGCAGACGATGCCGTGCTGCGCATCATCGCTAACCAAACGCGCTTGATCCGCCCCGGTCGCGGCATCTCGCCTATTGAGATAGACCTGCCTTTTGCCTTGCCTCAAGCCACGCTCGCCGTCGGCGGCCACATGAAGAACACCATCGCGCTCGGCTGGGGCAAGCGCGCCGTGCTGACGCCGCACATCGGCGACCTCGATGCGCCGCGCAGCATCGCCGTGTTCGAACAGGTCATTGCCGACATGCAACGTTTGTATGGCGTCACGGCGCAAGCCATCGTGTGCGATGCGCATCCGCAATACGCCAGCAGTCGCTGGGCCGCGAAGCAGGGCCTGCCCGTGCAGGCCGTCTGGCATCATCACGCGCATGCCGCCGCGCTGGCGCTGGAACATGGCGCGGACAAGACCTGGCTCACTTTCACCTGGGATGGTGTGGGGCTGGGCGAAGATGGCACGCTGTGGGGTGGTGAGACCTTGCACGGGCGCGTCGGCGATTGGCATCGCGTCGCCAGCCTGCGACCGTTCCGTTTGCCGGGCGGCGACAAGGCCGCGCGCGAACCTTGGCGTTCGGCAGCGGGGTTGTGCTGGGAGATGGGCGCTGACAAATCCTTCCCGGTGGATGACATCACCTTGCTGCACACCGCCTGGCAACGCGGCATCAACACACCATCCACCAGCGCGGTCGGCCGCTTGTTCGACGGCGCAGCGCACCTGCTCGGGATGATCGATCATGCGAGCCATGAAGGGCAGGGCGGCATGTTGCTGGAACAGATCGCGGCGGGTGAAGCGGAAGTCATCGTGATGCCGTTGAACGAAGATGCGCAAGGCGTGCTGCGCATAGACTGGCAACCCCTGATCGCCGCCATGATGCGCAACGATGTGCCGGTCGCGACGCGCGCGATGCAGTTCCATCGCAGTCTGGCGCACAGCATCGTGATGCAGGCGCAGCGCATCCATGCGCAGCAGGCGTTCGACGCGGTGGGCTTGAGCGGCGGCGTGTTCCAGAACAAGCTGCTGGCCGAGCTGGCGCTGCAAGGATTGCAACAGGCAGGGTTCGACGCGTATCTGCCGCAGCAGATACCGTGCAATGATGGCGGCATCGCCTTGGGACAATTGATGGAAGCAGGGATCAAGCATGGATGAAACGCATATCAGTCTGGCGCACGGCAACGGCGGGCGCTACATGCGCGAACTGATCGACGAACTGTTCGCGCGATATTTGAAGAACCCGCTGCTCGATGTGCAGGTGGATGCCGCATCGCTGCCGCCCATGGACGGCGTGCTGATGATGACGACCGACGGCTTCACCGTGCAGCCGCTGGAATTCCCCGGCGGCAGCATCGGCTCGCTGGCCGTGCACGGCACAGTGAACGACCTCGCCGTCTCCGGCGCGACCCCGCGCTACCTCACGCTCAATGCCTTCATCGAAGAAGGCATGGAAATCGCACAACTGGAACGCATCGTCGCCGACCTGGCGCGCGCCGCAAGAGAGGCGAACGTGGCCGTGGTGGCGGGCGACACCAAGGTGCTGCGGCGCGGTGAGGGCGGCGGTGTCTATCTCGCCACCACCGGCATCGGCGTGCGGCCAGCGACGGTGAAGCTGGGACTGGACCGTATCCGCGCGGGCGATGCCATTCTGGTCAGCGGCCCGGTGGGCGACCACGGCATCGCGGTGTTGCTGGCGCGCGAACAGTTCGGCCTCAGCGGCGAGCTGATGTCAGATGCGGCCAGCGTGTACCCCTTGGCGCGAGCACTGCTGCCGTTACCCGGACTGCGCTTCATGCGCGACCCCACACGCGGCGGACTCGCCACCGTGATGCACGAGATATGCCGCGCCACCAATCTGCAGGTGTTGCTGCAACAAGACACCATCCCCGTGCGCGAACAAGTGGCAGCGGTATGCGAGATGCTGGGTTACGACGCGATGTATCTGGCCTGCGAAGGACGGCTGGTGGCCGTGGTCGATGCCGCGCAAGCCGATGCCGCACTGGCTGCGCTGCAAGCCCTACCGCAAGGGCAGGGCGCAGCCATCATCGGCAGCGTGGGCAGTGGCAGGGCGCAGGTGGTGATGCAGACGGAGTTCGGCGGGCAGCGGCTTCTGGAAGAACTGGAAGACGACCCGTTGCCGCGTATCTGCTAGTCCACTACATCATGCTTCCGAACGAACGATCCGTCGTGTGCGGCGGCATCGGCAACCCGGCGATACGGCTAGCCTGACCAACAGGCCCAAGCGGGAAAAGTTGGTAAAGATATCCGCGCCCATTCACTTCTCCGAAACGCATCTCAAGGTCGTGTAACACGTCCCGTGCAGGATCGTCATTGCCGTGCGCACGGAAGCGTTCGCGCAGGTAATAGATGATCTTCCAGTGTTCATCGGTCAATTCGATACATTCAAGCCGAGCTTGCCGATTGGCAAAGTGTGGCGACCACTGTTCCAGTTCGCTCATGTTGCCTTCCGGGTCATGTTCGAAACGGGCGGGGTCTTGAATGGATTTGTTGATGTCGAGCATGATGATTCCTCCTGCTGACTTGGATGGACAGAACAGTTCATCCGTCTGGACATCATCGAACTCTTGAGTGATATTGTCAACTATAGGTGTGGCAGGGTTATTGCAGCAGTCAGCAGCGATAGTTCAGGGGTAATCGGTTTGCTTACAGATAGAGGGCAGGTGTTCGGCCATTGCCGCCCTTTGGACTGGATCGGAATTTGTACTGCAACCTAATCAATACCGGACACTCAACGTCTGAATTCACTGGCCTTGCGCTTAATGCAGCGCAAGGTCAGTGGAATGATGGGTTAGATTCTCTTTTCACCGCGGCTTGTGCTCCGTCCGGTTTGAAATGTCGGGAATTGTGTCTACAGGAGAAATGACGGTCTGAATCTTGGCGCGGCCTTGGAGTCGCTGCTTTGCAACAAGGGCAAATGACTTTTTCGTGCGCTTCGCTTCTTCAAATATGTTGTATATCTCGTCGCCAGACAGTGGTTCATCAGCAGCTTCAATTATCGTAGAGAAGTGATATGCAGCATCGTCTTCATTCATCGTGGGCTCTGTATGTTCCAGAACTATCTCAGGATCAACGGACAGCGCATCTTGCATCCCTGATCCAGCGGTACCAAAACTGTGGTGGACCTTTGGCTCATCACGAAGGCTCAGATTGAAGAGATCGCGGTCGGACAACGGTACATGAAACTCATTGAAGTTGATAAATTGGCGACCATCTATGCGCATCTGAAAGTGGTAGTGCGGATGCGATGACGGCCCAGCCCCATGACCACGCATATCGTTTTCGGTACAGTCAAACGTCCAGTCAATGTTTTTCCACTTGACGGTGTAGCTGATGACCTTTCGTTCCGATTTTTCGGATTTCAAGTCGTTGATGTTGCGCAGCATAGATTCCTCATTGGCGCACCAACGAAGGAAAGCGGCAATGTTGTGATAGTCATAGCGCGCAGTGATGCTCATGAAGTCCTTCTTCTTGAATCGGCACCGCCTGAGCAACCAGTGTGTGCAGGGATGAGAAGCGCGCATTTGTTCGAACTGCTCACCGCAGAGGTAGCAGCGGCCTTCCGCGTAGGCTTTCCGAAACTCAGCGACTTGTCGCTCGTGCTCCGCATGATCCCGACGATTGCCCTCTTCGATCTGCTCCGGTGACAGTGATCGAAGGAAGGACTTTGCGCGGTCTGGATCGATGGGCATGTCGAATCTAACGTTGGAGGTAAGGGGCGCGGAGCCGGCTTCCCGGCGGAGCGTCCCTCTTGATCGAATGGTTGGGCCGCATTTCCTTCACTTGTTCGCTCCACTTGCAGCGGATGCTGGGACCTCTGCTTCTTTTGAGAATTTCATCGGTCCTGTGGTCGGATTATAAATGCCATAAGTTCTGACCTTTCCTTGTTCGAAGTCGAAGAAGACCTTATATTTCTCGAACGATAGAAGTCGCCCTAAACCATTTTCAGATGTTGAAACGTGACTTGGCGCCCCAAGTTTGCTGATGACTGCGTCGTACTCGGAGCCGACAGAGAAGCCAAGAAGGTATGGGGTCACGATTTGACGTTCATTCGCCCAGTAAGTTATGTGTCTGATCTTGTCGTCTCGGAACTGAACCACAACAACAGCGTCCTCCGGCTGCGCAGAACCTGAATGTGCATCGTAGACCCAACTAACTTCCGTGCTGTGCTTGGCGATTGGTTCCCCCTTTAGGAAGCGAACGTCTGCGGGCGTGGAGTTGAGCTTTATTCCTTGGAACTCTTCCTGCGCCACGGGCCTGTTTTCGTAAGTACTTAAGCCCCAAATCCCGAGTGCCAGAATTGCCACACAACTAACCGGCAATGCTAACCCCCACTTAACTATGCGCTTCCAGTTCCAACGGTCTTTAGTTGCCACAAATAAGATGACAACACTCAAGAGAAGTGCGGAAAGAAAGATCCCTTCACCGACAGACATTTGGCTGTACTCCTCTGCTAATTGATTGAGCAATCACGGCTGGATTGATGCGGTCCAACGTAAAGTAGATGGCAAAAACGCCATATATTCTGGAGCGATATGCCGCATAAGCCGGAAAAAATTGTCTAATGGTTTGATTCTATTAGTTTGGCAACTTTCAAACACGGCACTTCCTCTAGCAAACGCGGCATTATTCGAGACACCGCAACGGATGGCACCGTAGCAGCAAATGCTCTTTCAGCATATATGCCGAAATATCTATATCCAGCCGAGATAATCGAATGGTCTGCATTCAAGCGCATGGCTGACTGCCGCAGAACGGTAGTCTGAAGACTGCTATGGCCGAATAGCCGCCTTCAAGAATTCTCTTCTCTCACCGCCGCCCTAGTCAGCCTGTCAAACCCCAACGTAGAGAACTTATCGATGTTGAGATATTCGTCGGTGACATCGACTTGTGCACCGATGTTGTTGCTGCTGCACCATTTATCCCAGGCGGGTATTCCTGCCGGATAGTTGCCGGGCAGGCCGACGAGTTTGTAGAGTCTGCCGCTGCGGGTGCTGACGGTCATGTTGTGCGCATCGAACTTTTTGATGGCGCTGGAGGTGCGGGCGAAGTTGTGGGTGACGTCGTGGCCGTGTACGTGGCGGCTGCTCTGGCCTTGTTTGGTGGTGATCTCCATCACGCTCCAGCGGCGCAGGGTGACTTCGCGTGATGCTTCAGGTGTGGTTCTGACGGCCATAGCTCTTATCCATTCGAGACCAGATTCGGAATGACAGGTATCTTAACGGAGAGTCGGGTTCGGTGCGCGCTGCTTTGTATCTGCCGCAGATAAGGGCAGGGGTAGCTTCGCATCAAAATACAAAAGCCGCGCGACCGGTCAGGGGCGCGCGGCGGTGATGCTTGCGGAGCGCTTCAGGGGCGCTTGGGTGTGGCGTAGGGGGCGACTTTCTGGATCGGTTCCCAGGTGGTCTCATAGCCTACGAAGAACTGGCCGGGCACGATCTCTTTCTGGCGGGTGGTTACGCGGAAGGCGTGACCGTCCGGAATCTTGGGGCGGCAAAAAGGTTTCTTTTCTTCACTCATGGTCCTATCTCCTTTGGTCGTTGCAAACTGTTGCTCGTAGCGGGAGGCATATCGCAGCGGGCCCCTCCCGGGTGGCCGTGAACTTGTTCATTTGCGCGTGTAGTGCGCCTTGCTCGGTATCACGTGCCGCACGCCGCCTTGCGGTTTTTCCACGTCGCCCTTGTAGCGGGGGATGAGGTGGATGTGCACGTGGAAGATGCTTTGCCCGGCTGCTTGTCCGATGTTGACGCCGACGTTGTAGCCGTCCGGTTTGAACTCGGCATCGATGAGTTTCTTTTCCTGCTGGACGAGGTTCATGCAGGCGGCGACTTCTTCCGGCGTCAGATCGAAGAATTCAGCGACGTGGCGACGCGGGATGATCAGCGTGTGGCCGGGGCTGGTGGGGTAGCTGTCGCGCGCGCTGTAGGCGTGTTCGTTCTGTAGCGATACGCCACGCGGGTCCTTGCAGAACAGGCAGGGATTGTTGGGATCGCGCTTCTTTTCTTGTGTTGCTTCAGACATCAGCAGAACACCTCTTTCATTACGTTATACTCGGATGAAGATAATCATCGACGAGGGAATCATCGTGGCAGCGAACAAAGGACGGGCTTACTTTGCATTGCTTGGTTACCATTTCAACCCCGACGACATCACACGTTTGCTCGGCATAGAGCCCACCACGGTCAATGCCGCGGGCGCATACAGCGGGCTGGACAAGCCCGTCATCAGTTCCTGGGAGTTGTCCTCGGAAACACTCAGCGGCGAGGTGGATGTGTTCGCCTTGACCGACAGCCTCGTCAAGCAACTGGAACCGCTCAAGGAGAAGATCGTGGAAGTCTGCAAGAGCCACAACCTGTCTCCGCGTCTGGGCGTGGCGTTGACCTTGTCCATCGACAAGGGCGAGACCAGCCCCGAAGTCGGTTTCGGCGCGCGTACCATCCGCTTCCTGGCGGATACCGGCTCGTTCATCGAGGTGGAGAACAAACTGTCCGAGCGGGTCTGAGTCATTTATTACCCCGCGACCTGAGCGTCCGGCGCGGTTCGCGCCAGCTTCATCTGTTCCTGACAATGCCGCAAGCACAGCGGCTGCAGCGCGTGCGAGAAGCACTCGATGATGACTTCGAATTCATCCGCGACCTCTTCGGCCAGCGCGGCATCGTTGGTCATCTGCGCCAGCATGTTCTGAGCGGTGGCCCTGTTCACGCGACAGAGGACAGAGACATGGATGGGCAGTTGCTGTTCCATGCCGACCGTCAGCGCTTTCTCGTATGAATTGATCGCTTCCTTCAGGCGGTCGGGGTTCGCTTCCGATTCGCCGAGGTGATGCAGGGTGACGCCGCGGTTGTTATGCGTGGCGGTCAATTCCAGTGCGTGATCGTCTGCGTTGAGTGCGGCCAGCGCATTCTTCCAGGCGACCACGGACTTTTGCAGTTGGCGGTTGCCCTTGAGCTGGATGCCGTAGGTGTACAGGGTCGCGCCCAGTTGATGCATGGTCTGCAACCATTCTTCGGGATGCGCTTCGCGCGTCCAGACCAGCAGGGCGTTGGTATAGGCATCCACCGCGAGCTTCAGCGGATTGGTCTCTTCCTGTAAGCGGCCCAGCGCCTGGTTGGCTGTGCCCAGGTTGTATTGCGTACTCGCCCATTGCTGCGGCGAGTCTTCCTGTGTGATGCCTTGCAGTGCATGTTCGAAACACTGCACGGCCTGCGCGAACAAGGCCGCATCGTGGCGCTGCTGGCCCAGTGCGGCGAGGATGTTGCCGAGCTTGTTCTGCGTCTCTGCGCTTGGCGTCGCGGCCAGCGATGCTTCCAGCGCTTCGCGCAGGCGCTCGAAGATGCGCGTGCTGTAACGGTGCTGTTCGTAATTGCCGCGTGTGAAACGGAAGTTGTCCGCGACGGCGACTTGCGTATCCGGCATGGCCGCGGCGGCATCCTGCTCACTCAGCAGACTGAGCGAGCCCGCTATGGCGCGTTCCAGTGCCTTGTTCGCGGGGTAGAGGAGGTAGAGGGTAGAGCGCTTCATTGTGCCCGTTCGAGTATCTCGTTCAGCTCAGGATCGGCACCGACCGCGCCGCCCAGGTCGATCTCATCGTCGGTCGCTTCGCGTATGGACAACACTTCCAGCATGAAGGTGACATCGCGGCCGCACAGCGGGTTGTTGCCGTCCACGGTCAGGGTCTGCTCGTCCATGCGGGTGACGATGAAGTTGCGCGGCTCGCCTTTCTCGTTCTCCATGGTGATGGTCATGCCGATCTCGCGGTATTCCTCGGGCACGTTCTCGATGCGGTCGGTGAATACCAGCGATTCGTCGCGCTCGCCGTAGAGTTGCCTGGTGTCTATGGGTACTTCGATGATGTCGCCGACCTTTTTGCCATAGAGCTCTTTGGTCACTTCTTCGGACATCACGTCGTTCACGCCGTGCACATAGCCGATGGGGTAGTCCACGGTGACCAGCACGTCGCCGGTCTTGTTGTCGATGACCCGGTAATTCAGTTCGACGAATTTTTCGTCTGCTATCGTTTCTGACATGTGTTGCTTCCTTGTCCTAGAACAGCGTGGCGCCGAAGATCCTGACCTTGTCTTTCTCGTAACCGAGCACCAGTCGGCCCAGCCATTCGCCCGGTTTCTGCGAGCTTCTCTGTTTGTATAGCACGGTGACGTATTCGCCGCGGCGGATGATGCCCAGATATTCGTAGTCAGGCGACAGGGTCTTCGCCAGTTCGCTGCGGGCGAACTGCTTGCCCATCTCGACTTCGTTGGCACCCGCGATGAAGGTGCTGGAGAAGTTGCGCGTGAACGCGCCGTAATTGCCTTCGTTCGAATACTTCACCAGATCCGCCCACATGGGATTTGCGATCGCCAGTATCTCTTCGTCCTTCATTTCTATGATGTTCATCAACCAAACTCCATTCCTGCTCAAGAGATAAAAAGAGGACCAACATGCAACATGCCGGTCCTCTTTAATGTACTACCAAGTTATCGCAAATACACTTGCGTAAGCCTGATTTTACAAAACCGGTAAATCAAGCCTGCGTTCGACTAGTGATGGTCTACCGGCGGTGCCTTTTCCACATCGCCCACCAGGTGGTAGAGCGGTGCTTTCTCCATGGTGTACTCGCCGGTCTTGGGATCGCGGCGGGACACGGTGAGCACGAGCCAGTTCTGGTCGTCCAGCTACATCTAGTCGCCGCGAGAGTAGTAGCCCGGCCAGCGGGTCTCATCGCGGAACAGGGTGTGATGGAACACGCTTTCCGAAGTCAGGAAGCGATGCTTCAGTTCCCATGCACGCAGCAGTTCATGGATATCGGAAGCGGCAACATTCTCCAGATCCTCGCCCAGGATGGACATCTTCTTCAGGCCGATGTTGAGCAACTTGTCGTTGGTCATGTAGTTGACGCCGAAACCAGCGCAATACTCGTCCATCAACTTCTGCAGACGGTCCAGACCCTGACGCGGGTTGATGAAGTTGGGGTTGACGGTACCGGCCACCACTTCATTGCTGTACACGCGATAGGTTTCCAGCGGCTTGTAGATCTGCTCGCGGCGGCGCTCGATCTGCGCGGAAGACACGCGGATACCTTCTGCCTTGCCGTCGTCGATGTACTTGCATGCTGCCTTGGCTGCCAGACGACCTTCGGTGAAGGAGCCGGAGGAGAACGCGTGCGGTGTACCGCCGACCGCGTCACCGGCACCGAACAGACCTTCGATGGTGGTCATGCGGTTGTAGCCCCAGAAGTATTCGGTCGGGGAGATGTCTTCCGGACCGGAACACCATGCGCCGCAACCGGTGGCGTGTGAACCCATCACATACGGCTCGGAGGTGGTCAGCTCGGGGTTCTCGTACTTGGGGTCCACGTCGGTGGCGGCCCACAGCACGGCCTGGCCCACGGTCATGCCGAGGAAGTTGTGCCAGCCGATCTCTTCCAGATGCGGATCCTGGAAGGCTTCCATGGTGACCATGTGGATCGGACCGCGACCGGCGTTCACCTCGTTGATGATGGCGTGGTTACGCAAACAGGTCGGGATCGGACGGTGCGTGCGGTGGGACACTTCCGGATCCAGATATTCCTTGCCCACCATTTGCTGCAGTGCCGGGAACCACTTGGATTCGTACTCTTCACCATAGGCGTTCTGGGTGTAGGTCTTGAGGTGCAGGAAGTAGGCACCGACCGGGCCGTAACCATCCTTGAAGCGGGCCAGCACGATACGGTTTTCCATCTGGGTCATCTTGGCGCCGGCTTCGATCATCAGACCGTAAGCGGAACCGGAAGACCACGGTGCGTACCAGACGCGGCCTGCACCTTCGCCGACGGAACGCGGCTTGAAGATGTTGGAGGCGCCGCCTGCACCGCAGATCACGGCCTTGGATTTGAACACGTGGTAGTTGCCCGTGCGCACGTTGAAGCCCACGGCACCGGCGACGCGGTTCTCTTTGGACTCGTCCATCAGCAGGTGGGTCACGCAGATGCGGTTGAACACCTTGTCGGCGGACTTCTTGGCGGCCTCGGCCACGATGGGCTTGTAGGATTCACCGTGGATCATGATCTGCCAGCGGCCTTCACGCAGGAACGAACCCTTTTTCTCGTCGCGCATGATGGGCAGGCCCCATTCTTCGAAGTTGTGCACGGTGGAGTCGACGTGGCGAGCCATGTCGAACAGCAGGTCTTCGCGCACCATGCCCATCAGGTCGATACGCGCATAGCGCACATGGTCCTCGGGATTGTTCTCGCCGAAGCGTGTGCCCATGTAGCAGTTGATCGCATACAGGCCTTGCGCCACCGCGCCGGAACGCATGATGTTCGCTTTCTCGGCGATGACGATCTTTTTGTTCTGGCCCCAATATCTCGCCTCGAATGCCGCGCCTGTACCGCCCAGACCGGCACCGACCACCAGGATGTCGATATTGTCTTCAATGATAGTCGAGTAGCTCATCAGTATTGCACTCCCTCTTTGATTTCCAGGCCATTGGATTCCAGTGTGTGCAGACCACCGTCATCCATACGGATATATTTCGGTTCGTTGAACAGCAACTGGCTGTCGCGCATCTCCTTGCTCGGTGCGGGCACCTTGCCGAGGTCGGGCGTGGCCGAGCCCCAGGGCTTGGTGGTGATCGGGGCGAGCAGCTCCATGTCTTTCTTGCCGTTGCGGAACTTGATGCGCCACGCAATCGTGCCTTTCTCTTCGTCGCGGATCACGCGGACGCTGTGGCCCAACGGGGCGAAGTCGGCATAGCCGCGCACGTCGATGGCCTGGTGCGGGCAGGCTTTCACGCAGGAGTAGCACTCCCAGCACATGTTCGGTTCGATGTTGTAGGCACGACGCAGCTTCTTGTCGATGTGCATGATGTCGGAAGGGCAGATGTCGACGCATTCCCCACAGCCATCACAACGAGTCATATATACAAAGGTTGGCATATCGATTTCCTCTAGTTTCGTAGATGGTTAGTAGTGGTTCGGGCGCTCGGCCTTGATGCACAGCCCCATGTTGGGCGGGTTCTTGCCCATGTACATCGGGACGTCCGGGAATTTGCGCTGTACTTCGGGATCGGTCAGGTCGTAGTCCGGCGGCAGGTTTTCGCGTGAGCCGTCGGCCACTGTGATCTTCTTCTGGTGTGCTGCAGCAGGCTTGAAGAACATGTGCGCGAACTTGGACCAGTACACGCCGCCGAACAGCACGGTACTGGACAAGATGAACAGGGCGAACGGGATGCCCAGTCCGCCGCCGGTGAACGACCAGATCAAGGCGAATGTCGCGGTGGCAAGCAGCGACAGGATGAACAGGTCGGCGCGCTCGACGCGGAAGCAGGGCAGGCCTTCCGCCGAGACATCGACGCGGATGAAGAACCAGAACCAGTAGCCGCCGATGGCCAGCATCAGTGCGCCCAGATGCCAGAGTTGAGGCAGGATGGCGGGGGTGGTTGAGCCGGGCGCGGTATAGCCGAAGATCATGATCGCTGTGGTCGCGGCGAAGATGATGAAACCGTACATGGTCAGCAGGTGGGACATGCGGCGACGCGGATTGCTGAATTCGCCGGAGGTCAGCACTTCATGCGCCAGCACTGAAGCGGCGATTACGGCCTTCTCGCCGCCACTCACGGTACGCTTGGCGTTCTTCTGAGCTTTCTTGGCATTCTCGAAAAAGTACTTGGCGCTTTTCTTGTGCATCATGTCCAGTATCGTCCCGCCCATGACCAGCAGGACCATAAGAACGATATATCCCTGCATCATCGCTGGGGATATGACATCTGAAAGTGCGGCAAAGAGGTTGCTCGTCAACATCAGGTTCTCCTTAGTAATTATTACTTTTCAAAATCAGACCGAACAAAAGAGGTGTCCCTCAGGCTATCCGCTATTCAATCCCGCGTAGTACTTGCGCAATATATCCAGCACTTCGGGGCGGCTGAATTCCGCCGGCACTTCTTCGCCTTCGGAAAGCATCTTGCGCAACTGGGTGCCGGACACCTGCAGACGGTCGTCGTCGCCATGCGGGCAGGTGCGCGCCGAGGCCATGCCGCCGCACTTGTAGCACCAGAAGGAGACGTCGATCTTCAGTGCCTGGGTCTCCAGTGCGTCCTTGGGGATCTTGTCGAAGATGTGGTGTGCGTCGAAGGGACCGTAGTATTTGCCGACGCCCGCGTGGTCGCGACCGACGATCAGGTGTGAGCAGCCGTAGTTCTGGCGGAACAGCGCATGCAGCAGCGCTTCGCGCGGGCCGGCATAACGCATGTCCAGCGGGTAGCCGGATTGCACCACGGTCTTGCCGACGAAGTAGTTCTGGGTCAGCGCGATGATGGCGTGGGTGCGCACCTCGGCCGGTATGTCGCCCGGTTTGAGGTTGCCGAGCAGGGAGTGGATCATCACGCCGTCGCACACCTCGATGGCGATCTTGGCCAGATACTCGTGCGAACGGTGCATGGGGTTGCGCGTCTGGAAGGCGGCGACCTTGCTCCAGCCCATCTCTGTGAACAGCGCGCGCGTCTCTTGCGGCGTCATGTACATCGCGCCGTATTTCTGCGGGAAGCCGCCTTGCGACAACACCTTCACCGGTCCGGCCAGATTCACCTCGCCCTGTTCCATCACCATTTTCACACCGGGATGTTCAAGATCGGTGGTGCCGAATACGGTGGCGCATTCGTGCGCCTTGTCTATGGTGTATTTCTCGGTCACCTGCATGGTGGCGAGGATGCTGCCGTCGTCCGGGTCGACCAGCGAGATGTAGTTGCCGGTGGGGATGGCGTCGGCTGTGGACTTGTCGGTAGAAAGGGTGATGGGGATGGGCCAGAACAGGCCGTTGGTGAGCGTCATGCCGTCGCAGACACCTTGCCAGTCGGCGTGGCTCATGAAACCGTCCAGCGGTGTGAAGCCGCCTATGCCGAGCATGATGAGGTCGCCTTTTTCGCGAGAACTCACTGTTACTTTGGGGTAACTACGTGCCCGATTCAACTCTGCTATCAGATCTTCTCCCACTAGCAATAGTGGTTTGAGATCTTTCCCGCCATGCGGGTTTACCAATGCCATAAAGCCTCCCTGTTGGGTCTAGCTACGGATGGAACAACGTCGAAATTTCAGGTGCGGACAGTAGAGGAACATCACGCTGGAGGCGATACCCCTCATGGGTTGAGGGTCACACCCCCCATAGGGGTTATGTCTTTCCCCCTCATCACGGCTATGGCAGCACTGGCGCTGGATACGCATACTTCGGCACCTGAAAGATTGAGTAATTTCGTAGGGCAGCGGCACACGAAAAATAAAGTGTTGCGCCCCGATAAAACGATCAACCCATACAAGATTCTGCCCATGTCATCGACACCATTGCACGACCCATTGGCGCCGCCGGTTGCTGGCGCCACGACCGAGATCAAGAAGACCACCTGCTATATGTGCGCATGCCGCTGCGGTATCCGCGTGCATCTGCGCAACGGCGAGGTGCGTTACATCGACGGCAACCCCGACCACCCGCTGAATGGCGGCGTGATCTGTGCCAAGGGTTCCTCGGGCATCATGAAGCAGTATTCTCCGGCGCGTCTGACCAAGCCGCTGCGCCGCAAGCCGGGCACCGAGCGTGGTGCGGGCGAGTTCGAAGAGATCAGCTGGGAAGAGACGTTCACGCTGCTCGCTGATCGTCTCGGTGAGTTGCGTGCGACCGATCCGAAGAAGTTCGCACTGTTCACCGGCCGCGACCAGATGCAGGCGCTGACCGGCATGTTCGCGCGCCAGTTCGGCACGCCGAACTATGCGGCACACGGCGGCTTCTGCTCGGTCAACATGGCGGCCGGCATGATCTACACCATCGGTGGTTCGTTCTGGGAATTCGGCGGTCCCGACCTGGAGCGTTCCAAGCTGTTCATCATGATCGGCACGGCGGAAGACCACCACTCCAATCCGATGAAAGTGTCGCTGGCCAAGTTCAAACGCGAGGGTGGCCGTTTCATCTCCATCAATCCGGTGCGCACCGGCTATTCCGCCATCGCCGACGAGTGGGTGCCCATCCGTCCCGGTACCGACGGCGCGCTGTTCCTCGCCATCATCCGCGAGTTGATCGAGCTGGGGCTGTACGACCGCGAGTTCCTGGTGCGCTACACCAACTCCGGCCAGCTGGTGAACCTGGATGCGGAACACGACGAGTTCGGCATGTTCGTGCGCACCGAGGTGCCGGAAGAAGAGGGCTGTTACGACCCGCAGAACAAACTGTGGTGGGACCGTAACACCAACAAGCCGGTGGTGACCCATACCGAAGGCGCCGATCCTTTCCTGCGCGGCGAATTCAAGTTGAGCGACGGCACGCCGGTGAAGCCCGCGTTCCAGTTGTTGAAGGATCGTGTCGCGGAGTACACGCCCGAGTGGGCGGAAGGCGTAACCGGCATTCCGGCCGACACCATCCGTCGTCTGGCGCACGAGATGGGCATTACCGCCCGCGACCAGAAGATCGAACTGCCGATCGCCTGGACGGACAGCTGGGGCAAGGAACACCAGACGGTCACCGGCAATCCGGTGTCTTTCCACGCCATGCGCGGACTGGCTGCGCACTCCAACGGTGTCCATACCATCCGTGCGTTGTCCATCCTGATGACCTTGCTGGGCACCATCGACCGTCCGGGCGGTTTCCGTCACAAGACACCGTTCCCGCGTCCGATCCCGCCTTGTGCACGTCCGCCCAACGACCCGCGCGCGGTGCAGCCGAACACACCGCTGGACGGCATGCCGTTGGGTTGGCCTGCCGATCCGGACGATCTGTTCGTGGACAAGGAAGGCGAAGCGGTACGTATCGACAAGGGTTTTTCATGGGAATACCCGCTGTCGGCGCATGGCCTGATGCACAACGTGATCACCAACGCATGGCGCGGTGATCCGTACAAGATCGACACGCTGCTGCTGTTCATGGCCAACATGGCATGGAACTCCACCATGAACACCAGCGAAGTGCGCAAGATGCTCACCGACAAGGACGAGAACGGCGAGTACAAGATCCCCAATATCGTGGTGTGCGACGCCTTCCATTCCGAGACGACTGCATTTGCCGATCTGATCCTGCCGGACACGACCTATCTGGAGCGTCATGACGTGATGTCCATGCTGGATAGGCCGATCTCCGAGTTTGACGGTCCGGTGGATTCGGTACGCATCCCTGTGATGCCGCGTACCGGTGATTGCCTGCCGTTCCAGGAGGTGTTGATCGAACTGGGTACGCGCTTGAAGTTGCCTGCATTCGTGACGCAGGACGGCGCACGCAAGTATCGTGACTATCCCGACTTCATCGTCAACTGGGAGACTGCACCGGGTTCCGGCATCGGTTTCCTGTCCGGCTGGCGCGGCAAGGGCGGCGAGAAGAGCATGAAGGGCGAGCCGAACCCGAACCAGTGGGAGATGTACGCCAAGAACGACTGTGTGCACCATGAGGTGTTGCCACGCTCTTACCAGTTCATGCGCAACTGGAATCAGGGCTATCTGGAATGGTCGCAGCGCAACGGTATCACGCGCTATGCCGAGCCCATCCTCATCCACCTGTATTCCGAGGTGATGCAGAAGTTCCGTCTGGCCGCGCAGGGCAAGAGCATCACGCGCCAGCCGCCCAAGCATCTGGCCAAGCGCGTCGAGACCTATTTCGATCCGCTGCCGTTCTACTACGAACCGTTGGAGACGCAAGCCAGCGACAAGCAGAAGTATCCGCTGTCCGCCGTGACACAACGCCCGATGGCGATGTATCACTCGTGGGATTCGCAGAACGCATGGTTGCGTCAGATCCACGCACACAACTATCTGTATGTGAATGCGCTGACCGCGAAGAATGCGGGCATCGGCGACGGCGACTGGATCTGGTGCGAATCGCAATGGGGTAAGGTGCGCTGCATGGCGCGCTATAGCGAGTCGGTGGAGCCAGGCACGGTGTGGACCTGGAACGCCATCGGCAAGGCTGCCGGTGCGTGGAACCTGACGCCCGATGCGAACGAATCGCAGCAGGGTTTCCTGCTCAATCACCTGATCTCGGAAGAATTGCCGAAGCAGGCGGACGGTTCGCGCTTCTCCAACTCCGACCCGATCACTGGGCCGGCAGCCTGGTATGACGTGCGTGTTCGTATCTACAAGGCGGAAGAGGGCGAGCCGCAACAGACCTCGCCGCAGTTCCCACCCATGAAGAAATATCCCGGTATGAAAGATGCGCCGACCTGGTTGGCCTACTTGGCGGGAGCAAGAAAGAAAGGCGGTGCGAAATGACACAGCTCGCATTGGTGATCGATTTGAACGTGTGCGTGGGTTGTAGCGCCTGCGTGACCAGTTGCAAGGAATGGAACACTTCCGGCTCGGCCGGCCCGCTGGTGGATGAGCGCCCCTACGGCGAGAATCCGACCGGTACGTTCTTCAATCGTGTGCAGACCTATGAGATGGGCACGTTCCCGAACAGCGAGACGATGCACTTTCCGAAATCCTGCCTGCATTGCGAAGACCCGCCGTGCGTGCCGGTGTGCCCGACCGGCGCTTCCTACAAGCGCAAGGAAGACGGCATCGTGCTGGTGGATTACGACAAGTGCATCGGTTGCAAATATTGCTCCTGGGCGTGCCCTTACGGCGCGCGCGAGATCGACGAGAAACAGAAGGTGATGAAGAAGTGCACCCTGTGCGTGGACCGCATCTACGACATGACCATGCCGGAAGAGGATCGCAAGCCTTCCTGTGTGAAGGCGTGCCCGACCAGTGCGCGTCTGTTCGGTGATATCCATGATCCGGAATCCGAGGTGTCGCAGGCCATCCGCGAGGACGGCGGCTACGCGCTGATGCCGGAGTGGGGTACGCATCCTTCCAATCACTATCTGCCGCGTCGCAAGACCAAAATGAAGATCCATGCCGACGAACTGGAGCGCGCCGACAATCCGCTCAAACTCGATCAGCAATTGCCCAAGCCGGACAAGGATCAGTCGACAATGGACGACGTGTCGGCCTGGTAACCAGAACTTAGCGAGAAATTATGAAACCAGCATTCTCAGTGATCTTTTTGACGACCTTGATCGGTGCGGCGCAGGGCCTGTTCCTCGCCCTGTTCACGCACCAGTCGTATGCGCTGTTCGGTTTGTTGCCGATGCAGTCCGACGACTTCTACGGCTACGGCACGCTCATCGTGCTGGTGTTGCTGGCGGCGGGTCTGGTGGCATCATTCTTCCACCTTGGTCGTCCCGAACGGGCATGGCGTGCCGCCACGCAATGGCGCACGTCCTGGTTGTCGCGCGAGGTGATCGTGCTGCCCGCGTTCATGGGCGTGGCCTTCCTGTTCGGTGTGTCGCATCTGTTCGGCATCCGCCCCGAGATCGTTACCTTGCCGGGCGGTCATGTGGTCGATCTGTCGCTGTTACTGGGGGTGGCGGGGACGTTGCTGGCGTTCGCCTTGTTCGTGTGCACGGCGATGATCTATGCCTGTCTGCGCTTCCTCAAGGAATGGAACTCTCCGCTGACGGTCATCAATTACATCCTGATGGGCGGTTCTTCCGGTTTCATCCTGGCGGCCTTCTATGCGGCTTCCGCCGCGCCGGATCAGGCAGACTTTTTCGCCGGTTGGGCGATCATCATTACCGTGCTGGCACTGATCGGACGCGCGGCATCGCTGGTGCGCAATGCGCGCCTAAAGCCGACCTCGACCATACAGACCGCTATCGGCGTGAAGCATCCAAAGATCACCCAGCGTTCCATGGGCGCGATGGGTGGTTCGTTCAATACGCGTGAGTTCTTCCATGGCAAGAGCGATGGCTTCCTGCGCGCGATCAAGCCGACTTTCCTGTTGCTGGCTTTTGTCTTGCCGCTTGTGTTGCTGGCGTTCAGCATGTCCACGCCTGCATTGCTGGGGCTAGCGTTTATACTGCAATACATCGGCTTGCTGGCCGAGCGCTGGTTCTTCTTTGCGCAGGCCAACCATCCGCAGAACCTTTATTACCAGACCGTAGGCTGATGCAATACTGATGGCAACTCAAACTCGTACTCGTATCTGTAAAGACTGGCTGTGTCGGACGCTTCCGTTCATGCAATGGAAGCATCTGGTAGATAAACAATCCTCCCGTGCCGATCTGATCGCCGGCCTGACCGGCGCGATGATCGTGCTCCCGCAAGGTGTGGCGTTCGCCACGATCGCCGGTATGCCGCCGGAGTATGGTCTGTATGCCGCCATGGTGCCGGCCATCATCGCCGCACTGTTCGGCTCGAGCTGGCATCTGGTGTCCGGCCCGACCACGGCCATTTCCATTGCGGTATTCGCCGCCATGAGCCCGCTGGCCGATCCCGGCTCGCCCGAGTTCATCAGTATGGTGCTGACACTGACCTTTCTGGTCGGCTTGTTCCAGTTGATCCTTGGCTTGGCGCGCATGGGCGTGCTGGTCAACTTCATTTCGCATACGGTGGTGATCGGCTTTACGGCCGGGGCGGCGGTGTTGATCGCGGCCAGTCAGGTGAAACATTTCTTCGGTATCGCCATCGAGCGCGGCGCGCATTTCCATGTGGTGATCGAACAGCTGGTCCTGCAGCTCGGCGACATCAATCTGTATGTCACGCTGGTCGGTGCGGTGACGCTCGCTGCCGGGATATTGGCGAAGCGGCTCATCCCCAAGATGCCTTACATGATCGTGGCCATGGTGGTCGGCAGTGTGGTGGCCTGGCTGGTCAATCTGGAAGTCGGCGTGGCGACCACCCACATCACGACGGTGGGTGCGCTGCCTTCGCACCTGCCGCCGCTGTCGTTGCCGGACTTCTCTTACGACACGATCCGCAAGGTGCTTTTCCCGGCACTGGTGGTGACTATGCTGGCGCTGACCGAGGCGGTGTCCATCTCGCGCGCCATTGCGGTGAAGTCTGAGCAGCGTATCGATGGCAACCAGGAATTCATCGGCCAGGGCCTGTCCAATCTGGTCGGCAGTTTCTTCTCCAGCTACGCCTCCTGCGGTTCGTTCAACCGCAGTGGCGTGAACTATGCGGCCGGTGCGCGCACGCCGCTGGCGACGGTGTATGCCTCGATCTTCCTGCTGCTGATCCTGTTGCTGGTCGCGCCGCTGGCCGCCTATCTGCCCACGGCGGCGATGGCGGGCATCCTGTTCCTAGTGGCATGGGGGTTGATCGATTTCCACCACATCTCCAGCATCATGAAGACCAGCCGCGGCGAGACCGTCATCCTGTGGGTGACGCTGGTGGGTACCTTGATCGATCTCGAGAAGGGTATCTTCTTCGGCATCCTGCTCTCGCTGGCGATCTATCTGTACCGCGTCTCCAAACCCGGCATGCGTCCTGTCGTGCCGTCGCCGGAAGAGGGTGCCTACCATTTTGTCGGTGCCGAAGATCATCAGCAATGTCCGCAGCTGTCCATCATGCGTATCAACGGTGCATTGTTCTTTGGTGCCGTCGACAATGTGCGTGACCGTCTGCATCAGATAGACGAAGAAGATCCACAGAAGAAATCGCTGCTACTGACCGTGCGCGGTCTGACCTTTGTAGATGTGGCCGGTGCCGAGATGCTGGCTCAGGAGGCACGCCGCCGCAAGAAGTTGGGCGGCAGGATCTACTTCTATTCATGCAAGGAAGCGACGAAGGATTTCTTGAGGAAGTCCGGCGCAATGAAAGACATCGGCGAAGATAGCTTCTTCCCGGTGATGTCGAACTGGGTCGGGAAAATCTATCCCAATCTGAATCCGGAGATCTGCCGCAATTGCAAGGCACGCATCTTCGCCGAGTGCCATGTCAGGTTGCCGAACGGCGAACCCAGGGCGAGCTAGGGTGTAGTTATTGAAGGAGGCCAGATGAGCAGCGAAGCAAGTCATACCAAAACCATTGTTGCGGCCTTCATCTTTCTAGCCTTCGGCGTGGCATCTTTCATGTTCGGCCCCAGCCGCGAGATCGCCGTCGTACTCAACTTGCTGCTGCTCACCGTGTTCCTGTTTGCCTTCGAGGTAGTCGGTGTGGATGTGGCGGCGGTCACCATCATGGTGCTGCTGGGTCTGATCAGTCACTTCAGTAGTGTGATCGGTCTGCCGCAGCCGTTGGTCGAAGGGCGGGAGTTGTTCCGCGGGTTCTCCGGCAATGCGGTGATCTCCATCATCGCTGTGATGATCGTCGGCGCGGGGTTGGACAAGACCGGCCTGATGAACAAGGTCGCCGGGTTCATCCTGCGCGTGGCGGGCAAGACCGAAGCGCGCATCATCCCGGCGGTCTCCAGTACCGTGGGCATCATCTCCAGTTTCATGCAGAACGTCGGTGCCGCAGCACTATTCCTGCCGGTGGTCGGTCGCGTCTCGGCGCGCACCGGCCTGCCGATGTCGCGCCTGCTGATGCCCATGGGTTTCTGCGCCATCCTTGGCGGCACCATCACCATGGTCGGTTCCAGCCCGCTGATCCTGCTCAACGACCTGATCCTCGCCTCCAACAAGGGGCTGGCGCCCGAGGAACAGATGCAGACCTGGTCGCTGTTCTCGGTCACGCCGATCGGTCTGGCCTTGTTGGCTGCAGGTATCGCTTACTTCGTGCTGGCGGGGCGCTATGTCTTGCCCGGTGGCGACAAGGCGAACGTGACCAGCGGCGCCAACGCGATGGATTATTTTCGCAACCTGTATGGCTTGGACTATGCGGCGTTCGAGGTGGTGGTACCGGCCGGCAGCCCACTGGTCGGTAGACTCATCAACGATATCGAGCAGCCAAACCGCCTGCGCGTGATCGCCATCATGCGCAGCACGGATGACCTGCGCATCGGCCCTGCGCGTGACATCGAGATCGTGGCGGGCAGCGTGCTGGGCATCCTCGGTGCGCCGGAACGGTTGCGAGAGTTCGCTGCGAACAACGGTCTGCAACTGCGCGAGGAACTGGAGACCTTCGCCGAGCAATTGTCGGCTGCGAAGTCCGGCATCGCCGAGATCGTCATCCCGCCGCGTTCGGGGCTGATCGGTAAAAGTGCGCGCGATCTGTGGCTGCGAAAAAAATACGGGGTATCGCTGATGGCACTGCATCGCGGCGACAAGACGCTGCGAGAGGGAGACGGGGTGCGTGACATCCCATTCCAGTCCGGCGACGCGCTGGTAGTGCACACCGGCTGGGAGACGCTGGCCCATCTTCTGAAGGACAGGGACTTCGTGGTCATCACTACCGAGTTCCCGCGCGAGGAAACGCGCCCGCACAAGGTGAAGGCGGCGCTGGGCAGCTTCCTGTTGGCGCTGGTGCTGATCCTGTTCACCAATATCACCCTCTCCATCGCGCTGATGACCGGCGCCATCGGCATGGTGTTGCTGCGCGTGCTGAGCATAGACGAGGCGTACCGGGCGGTGAGCTGGAAATCGGTGTTCCTGCTGGCCAGCCTGATCCCGCTCGGCCTTGCGGTGGAGACCAGCGGCACGGCAAGATGGATCGCCGAACAGACCCTCTCCGTGCTGGGTGGCACGCCGATCTGGGTGATTCAGCTGGCGATCGTCGTGCTGGCTACGTTCTTTACGCTGGTGATGTCGAACGTGGGTGCGACGGTGCTGCTGGTGCCGCTGGCGGTGAACATCGCCATTGGCGCGGGTGCGGACCCGGCGGTGTTCGCGCTGACGGTGGCGCTGGCGACTTCCAACTCTTTCTTCCTGCCGACCCATCAGGTGAATGCGCTGTTGATGGGGCCGGGCGGGTATCGCGTGGTCGATTACATGCGCGCCGGCGGGGTGATGACGATAGTGTTCATCATCGTGCTGATGGTCATGCTGAACCTGATCTTCTGAGTCTGACGTATCGATATCCCATAACCCTAAAGAGTTATGGGTATAGACACTTGCTGGTTATGGACGCAACTCAGGGGCTGGTATCAAATGCCCCCTCGCTCAGTAGTCCTATCTCGATAACAGGGGGCTGGATGCATAGTCATGATGGTGTGGATGGCAGTCGTCGTCAGGCGCTCAAGACCGGCGGTGGTCTGGGCATGTTGGGATTGTTCACCATGCTCGGCTTGTTGCCTGCCGCAGCGTTTGCAGGGGTCGACCGCAAGGCTTTCGAAACCAAGTCGCTGAATGAAGCACTCGATGCATTGGGCGGCCTGATCGCCGAAGAAAGCACCCTCATCACACTGACTGCGCCCGATGTCGCCGAGAACGGTGCGCTGGTGCCGGTGACTGTTGAAAGCACTCTGACCAATGTCGAGCAGATATCCATTCTGGCCGACCGCAACCCCACCATGCTGGTCGCGCACTACACCTTCCCCAAGGGCACAGATGCCTATCTTTCCACCCGCATCCGCATGGCCGAGACCTCGAATGTGATCGTGCTGGTCAAAGCGGGCGAGCGTTTCTTGCGCGCGTCCAAGCAAGTCACAGTCACAGCGGGAGGCTGCTGATGGCTGCGCCTTCCAAGATCCGCGCATCGCTCAAGGATGCTGGCTATGTCGAAGTCAGGATGCTGATGTATCACGATATGGAGAACGGCCGTCGCAAGGACGAAGCCGGCAATGTCGTGCCGGCCTGGCATATCACTGACTTCAAAGTGCAGCATCAGGGGCGGACCGTGCTGGAAGGGCAGTTCGGTACCTCCGTATCCAAGAATCCGTATCTGGTGTTCCGCTTCAGGGGCGGGAACAAGGGGGACGTGCTGTCCCTTTCATGGCAAGACAATCGGGGTGATAGTCGTTTGGATGAGACGATCATCGATTGACCAGAGCAGGGGCCGCCGCCGGGCGGAAAACGCAGCAAACGTCGTTCAATTCAACTCAGGGGAGGTTTGACTATGATTTCGTTTCGAATGCTATTGATCTTCATCGGACTGGGCTTGTGCTCTGTCGCACAGGCGGCAGGGGTCGATAAACACGCACGCAACATGGCGGCATCCTGTTCCGCCTGCCACGGCACCGACGGCTATAGCGAGGGCGGCATGCCGGTGATCGCGGGTATGGATAAAAAACTGTTTGTCATCACGATGAAGGACTTCAAGTCCGGCGCGCGTCCGGCCACCGTCATGCACCAGCATGCCAAGGGTTACTCCGACGAGCAGATCGAGATGCTCGCGAAGTTCTTCGCCGCGCAGAAGCGCAAGTGATGCCAGTGCCAACCTGAACATACAGAACAGAGGGAGAACAATATGTCATTCAGTCGTCGTGATTTTATTAAGGCCGGCATTGCCGGTATCGCAGTCGGATCATTCCCCGGACTGGCATTCGCATCGAGCGAACTGATCAGGAAGAAAGGCCAGCGCGTGGTGGTGGTGGGTGGCGGATTCGGCGGTGCGACCGCCGCCAAGTACATCCGCAAATGGAGCAACAACAAGATCGAGGTGGTGCTGGTCGAACGCAACACGAACTTCATCTCCTGCCCGATGAGCAACACCGTGCTCGGCGGTACCCGGAAGATCGAAGACCTGACCATGGGCTATGGCACGCTGCAGAAGAAGTACGGCGTCAAGCTGATCAAAGGCGAGGTCACTGCCATCGATCCGGACAAGAAGACCGTCATGCTGGCGGACGGGCATCTGCGCTATGACCGCCTGATCGTTTCGCCCGGTGTGGATTTCATGTTCGACAAGATCGAGGGGCTGGATGCCCAGGTGGCGAGCGAGAGCATCCCACACGCCTGGAAAGCCGGTGCGCAGACCGTCCTGCTGCGCAAAC
>JBDRPZ010000044.1:0-60186 GCA_043826585.1 Pseudomonadota bacterium
TGGCAATTATCGCAAGACTTGGTGGCTTTATTGCCTGTGGTGTGGCTTGCCGCCTTGCCCGACGCCTGACGCCCGTTATGACAATTCGTACATTGGCCCGCAACCGCCGAACCATGGTTGTAGCGTACGCCTAGCCAAGTAGCGGTATTGAAGTGGCAGGACTCACAAGGCGCATCGGTCACGATGTGCCTGTCGTTCTTCGGTGTCGCGACGACACGCCTTCCGACAGCATGACAGCCGTCACAGGCGCGTGGCGTACCTTTGAACACGCCGCCAACGTGGCAGCTCTCACAAGCCGCTGCTGCGTGCCCACCCGAAAGCGGGAAGCCGGTCGTCATGTGATTGAAATCACGCCCGATTTGCTGGGCAGCCCCCGCTTGCAGCGTGGTCACCGCCAACAACACGGCGAACATCGCACCGATAAAACCTGATTTTCTCTCCATGACAACCTCCTCGATAGTTCACTAGCTATTCGATAATTCTGCCTCAACTACTGTTGTAGGCAAACTTGACATTTCCTACTATTTCTTCTGGGGTACGACCACACCCATCTTCACTGTTTTCCAGTCATTGCCCTCATGGCAACGTTCGCAACGATCACCAAAGTTGCCGTTGTGCACATCATCACGCTCATGGCAGCTGCCGCATGCAGTGGAAGTCACCACTTTCTTGGCCATCGGCTTCGAGTGGCAGGAATAGCACTTGTTGGCGGTCTTCTTGTGCGGTCCATCCAGCTTGAAGTTGGTCTTGTTGTGATCGAAATCCCATGCCGCCCACGAGCGCGTAGAGTGACAAACCTGACATTCGGTTCCCAATCGGCGACGGTGGACATCTTCATCGTCCTTTTCATGACATGACCAGCAGTCCGACTTGGCATCCTTGAAGGTCGGCTTTTCGTGACATTTCTTGCAAGCGACCAGCGCATGCCGCCCCAGCAACGGGAAGGTGGACATGCGGTTGTGGTTGAACTTGTCGGCCTTCTTCCAGTCGTCCTCGACGTGGCAGGTCTCGCACTTCTTGCCTTCCTGGCCTTTGTGCGACTTGTCATCATCCTTCTGGTGACAGCTGATGCAATCTTTCTGCAGCTTGTCCTTGTACAGGTCGCCCTTATGGCAATCGGTACACTTGGTCTTCTTGTGTTTACCCAGCAACGGATACTTGGTCTGCTTGTCGTGGTCGAACTTGATCGTTTTCCAGTCATCGGCAACGTGACAGGTCTCGCACTTTATGCCGAAGTTGCCCTTGTGCGCTTTGTCGTCGTCTTTCTTATGACAGGAGACGCAAGTCATCTTCAGCTTGTCTTTGTACAGATCACCCTTATGGCAGTCGGTACACTTGGTCTTCTTGTGTTTGCCCAGCAGATCGAATTTGGTCTGCCTGTCGTGATTGAACTTGATCTCTTTCCAGTCCTTCTCGACGTGGCAGGTCTCGCACTTGGGACCAAACTTGCCCTTGTGAGCCTTGTCGTCATCCTTCTTGTGGCATTCATTACATTTCGTCGGCGTGCCCTTGTATTTCTTGTTGATGTGGCACTTGTCGCACTTCACTTCGTTGTGCTTGCCCAACAACTTGAACTTGGTCTTGTCGTGGTCGAACTTCGTCTTCTTCCAGTCTCTGGCCGTATGACAAGTCTCGCACTTCTTGCCTAGCTTGCCGTTGTGCGCCTTGTCATCGTCCTTCTTGTGACAGGCAACGCAAGCCATCGGCGTTTTCTTGTATTTATGATCGATGTGGCACTTCAAGCACTTCACATCGGCAAGCTTGCCTTCCAGCTTGAACTTGGTCTTGCTGTGGTCAAAATCCGTTGTTTTCCAGTCTTTGTCTACGTGACACTTCGCACAATCCTCACCCAGACCGCCTTTGTGTTTGTCATCCTTTTTGTGACAGCTAAAGCAAAGCTGCGGTGCCTCACGGAATTTTTTCCCCGCCTTGTGGCAGCTCTCACACTTGACCTTGGGGTCCAAGTGGCCGCCCTTCAACTCGAAATCCGTCAGTTTGTGATCGAATTTTTTCTGATCAAACTCGGCAGCTTTGAACTCACGCCCTTTGTGCTCGGCGTGGCATTCCTTGCAGTCTTTGGTTGTATCAATACGGCCATGGTGGCCCTTTTTCTCGGCGACATCCTTGCCCACTTCCTTGTGACAGTCCATGCACAGACGATTCTGCGCTTTCTTGTCGAACTTCTTGTGGCAAAGCTCGCACTTCTCCTCTTCCTTGGCATGCCCCTTGATGACATCGCCGGGCATCAATAGTTTGTTGGCGTTCGCCTGCATGGGCAGTGCAAACAGGAAGAAGATCAGAGTAAGTGCGCGAATGAACATAATTTATTTCAATCAGTAAGCATGGACCGCATAGACGTGATAGATGGCGCTGAACACCATCATGAACACCAGCGGAATGTGAAAGATGTGCCACCAGGAGAACAGGCGCTCGTAGGTATGGAACTGCCCCGCGTCACGTACGGCATGAAGATAGGAGGTGATCTTTTCCTTATAGTCCTCAAACATCTTTTCCATGCCTTGGATTTGTTCGGCACTAAAGTTTTTCTCTGCAGCCTGCGCGCGCATCACTTGATGCAACTCGGCAGGCAGGCGTCGAGACAACATTGCCGACCGGAAGCCCATCCTGGCAAAGCTCAAGAAGCCGTAACCGGTCTCCTTGGCATATTTTTCCGCCATATCGTGAAACTCCTGTAGTTGCAGCTCAACATGCGGCGCAAACCCGAACATCGACTTGATGTCCCCCGTCTCCTCCATCTGAGCACGCAATTCATTCACCGTCGCCTGACGACCATACAAACCGTGGTGGATCTTGGTGTAGAAGAAACGGCCAAAGGTACCACTACCCGAAACGAGCAGCATGCAATACATCGCCACCGCCGCATTGATAGAGCCTGTCGGGTGTATGAAGGGGATATATACGTGATAGGTGGAATGGAAGATGATGAACAACGGCCCCAAGATACCCAGCACCATGTGCCACTTGAACCAGGTCGGCAAGAACCCGACGTTCTCCAACACGGACCAGCGCTTGCGCAGGGGATACAGCAGCAGCAGCAGCATCATAATGCCGCCGGTCAGCCCCAGGTTGTATCCAAAATCGAACAGCTCCTCACCCGGTTTATAATAAGTCTGAGGATAAACAACGAAGTAGCCGGCGAAGGTGATTACGCCGACGATGCTTATGAATATCATCCACATCAGGTGTTCAGATTGTTTTTTCGTTCTCATTTGTCCGCTTCAATATGCTTTGCTCAAACGGCGGAAATTTTAACTGCGATCGCCGAACCTGTCTTAATAAATTTGTCTTAATACTGCGACAACCCTAGAATGCCGCTGCCTCCGACAGTGACTTGTACAATAAAGTTCGACATTATTTTTCACTAGTCCGACAGGCGGCCAAGTCATTCAGACCAATGGCTCACTCAATCACCAACCACAAGAGCAAAACTAATGGACATCATCGACCTATCCGTTTATCTGATCCCCTTGATCATCATCATGTTCTTCTACTTGGGCAGCAGAAAAAAGAAAGAAGCGAGCTCCGCCGAACAAATGAAGGAGGCGATCAGCCAGGGTTTGACCGAACCCTCCTCACTGCACCCCGTGATTGACCCGCGCTTATGCCTGGGGTCAGGCAGCTGTATCAAAGCCTGCCCGGAAGGCGCCATCGGCATGATCAAGGGCAAGGCGGTACTCATCAATCCGACCCACTGCATCGGCCACGGCGCTTGTGCAGCCGCTTGCCCCCACGACGCGATCACCCTGGTATTCGGCACTGAAAAACGCGGCATGGATATCCCGCAAGTCGATCCAAATTTCGAAACCAACGTCAAAGGTCTGTTCATCGCCGGCGAACTGGGCGGCATGGGCCTGATTCGCAAATCCGCCAGCCAGGGTTCTCAGGCGATGGACTCGATCGCCAAGCTCAAAGGCAGCGACAATGACTACGACGTCATCATCATCGGTGCCGGCCCGGCGGGCATGGGGGCGGCACTTGGCGCCATCCAGCACAAACTGCGCTATCTCGTCATAGAGCAGGAAAGTTCGCTCGGCGGCGCGATTTTCCAGTATCCGCGCAACAAGATCGCAATGACCGCACCGGTCAAGCTTCCAGTCGTGGGCGAGATGCACTTCAAAGAGGTCAGCAAGGAGAAACTGCTCGAGTGGTGGCTGGGCATCATCGAGAAGACCGGCATCAAGCTGAATTACAACGAGCGTATGGAGAACGTGACGCCGACCGACAATGGCTTCATCGTCAAGACCAGCAAGGGCGAATACAAGACACGCGCAGTTCTGCTGGCCATCGGTCGTCGCGGCACACCGCGCAAACTTGGTGTGCCCGGCGAAGAGTTACCGAAAGTGGTGTATCGACTGATCGACCCCGAACAATATCGCAACATGCATGTGATCGTGGTCGGTGGCGGCGATAGCGCAGTAGAAGCCGCCATGGCTGTTGCCGAGGAACAGGGAACCACTGTATCCCTACTGGCTCGCGGTGAAGAGTTCGGCAAAGCTTTCGGCGGTGCAAAACCAAAGAACCGCGACAAGCTGAAAGCCATGTCCGATGCCGGAAAATTAAAGATCTACCTGAAGTCCGGCGTCAAACAGATAAACAAGGACACTGCTGTTATCAAATTCGGTGACGAAGAGGCGGAGATCCCGAACGGCGGTGTCATCGTGTGTGCCGGCGGCACCTTGCCGACCCCCTTCTTGAAGCAGATCGGAGTGATGGTCGATACCAAGTTCGGTACAGCCTGATCTTCTGCCGGCAAAAAGCAAAAAGGCCTGCAAAATTTGCAGGCCTTTTTTAATTGGTGCCGCTTGTCGGATTCGAACTGACGACCTACCGCTTACAAGGCGGTTGCTCTACCAACTGAGCTAAAGCGGCGGTAATACAAAAACTGGTGGGTCGGCCGAGATTCGAACTCGGGACCAACGGATTAAAAGTCCGCTGCTCTACCGGCTGAGCTACCGACCCGGTAAAATTGAGAGCGCGCATTATACGGGTTTGCTCCCGAGTGTCAAAGCATCAAATACGATTTATGTATTTTGATAGCGCGTCGGGTCCTCGACTTGCGCGGAACGGAACCCCTCCTGCCTCAAACGACATGAATCACAGCGACCACAAGCACGCCCGGATTCATCTGCCTGATAGCAAGAAACAGTCAGCGCGTAATCCACGCCAAGTCGCATGCCCGCTTGAATGATCTCTGCCTTGCTCAGATGCAACAGCGGTGCATGCAAGGTAAGCGCCTTGCCCTCGACCGCCGCTTTGGTCGCCAGATTCGCCATGCGCTCGAATGCTTCCACGAATTCGGGACGACAATCCGGATAGCCCGAATAGTCCACCGCATTCACTCCGAAGAAAATGTCCTGCGCCTGCAGCACCTCGGCCCAAGCCAACGCAAGGGACAACATAATGGTATTGCGCGCAGGCACATAGGTAAGCGGTATACCGCTGGTTGCCGCTTCCGGTACCGCGATGTTTGCATCAGTCAGGGCAGACCCGCCGAACGCGGTCAGATCGATATTGATGACACGATGTTCATGCGCTCCCAGTTCTCTTGCCACACGCTGCGCGGCAGCCAGTTCGGCATGGTGACGCTGACCATAGTCGACACTCAAAGCATGACACTGAAATCCTTGTGCGCGTGCCTGAGCCAGCACCGTGGCCGAATCAAGTCCGCCCGACAGCAATACGACTGCTCGTTTATCGTTCAACGCCCCACCTCATTACCCCACAATATCTTGTGCAACTGCACCTGCATACGCACCGGCAGGCGATCCTTCAATATCCATTCCGCCAGATTACCGGCAGCCAATCCATCATGAACAGGGGAAAACAATACTTCGCAACGACGCGCCAGATCCCGCTCACGCACAACCTGCTTCGCCCACTGATAATCCGACTCATTGCACAGCACGAATTTGATCTCATCCCTCTCCGAAAGGTACTGCAGATTCTCCCAGAGGTTCTTGCGCTGCTCTCCGGAGCCTGGCGTCTTGATATCAAGCACCTTCATCACGCGCGCATCCACACCGCTGACATCTACTGCCCCACTCGTCTCCAGCGAGACTGCATACCCGGCATCACTCAAAGCGCGCAGCAGAATCAGGCAATGCTTCTGCGCAAGCGGCTCACCACCCGTGACGCAGACATAATGTGCATCGAACTTGGCCACGGCATCCAGAATCGCCTGCACCGACATACTTTCCCCGCCGGTGAAAGCATGTGCACTGTCGCAGTAACCGCACCGCAAGGGACACCCGGTCAAACGTACGAACACAGTCGGCAGACCGATTCGGGAGCTCTCGCCCTGCAACGAGAAAAAAATTTCGCTGATACGCAGCGTGCTGCCGAGTTCGGAGGTCATGGACTGCAGTGGATTACTTGATTGTAGCCAGACGTTTCTTGGCTTTGTCCGAGGCATCGCTGCCGGGGAATTGGGAGATGAGTTTCTTCAAGGTGCTGCGAGCTGCGGATTTCTTCTTGAGTGACAACTGACATTCGGCCATGTTCAACATGGCTTCAGGTGCACGCGGATGATCCGGGTATTTGCTCAACAGATTTTTATACGCAGCAAAACTGCCGGCATATTCACGCGAAAGAAAATTGGCATTTCCCAGCCAGTAATACACATTGGCTTCATGCGCCGATTGCGGGTACTGCCGCAAAAAGTCACGGAAGGCACGTGCTGCTTCACGATAACTCTCCGCGCGATAAAAACCATAGGCCGTCTCGAATGCGCGATTTTCCCCGGATTGCCCTGCTTCCGCACCACTAGCTGGCGCAGAAGAGGCTCGCGGTGTGCCGCTGCCCGACTCCAGCGGTCTTAGCCGGGAATCGAGATCGATGTAAAAATCCTTCTGTCGCTTCTCAGCTTCCTGCTGGCCATGCCCAAACTCTTCGAACAGGCCACGCTGCTTGCGCATCTCACCGGACTGCATCTCAAGCTGCATCTGCAAGTTCAGCAGGGAGCGAACAGCGAGTTTGTTCTGCAACTCTATCTCGGCAAGCTGCTTCTCCAGCGAGATGATACGTACCTCCAGCTTCTTGACCTGCTGCCGAGCGTCATCATCAGCGAACAGCCCCGCATAAGCGGGGCTGCACACCAACAACAGACCACCCAGCAATCGGGAGGCTGCGATCTTCATGTTTACTGCGCGCTGTAGTTTATGTCAGCGCGGCGGTTCTGAGCCCAGCAAGCTTCGTTATGCTCGCTGCAACGCGGCTTCTCTTCGCCGTAGCTGATAGTCTCGATCTGGGAAGCTGAAGCACCGCCCAACACCAACGCACGCTTGGTGTTATTTGCGCGACGCTGACCAAGACCAAGGTTGTATTCGCTGCTGCCGCGCTCGTCAGCATTGCCTTCAACTCGCACCTTGGCATCGGGATGGCTTGCCAGATATTCAGCATGGTTCATGATGGTCTCGCGATCCGCATCCTGCACGGCATCCACATCGAACGGGAAGTAGACGCTGTTCTTTTCCATCATTGCAGCTTCAGCATCGGCAGCGGCCTGCGCATCGGCAGCGGCCTGTGCATCAGCAGCAGCCTGTGCATCAGCATCAGATACTGCGGCAGCGGAAGTAGTTGCGGGTTCAGTGACTTCTTCTTTCGGCGGATTGCTGCTACATGCAGCCAACAAGTTCAACAACAACACACTGAGGATCAATTTTTTCATCACGCATACTCCTTCTAATTTATCTATTTCAGGAACGGGCCCCACATCGGTTCGCGGATATCCCCGCGCTGGGCAACCATCTTCTGCTTCACTCGGCCATCGCTTGAAACGGTTGCCAATATACCACGACCCTGCACCTCAGTTGCAAACAGGATCATCTTGCCGTTCGGAGCATAGCTAGGTTTCTTCTCCCATCCACCCGCTGTGAGTATCTGTGTTTGGCTGCTTTCCAGGTCGTGAACAGCTATATGGAAGACGCCATCCCTGAAGTGCGCGAATACAAAGCTGCTGCCATCAGGATGGAATCGCGGAGAAAAGGCATTGCCCGATTCGAAGGTCAGGCGTTGCACCTCATTGTTTTCAAGCAATACACGATATATCTGCGGGCTGCCGCCCCGGTCGGAGGTGAATAGCAGGGATTTTCCGTCCGGCGAAAAAGACGGCTCGGTATCGATCGCATCGCTATAGGTGATACGGCGCAGTTGGCCGCCGCTGCTATCGGCAAGATATATCTGCGATTCTTCATCACGTGTCAGCACCATCGCAATCTGCTTGCCATCCGGAGACCAAGCCGGCGCGCTGTTGCTACCCGGGAAATCCGCTATCAAAGTACGTTTGCGCGAGGTGAGCGATTGCACATAGACCATAGCGCGGCGCTTCTCAAAACTGACATATGCGATCTGTTTGCCGTCCGGAGACCAGGCAGGAGACATGATCGGTTCTTTTGAAGTGAGCAATGCCTGCTCATTGTCACCGTCGCTGTCCGCCACAACCAGTCGATAGATGCCTGCATCGCGACTGACATAGGCGATGCGCGTACTAAACACCCCTGGGCTACCCGTCAAACGTTCATACACCAGGTCTGCGATACGATGACCGATTGCGCGCACCTGATCCGCTCTGGCTGTCACCACTTGCGACATCAGCTCTGCATTGCGCACCAGATCGAGCAATCGAAACTTGACCGCCACCTTGTCTCCGGCCTGCGACTCGATGCTGCCGATGAGCACAGCTTCAACACCCGCCCATTCGGCTGGCCGGATATCGCGTGGTTCGCGCGGTGACTTCCCGGCCGGGTCGATCAATTTGAATAAGCCGGTGCGAGTCAGATCGTTTCCCACCAGATCGAGCAGACTCTGTGCGATAGCCGCATCACCGGAAAAACGAACTAGCGAAACCGGCGTCTGATGCTCCCCAGCTCCGGTGATCTCAATATTCAGCACGGCATATGCCGGCACCGCAACAAACATCAGGCACAACAAGATCCAGCGTTTCATTACTTATCTATCCTCCGGCCTGATCGTCAGGCGTAATTCGCGAAAGCGCTTCTTAAGCACGGGGTCGGTTGGTATCGGCAGCGGCTGCGCTTTGTAGATCGCACGCTCGGTCGCCTCATCATAAGCCGCATTGCCGCTACTTCTTCGCAACACGGCATCCAGCACAGACCCGTCCGGCAGCAACGTCACCTGGAATTCAGCGGCGGCTGTCGGCAAAACGTCCGGCGGCATCACAATGTTGTGTCTGATCTTGCTGCGTATCATGTCCTGATAACGCCCCATCTCGGCGGAAGTGGCGGCAAGCACCTCCGCACGGACTCGCTCGCGTTCAGCCAAACGCTGCTTCTCGACATAAGCTTCCATCACGCGCTGTTCCTCGCGCAATTTTTGCTGACGCAATTCCTTGGCACTCGGTTCCGGCTTGGTCGCCTTGCGTATTTTTTTGTCACGCAGTTCTATATCGGCCTTTTGCGGCACATTCGAACCGGACACCTTCTGCTCGACCACTTTCTTTGCCGCTTGAGGCTCCTCTGTCGGCATTTCAGCCGGCTGCTGAACCGGCAAGTTATCCCATAATTCAACCGAAAAACTATCCGGGTGATGCGTCTGCCAGCGTACGCCCATCACCAGCATGGCAAAGAACGCAACGTGCACCGCCATCGCCAGCATGCCTGCCGAAAAGCGATAGGGATCACGGTAGCGAATTGTCGCGCTCATCTCACCTTGGTGAGCAGACCGACTTTCTTGACGTTCTGCTGCTGCAACATATCCATCACGTTGATGACTTCCTCGTAGCGTATCTTCTTGTCGGCGGAGATCACCACCGACTGCTCTGGATTCTTCGCCAGCTTCTGCTGGATCAATGCGGCCAGCTCTTTAGCCGAAACAGGCTTCTCGACACCGCCCTGCGTGTGGTCGCGCAGCACCAGCGTCGAATCTTTCTTGATCATCACTTCCAGTGGCGCGACAGGCGGCGCCGAAGACTTGCCCACACTAGGCAGTTCGATCTGACCTGGATTCATCATCGGCGCAGTGACCATAAAGATCACTAACAGCACGAGCATCACGTCGATGTATGGCACGACGTTGATCTGGCTCAACGGACGATGCGATGCACGCCTGCTATAACTCACGGCTGCCTCTGCAACACGTTGGAGAATTCCTCGATGAAGCTTTCGAAACGGGATGACAGTCGCGCCACGTCATGCACGTAGCGGTTGTAAGCCACCACTGCCGGGATCGCGGCGAACAGCCCCATCGCCGTTGCAACAAGGGCTTCGGCGATGCCGGGAGCCACTTGCGCCAATGTCGCCTGACCCACACTGGACAGACCGCGGAACGCATTCATGATGCCCCACACCGTACCCAACAGACCGACATAGGGGCTGACCGAACCAACCGTCGCAAGAAAGGAAAGGTGTGACTCAAGATGATCCATCTCGCGTTGATAGCGCGCACGCATCGCACGGCGCGTGCCTTCCATCAGCGCCGCGCTGTCCACGCCATGCGTCTTCTTTAATTTAACGAACTCGGCAAAACCCGCAGCGAAGATATGTTCCAGCGCCCCTTGGTCATGGCGCAATTTGCTTCCTGCCTGCTGATACAAAGCCACCAGGTTCGGGTTACCCCAGAAAGCATCTTCGAACTCTCTGGTCTGGGATTTTGCAGCACGCACGGCGAACATCTTCATGAAGATGTACCACCACGACATCAGCGACACGCCCAACAGCAAGCCCATCACCAGCTGCACCAGCAGACTGGCGTTGCCGATGAGTTGCACCAGAGACAAATCCCGTATCAGATCCATGCGTTCAACCCCATTGTTTGCGTAACATTTCCGGCACACTGACCGGCTTGAAACTGTCTTTGCCCACGCACACCAGATGCACATCGGCCTGCGTCAGCACTTCTTCTCCCCGCTTAACCTCTTGCGCCAGTGTCATCTGGCTGCGCCCCACCTTGGTGAGATGGGCTGTCACTTCCAGCATATCGTCCAGCAATGCCGGCTTGAGGTAATCGATCTTGATCGAGCGCACCACGAACATCACGCCCAGCTCTTTCATCAATCCGGCGTTGCTGTGGCCGAAGCTGCGCAACCACTCTGTCCGCGCGCGCTCCATAAAGTTCACATAGTTGGTGTGATACACCACGCCACCCGCATCGGTATCCTGATAGTAAACGCGCACCGGCCAGGTGAACGGCTTGTGCGACTTACTCATCCCACAATTCCTTGTTGTTGCCGCTCTTCACTACTGTCAGACCGAAATGCTGGTAGGCATTCGCGGTCGCCATGCGGCCGCGCGGCGTGCGTTGCAGATAGCCCTGCTGGATCAAGTATGGCTCCAGCACATCCTCGATGGTGTCGCGCTCTTCACCGATGGCGGCAGCCAAGTTGTCCACCCCCACCGGCCCGCCCATGAACTTCTCGATCACGGTCTGAAGCAGCTTCCTGTCCATCACATCCAACCCGCGCGAATCCACATCCAGCATGGTCAGCGCCGCATCCGCCACCTCGCGTGTGGCGTTGCCGTCGGCACGCACATCGGCATAGTCGCGCACACGGCGCAGCAAGCGGTTGGCGATACGCGGCGTGCCGCGAGAACGGTTGGCGATCTCCAGCGCACCGTCGGGCGAGATGGGCAATTCGAGCAGACCGGAAGAACGGGTAACAATGCGCTGCAATTCCTGCGGCGTGTAGAACTCCAGACGCGCCACGATGCCGAAACGGTCGCGCAGCGGATTGGTGAGCATGCCCGCGCGCGTGGTCGCACCGACCAAGGTGAACGGCGGCAGATCGATCTTCACCGAACGCGCCCCCGGCCCTTCGCCGATCATGATGTCGATCTGGTAATCCTCCAGCGCGGGGTACAGTATCTCTTCCACTACCGGCGACAAGCGATGGATCTCGTCGATAAATAACACATCGTGCGGCTCAAGATTGGTCAGCAGCGCGGCCAGATCGCCCGCACGCTCCAGCACCGGGCCGGAGGTGTGGCGGATGTTGACGCCCATCTCGCGCGCGATGATCTGCGCCAAAGTGGTCTTGCCCAGCCCGGGCGGACCAAACAGCAGCACGTGATCGAGCGGTTCTTTACGCTTCTTGGCGGCCTGAATGAATATCTCCAGTTGCCCGCGTATCTTCTCCTGCCCCACATATTCGTCGAGCTGCTTGGGACGCAACGCACGTTCCAGTGCTTCCTCCTGCGGGGATGCCGGCGCGGCGGAGATGATGCGTGGTGCGGCGGTAAGGTCGTCGTGCTGGATCATGCTTTGGATAATAACTTAAGCGCTTGGCGGATGCCGTCCGAGAGACTGACATCCTTGGGCAATTGCTTGGCCGCCCATTCTGCCTCTTTGTCCTTGTAGCCCAAACCCAGCAAGGCATTGACGATGTCATTCCCTGCGGACTCCAACACGGCTGATGGTGTCGCGCCAGCAGACGCCACGAACTTGCCTTGCAACTCCAGCAACAATCGCTCGGCAGTCTTCTTGCCCACACCGGGGATCTTGGTCAGACGCGTCGCATCCTTGTTCGCCACGGCCATCGCCAGATCGCTCATGCTCAATCCGGAAAGCACCGACAGCGCCAACTTGGGACCGACGCCGCTGATCTTCAGCAACTGGCGGAAGGCGATGCGTTCTTCCTGCGTCAAGAAACCGTACAGCAGATGCGCATCCTCGCGCACGATGAACTCGGTGAGCAACACCACCCTTTCATTCAACGCCGGCAGGTTGTAGAACGTGCTCATCGGCACATCCACCTCGTAGCCGACGCCCTGTACATCCAGCAAAATCTGCGGCGGATTCTTCTCCAGCAGCGTGCCGCTCAGTCTTCCGATCATGTGTTCCCTTTACTGAATATCAATGCCAGCGACAGCAGCGCACCATGCGCCATCATCGCCGCGATGGTAAGTTTGATCGCATCGGCCAGTTGTTGCGGTTGCGCAGCGTGGCGCAGCAACTCGCGTGATGCCTTGATGCTCAACGGCAAAGCAAACAACGCCAATAACGCCAACAGCGGCAGCCAGCCGACCAGCGCGCCGGCCAGCAGCCATACATAAGCCAGCACCACGATCAGCACATAACCCCAGCGCGCCTTGCTCACATCGAGCCGCGCCACCCAATGCAACTTGCCCGCCGCGGTGTCCGCGCTGCGGTCGGGAAACTGGTTGATGTACAGCAGATTGGCGACCAGCAGCGCATACGACATGCCCGCAATGAATGGCTCCGCACTGAAACCCTTGCGCTGCACGAAATCGGTACCGACAGTGATGGCGAGGAAACCGGCCGCCACGCACAGCTCACCCAAGCCGCGGCTATTCAAACGGAACGGCGGCGCGGAATAGGCCCAACCGATGAACAACCCGGCAAGGCCGACATACAACAGTTGCGGCGCGGAGCGCGCCATCAGCCACAGCCCGGCAGCGGCTACACCCGCCATCAGGGCAAAGCCGAAATTACGTGTCTGCGCCAGGCTCAGTACCCCGTTCTGGATGAAGCGGCTGCCGCCGGTGAAAGGAAAGATACGTTCGGTGTTCTGCGCATCGGTGCCGTTGAGCGCATCATAGTAATCGTTGAGCACATTCACACCCGCATGCGCGGACAGCGCGAACAGCAAAGTAACCAGCGCCAGCGGGATGTCGAAAGCAAGCCCGCTATGCCAGGCGATGGCCAGACCGATCAGGCATGCCATCAAACTTGCGCTCAGGAATGCAGGGCGTGTCGCAGCGAAATAACGGGCCGCAGGATTGGCAAACAACTCCAGCGTCGGTTCCAGCGGTTGCGTCATACCAGTCTTCCTCCCCGTACTCGATACCCCTTGGTGCCGTGCGCACCCAAGCCACCCAAACCACCGTGCGCATGACAGATGGCGCAGGCCAGCGCATCCGCCGCATCCGGACTGGGCGTGCCGGACAGATTCAGCAATCGCTGCACCATGGCTTGTACTTGTTCCTTGTCGGCATGGCCATTACCGACCACTGCCTGCTTGATCTGCAATGCAGTGTATTCCGCCACCGGCAGCCCTGCCTGCACCGCCGCACAGATCGCCGCACCGCGCGCCTGCCCGAGCAACAGGGTCGATTGCGGATTCACGTTCACGAACACCTTCTCCACCGCCGCCAGCTCCGGCTGATGCTGCGCGATGACCTCGCCCAGAGAAGACAGGATGACTTTCAGTCGTTCCGGCAACTCGCCCGCGGGCGTCTTGATGCAGCCGCTGGCGACGTAATGCAACTTCTGGCCTTCCTTATCGATCAGTCCGAACCCGGTGATGCGCAGGCCGGGATCGATGCCGAGGATGCGCATTACTCCTCGATCACCGCATTGGTGTAGACCTGCTGCACATCACCCACGTCTTCCAGCGCATCCAGCAGTTTCTGCATCTTCACTGCATCGTCCCCGGTGAAATTCACTTCGTTCTCCGGTTTCATGGTGACTTCACCCATCTCCGGCTTGAAGCCTGCACTCTCCAGACGCTGCTTCACCGCCACGAAATCATTCGGCTCGGTGATGACTTCGATACTGCCGTCGTCGTTGTTGACGATATCTTCCGCACCCGCATCCAGTGCCACTTCCATCAGTGCGTCCTCGTCGGTACCCGGCGCAAAGATCATCTGACCGCAATGTTTGAACAGGAAGGCGACTGAACCATCCGTGCCGAGGTTGCCGCCGTTTTTTGTGAAGGCGTGGCGCACATCGGCCACGGTGCGCGTCTTGTTGTCGGTCATGCAATCGACCATCACCGCCGCACCGTTGATGCCGTAGCCTTCATAGCGCAGCTCCATATAATCCACACCCTCCAGCTCGCCCGCCCCGCGCTTGATTGCGCGTTCGACGTTGTCCTTGGGCATATTCTGATCGTAGGCTTTCTCCATTGCCGTACGCAGACGCGGATTGGTATCCGGATCGCTTCCGCCCAGTTTGGATGCAACGGTGATCTCCTTGATCAGGCGCGTGAATATCTGACCGCGTTTGGCATCCTGTCGCCCCTTGCGGTGCTGGATGTTCGCCCATTTACTGTGTCCTGCCATGTTGCTTCCCCATGCTGAATTTGCCGCGCGCATGGTAACACCTGCGCCTTGTCCGCCCCAAATGCTGCGCTATTCGCAATAGCGCTTTCCCGTGAAAAAAAATCGGGAGTAGAATGACTGCAATCGTTTTCTTAACCACCCGAAGGAGTTGATCATGAAAGTCCAACACGCACTGATGCTGACCGCCGGCTTGATGTTGTCAGCACCGGTCCTGGCCGATGACGGCGCAGCACTATTGAAGAAGAACAATTGCGCAACCTGCCATCAGCTTGACAAGAAGACCGTCGGCCCCGCCCTGAAAGCGATTGCGGCAAAATACGCGGGCGATGCCGGCGCTGCTGCCATGCTGGAGAAAAAGGTGAGAGTGGGTGGTGCGGGAAGTTTCGGCACCATGCCGATGCCGGCCACACCAGCCAAGGCATCTGACGCGGATATCAAGGCCATGGTTGCCCACATCCTCGCTATCAAGTAAGCATCAACCGCATCATGCAAAAGGGCCGGTTCAAACCGGCCCTTTTGCATGCACCCCAATATATCAAGGGTTCATTCGCATCATGCCCGGCCCGCGCATGGGACGCGGATCGCGCATCACTTCATCCTTGGTGATCTTGCCGTCCTTGTTGGCATCGTTCTCGTCGAAGCGAGCATAAAGGATAGGCATCCCCTCTTTCGCTTCTTCCTTGCTCAACGCGCCGTCATGGTTGGTGTCGGCCGCATCGAAATGCTGCTCGATGCTCATATGCTTCATGCTTTTCATCTGCCCGTGCATGCCTTGATACGTGCCGCCCATTTCTTCACTGCCGATCTTGCCGTCCTTGTTGGTATCCATGGCCTTGAAGCGTTCCGCATGGAAAGCATTGAATTCCTTCTTGCTCACCGCCCCGTCGCCATTCTTGTCCATCTGCTGGATCATGCCACCGCCGGTCGGACAGGCATCATTCGGGCCATGCCCCTTGCCCGGACATGCCGATGCTTGCTGGGCGATCGCCATCAGTCCGCCCGCAGCGATCAATGCAACGATAGTCTTCATTCGATTCTCCTTGTGTGATTGACAGTTACGCCTGCATACAGGCGCCGGTTTCATGGACAGACTAACACGATGGAAGTTCGCCGCCGGACGGCAGGTTATAATCCGCCGCAATCTTTTCTGTACTCCCCCATGAACATATTCTACGAAGAAAACGGCAGTTTCAAGGTCGGCAACATCATGACCGACAACACCTCCTCCCTGCAGGTCGAGAACCTCCATGGAAAACGCTGCAAAATCAAAGCCGCCAACGTCATGTTGCGCTTCGAGCAACCCGGCCTGAGCGAATTCATGTCTCAGGCAGAACAGGTCGCCAACGATATCGACCTGGACTTTCTGTGGGAAGCTTGTCCGCCAGAAGAGTTTGCGTTCGAAGAATTGGCTGAGGATTACTATGGGCATGCGCCCACACCTATCGAGGCTGCCGGCGCACTGATCCGTCTGCATGGCTCGCCCATGCATTTCTACAAAAAAGGCAAGGGACGCTATAAAGCCGCACCGGCCGACGCACTGAAAGCCGCACTGGCCAGTGTGGAAAAAAAGCGCATCCAGGCCGAGCTGCAGGCCCGGTACACGGACGAGCTCACCCAATTCAAGCTACCCGCCGAATTCGCGGACAAGCTCAAGGCCATCCTGTACCAACCGGATCGCAACACCATCGAAGTCAAAGCGCTGGAAGCGGCCTGTGCCGCCACACATTTGTCTGCAGCACATCTGTTAGAGCGTTGTGGCGCACTACCCTCCTCGCACGATTTCCACCTGAACAAGTTCCTGTTCGAGAACTTCCCGCGCGGCACCGGCTTCCCCGAGGTGATTGTTGAAGAGCATCCCGAGTTGCCCAAAGCGACAGTCAACGCCTTCAGCATCGACGATGCCGCCACCACCGAGATCGACGACGCCTTCTCCATAGAGACGTTGGCAAACGGCAACCGCCGCATCGGCATCCATATCGCCGCACCCGCGCTGGGTATCGCGCCCGGCTCGGACATCGACGCCATCGCTGCACAGCGCATGTCTACCGTGTATATGCCGGGCGACAAGATCACCATGCTGCCGGACAACGTGGTGCAAGCATTCACGCTGTGCGCGGACAAAGTATGTCCCGCACTGTCTTTATATGTGGAAGTGGACGACACACTGGAGATCGTGAACAGCGAGAGCCGCATCGAGCGCCTGCATATCGCTGCCAACCTGCGCCATGACACACTGGAGCCGCTGTTCAATGATGAATCCGTGGCCGCGCGCCAGTTCGACTTTAGCTACGGCCCGGAACTCGAACTACTGTGGGACTTCGCCAACAAGCTGGAAGCCGGACGCGGCAAATCGTCCGACAACAATCAGCAACAAGTCGACTACACCTTCGCCATAGCGAACGACCGCGTCACCATCGGCCATCGCCTGCGCGGCTCGCCCATCGACAAGGTCGTGTCGGAATTGATGATCCTTGCCAACAGCAGTTGGGGAAAACTGCTGGACGACAACAACGTCTCCGGCCTCTACCGCACGCAGAACAACGGCAAGGTGAAGATGAGCACCATCGCCGCGCCGCATCAGGGTCTGGGCGTGACACATTACGCATGGTCCAGCTCGCCGCTGCGTCGCTATGTCGACCTGGTGAACCAGCGCCAGATCATGAGCGTGCTGCGCGGTGAAGAACCTGCCTATGCAAAGAACGACACCGCGTTGTTCTCCATCCTGCGCGACTTCGACACTGCCTACACCACCTACAATGAGTTCCAGCGCAACATGGAGCGCTACTGGTGTCTGCGCTGGCTACAGCAGGAGAACATCTCGCAGCTTGATGCCGTTGTGCTGCGCGAGAACCTGGTCAAGTTCGTGGACATCCCGCTGGTCGGACGCATTTCCGCGCTACCCGAGACCGAAGCCAACACACGGGTCACACTGGAAATCGTCTCAGTCGATCTACTCGACCTCAATTTTGAAGCGCGGCCCGTCGCGGTCGCTGCCGGTGAGGCATGAAGAGATACTTGCTCATGGCTTTGCTGCGCGAACGACTCTCGTTCGCGACAGGTTTTTCTTTGCTGCTTCACGCTTTCGTCTTGTTCGGTATCACTTTCACCGTGCCGGATGCGAAGATGCTGGCGAAACGGCTGGAGCCGCTGGAAGTCACGCTGGTCAACAGCCAGTCGCGCAACAAACCGAACAAAGCCAATGCCTATGCCCAGAGCAACCTGGACGGCGGCGGCAACACACCGGATGATCTACGTGCAGGCACACCATTCCCGGTAGTCAGCAACGACACGCGTTACACACCGGAGCAGGCCGCCAAACGGGTGAAAGCACTTGAGCAGGAAGTGAAGTCGCTGCTCACCCGCAGCAAAAGCGATTATCGGGTAGAGCAACAGAAGCAGGCCCCAAAGCCGAAAGACAGCAGCAAGAGCGGCGAAGACCTGGTGCAGCGCTCACTGGAGATCGCCCGACTGGAAGCCCAGATCAACAAAAACATCTCGCTTTATGAAAAACTGCCCAAACGCAAATTCATCGGCGCACGCACAGAAGAATACAAATACGCGCAGTATGTCGAAGACTGGCGCGCCAAGGTCGAACGTATCGGCAACCTGAACTATCCCGAGGCCGCACGCCGCCAAAAGCTTTACGGCAGCCTCACCCTGACGGTGAACATCCGCGCCGATGGCAGCGTGGAGACTATTGAGATCAATCGCACTTCCGGTCATCGCATCCTCGATGCCGCCGCGCAGCGCATCGTCAAACTTGCAGGCCCCTACTCGCCCTTCCCGCCCAATATCCGCAACGAAGTCGATGTCCTGAGCATCACCCGTACCTGGACGTTCACCACCAACGACCGGCTTGAAGCCAAGTAGTCACACGCCTGCGCTCATGCCTCGGCATACACCTGATTGCGCCCCGCCTGCTTGGCGTGGTACATCGCCGTATCGGCCTGCTTGAGCAACTCGTCCGCGCCCGTCGCCTGGCCACGGAACAGTAGCAGGCCGATGCTGGAAGTGCAGAAGTGCTCGACCGACTTGGTCTCGCCTGAAGTGCTTTGCATCTGCAAGCGGTAAGGCTCGGCCAACTCCGTACGTATCTTTTCCGCCACCTGCCGCGCCTGCTGCATGGCCGATGCATGATCGCCCTCCAGTTCGCTCAACACCACCACGAACTCGTCGCCGCCCAGTCTGGCGACGGTGTCCGTTCTGCGCACACAAGCGCTGATGCGCCGCGCCGCTTCGCTCAGCAGCAGATCACCCATGTCATGGCCATGCAAATCGTTGAGCGGTTTGAAGTTATCCAGATCGAGGAACATCAGCGCGCCGTAGTGTCCGCTGCGCGCGCTGACCGCCAACGCCTGCTGCAGGCGGTCATTCAGCAGCCGTCGGTTGGGCAGACGCGTCAGCACGTCATAGAAGGCCATCTGCCGGATCAGCGCCTCCATCTCGTGCCGGTCGCTGATGTCCAGGCAGGAACCGATATAGCCGATGAACTCGCCTGCCGCATCGTGGTTGGGCACACCATGATCGATGATCCATCGGTATTCACCGTCGTACCGGCGCAGTCGATATTCCATGGTGAATGGCTGCCGCGCCTCGAAGGCCGCTGCATAGGTATCCAGGCAGCGCCGTCGGTCCTCCTCGTGCACATCCTCCAACCAACCATCACCCAGTTCCTGCTCGAGCCGGCGCCCCGTAAACGCCAGCCAGACCTGATTGAAATAGGTACATCCCTTGTCCGTACTGGCGATCCAGATCATCACCGGCACGCTGTCGGCCAGCGTACGGAAACGGTTCTCGCTCTCGCGCAGGGCGTTCTGCGTTTCCACCATCGGCGACACATCGCGGCTGACGCCAAAGATACCGACCACGCTCTTGCCGTCCGTGTCGAACAGCGGCCACTTGTTAGTCAGCACCCAGCCATTCCGTCCGGATTCGTCGTAATACGGGTCGATCTTGTTCAGCAGCGCCTTGCCTGTGCGGAAGACCTGGGTCTCTTCCTCGATGGATATCCGTGCGGTATCCGGCGGGAACACTTCACGGTCATGCTTGCCGATCATGTCGCGCCAGCTTGCGTGCCTGGTGATCCTTGCCAGCGTCTGGCTGCAGAAACGGAAACGGCTATCCTTGTCCTTGAAGTACACGAAATCGGTGGTGTGCTCCAGGAATGACACGAAATCGCGATTCAGTTCGCGCAGTTGCGCCTCGGCCAACTTGCGCTGGGTGATGTCCTGCTTCACCGCGATGAAATGGGTGATGACTCCCTCCTCGCCCGACACCGGCGTGATGGTCATCTCCTCGTCGTACAGGGTGCCGTCCTGTCGACGATTGACCAGTTCGCCATGCCAGATACGTCCGGCAAGGATGGTCTGCCACATCTGTTCATAGAACATTTGGTCCTGCCGTCCGGAATGCATCAACTCTCTGGGTGTGCGGCCGACTGCCTCTTCCATACCGTAACCGCTCAGCGTCTCAAATGCATGGTTCGCCCATTCGACGCGCCCGTCGCGGTCGGTGATGAGCACCGCGTTCGCCGCAGCATTCAACGACAAGTCTTTTATACGCAGAGCCGAGGTCAACTCGGCCGCGATGAGCGCGGCATTGCGCCGCGTATTGAACCAGGACAGCGCCAGGAGGAACATCAGCAGGCTCATCCCCAGCCCGAACCACAGATAGCCCCAGGCCTTGCTGTAATCCAGCCCGGACAGCTCCCCGCCGTGCTGCTCAAAATTCAAGGTCCACACCCTGCCGCTGAAGTCGATATGCTGAATGACGCTGAACAACGGCTCCGGGTTGGGGCGTCCGGGGCGGCTGTCATACAACAAGGCTTCGGGATGCACGCCCGCACCGTCATAGACCTGCATATGGATATGCTGCGTGGTGTGGTCGTTCCAGCGAGCCAGCACACCGTCCAGCAGATCGTTCATGCGGAAGGGGCTGTACACCCAGCCCCGCAAAGCGGCACGGCGCTGCGCCACGCTGTCGAGTGCCGCCCCCTTGCGATATACCGGCGCGTACATCAGCGTCCCCGCCTGCACATCCCGGTCCGTCTCCTGCACCAGCGTCACCTTGCCGGACAAGGCGACTGTATTTTCGTCGCGCGCCTGCACCATCGCAGCGCGACGCACCGGATCGGAATACATGTCGTAGCCGAAGGCGCGCAGATTGCGATCCCGGAACGGTTCAAGATAGAGGATGGTGGTATACAGCTCGCGCTCGCCCGGCGGGTGCAAGCTGTATTGCGGGAAACCCTGCTTGCGTACGGCTGCGACATGGGCCGGCAATTGCGCTGGCATGACGACCTGCGCGTAGCCCAGCCCCTGGATGCCGTTGAAATGCTCATCGATACGCACCCGTTTGGCATAGGCATGCCACTCCTCGCGCGACACGAAATCCGAAGCATCGAACATCGCGGCACCGCCCAACAGCACCTGCTTGTGCGCCTGCAGCCGCGCCTCGACCTTGAGCCTGACCTCCTCCGCCTCGGCAGCGAAATCGCGCATCGCAGCTTGCTCGATGTCGGATCTGGCGATATACACGGCATAAGAGGTCGCGAGCAGCCCGACCAGCAACAGCAGCCATGCCATACCCGCATGCTTGGACACGAAGCGCATGCGCAGAGCCTGTTCGACCGCCCGTGAAGCATAAGAAAGCTGGCGTGCCATAAGCACTTCCTCCTAATGATCTCCCTGCATTTTCTTCATTGAATGCATGTCGTCATAGCCGATTCTAGGCCTTGCGCCGACAACTTGCACTCCACTTGTAACGCATTGCGATCACCCGGCCTATTTGCTATGGTGCCAGCCGTTATGAATACGGTCCGCCTGCTCCAGCCGCTGCTCCTCGCCCTTGCCCTGCTGTTCGTCCAGCAGGGCGCGGCCACGCACGGCATCGCGCACATACTGGCCGAACAGTCACAGGACCAATCACTACCGCACGATCTACAGTGCGAGCTGTGTGCCGGCTATGCGCAGATCGGCAGTGCGGTCGGCAGCAGCGAGGTGTATTTCGATTTCTCCGCACCGTTCAGCGCAGCGTACGAACGCAGCCGTAACGATCCTCACCCCCTCACCATTGCGGCCTTTGCCGCCCGCGCCCCGCCTCACTCCGCCTGAATCCCTATTCGCCCCCGCCGCACGCAACGGCGGGGTACGTCTATCTATTCAAGGAGTGAACCATGTACAGAACCATCAGCCTGTGGGCTGCCATGCTGCTATGCCAGCCCGGCTATGCCGCCAATAACGCATCCGATTTCAATCCCGCTTTCTCGCTGATCCTGTCCGGCGGCTACGGCAGCCTGCAACAAGACCCCGCGACGCCAGCGACCGGCTTCGCCATGAACCCCAATCCCGGCCACGAGCAGGGCTTCAATCTCGGCGAATCGGAGATGGGCATCTCCGCCAACATCGACCCGCAGTTTCGCGGCGCCGCCACGCTCGCGCTCGATCCCGCCGGCGGCATCAGCGTCGAGAACGCCTACGTGCAGACCACCTCGCTCGGCGACGGCCTCAATCTCAAGTTCGGTCGCTTCTTCTCCGGTCTGGGTTATCTGAACGAACAGCATGCGCACGCCTGGGACTTCGTCGACCAACCGCTGGTGTACGCATCGTTGTGGGAGAACCAGTTGGGCGAAGACGGCGTGCAACTGAAATGGCTGGCCCCGACCGACATGTTCGTCGAGCTCGGCGGCGAGATGGGCAAAGGTCGCGGTTTCCCCGGCAGTGACCGCGCCAAGAACGGCAGCGGCGCGGGCGTGCTGTTCATACACATGGGCGATGACATCGGTATCGAACAGAGCTGGCGCGCAGGTCTTACATTGCATCGCACCCGTGCCGTGGCACGCGAAAGCAGCGACGTGCCCGACCTGCACGGCAACGCTGTCACCAACCAGTTCACCGGCGACAGTCGCACCGCCGGTCTGGACCTGGTGTGGAAATACGCGCCCAACGGCAACCTCAAGGAGCGCTATCTGAAACTGCAAGGCGAATACTTCCGACGCACCGAGAACGGCGAGCTGAGCTACGACACCGCAGGCGCGAACATCACCGACCGCTATACCGTTACGCAAAGCGGCTGGTATGTGCAAGGCGTGTATCAGTTCATGCCGCGCTGGCGCACGGCACTGCGCTACGACAGTCTGAACTCCGGCATCGCCAGCGTGGGGGCTGCGAACGCTGGCAACATCATCGCCGACTACGCCTTCAAGCCCAGCCGCACGACTGTCATGCTGGACTACAGCGCCAGCGAGTTCTCGCGCATCCGCGTGCAACTGGCTCATGACAACTCGCGCCAAGGGCTTCCGGACAACCAGCTCTTCGTGCAATACCTCATGAGCCTGGGCGCACACGGCGCACACAGCTACTAGGAGCACAGCATGAAAATAATCATCAGCACACTTTGCCTGCTGTTGCTCAGCAATGCTGCGCACGCCGCCCTCAACGTGTTCGCCTGCGAACCGGAATGGGCCGCACTCACGCAGGAACTGGCCGGTGAACAGGCCAGCATCTACACCGCCACCGGTGCATTGCAGGATCCGCACCGCGTCGAAGCGCGCCCCAGCCTGATCGCCAAGGCGCGCCGCGCCGACCTGGTGGTGTGCACCGGTGCAGAACTGGAGATGGCCTGGTTGCCGGTGGTGCTGCGCGAGTCGGGTAACGCCAACGTGCAACCGGGTGGCGAGGGATATTTCGAAGCCGCTTCGGCCGTACACATGCTGGAAGTGCCGACCCGTCTGGATCGCGGCGACGGCGATGTACACGCACAGGGCAATCCGCACATCCAGACCGATGCGCGCAACTTCCTGCCCATCGCCCATGCACTCGCGCAGAAACTGATGCAACGCGACCCGGCCAACAAGGCGCTCTACCAGCAACGCTTGAACGCGTTCGAGCAAAAATGGCGCGCCGCGCTCGCACGTTGGGCGCAACAGGCAGCCCCTCTGAATGGCATCGCCATCGTGGTACAGCACAAGGGCTTCCCCTATCTGTCCGACTGGCTGGGCTTGCACGAAGTCGCAGTGCTGGAACCCAAACCCGGCATGGAACCCAGTGCCGCTTGGCTGTCACAGGTGCTGAACACTTTGCAGCAACATCCCGCCAAGATGGTGCTGCGCGCCGCTTACCAGAGCGATCGCCCTGCGCAATGGATCGCGCAACGTGCGCATATCGCCGCCGTGGAACTGCCTTTCACCGTGGGCGGCAGCGACGGCGCGCAAGACTTGTACGGATTGTTCGACGACACAGTCGCGCGTTTGCTGAAAGGGATGCAATGAACATCGAACTCGACATCCTGCTGCCCGCCTTTCTGGCGGGTCTGCTGGTACTCGCCACACACATCCCGTTCGGCATGCGCATCCTGCAACGCGGCGTGATCTTTGCCGATCTCGCCGTAGCGCAGATCGCCGGGCTGGGTGTGATCATCGCCGAGTTGCTGGGCTTGCTGGGGCAGCCGTTACTGGTGCAAGCGGTCGCCGCGACAAGCGCGCTGAGCGGAGCAGCCCTGCTGGCCTGGATAGAACGTCGCGTGCCGCATGTGAAAGAGGCTGCCATCGGCCTCACTTTCGTGCTCGCCGCCAGCCTCGGCATCCTGCTGATGAGTCGCGATGTGCATGCGGGCGAACATCTGCAAGACATGCTGGTCGGACAGATCCTGTGGGTGGGCAAGCAACAACTCATCGCCACCGCGTTGCTCACTGCCATTTTGCTGATAGTGTGGAAGTTGTTCCACCAGCGTCTCGGCGAGTTCGGCTTCTACGCGCTGTTCGCACTCGCCATCACCGCCTCGGTGCAACTGGTCGGCATCTATCTCGTGTTCGCCAGCCTGATCGTGCCCGCGCTGGCGACACATCGCCGCGCCAAGCTACGCGCGCCGCATGCCTTTGCTATCGGTATTGCCGGCTATGCGGCCGGCCTTTGGTTATCAGTCTGGCTCGACTTGCCGGCAGGTGCGGCCATCGTTTGGGCGATAGCGATCGTTAGCGGCGTTTCATTGCTTGCAACATCAAAACAATCGCACTTGGCATAGTCTATTTTGGCGACGACCACACCATATCAGCTGTGCTATATTCGCGCTCCTCAGTATAGGGATATCTCATGTTGCTGAAATTTAAGGTATTTACAGCACCTACACGGCTCTGGTTGAACTGTCCATTATGGGAGGGATTGCTGGCAACTTTGTTGCTGGTAACGGCCAAGCCGCGGCAGGTGCCAAGGAAGAGTTGAACGAATTGCTGCATTACATCGGCCCGGAAACGCAGCTGGGCATTTATACTCTTGCCCTGATGCCGCAATCCGCGGCCCTACCCTGACCCGTACCAGCATGACCGACCGTTACGCCGTCATCGGCAACCCCATCTCCCACAGCAAGTCACCGCTGATCCATCGCCTGTTCGCCGAACAGACCGGACAGGACATCAGCTATGAGGCCATCGAAGCGCCGCTGGATGGATTCGCCGCGACCATCGAACGGCTGCGCGCCGAGGGTTACAAGGGGTGCAATGTGACGGTGCCGTTCAAGTTCGAAGCCTATGAGATCGCCAATGAACGCAGCGAACGAGCACTCTCAGCACAAGCGGCTAATACTCTTGTGTTCGATGGCATCCATATCTATGCAGACAATACTGATGGAGCAGGATTGGTTAATGACATTGAATACAATCTCAAAAAAAACTTACTTGGGAAGAACGTATTGCTCATGGGTGCAGGTGGCGCAGCATACGGAGTTGCTCTGCCTCTACTTGTCGCCGGTGCAGCATTAACCATTGCTAATAGAACCATTGATAAAGCAGAGATTTTACAAACAAAATTAGCTGCCGTATTAAGAGGGAATGCTCAGAGTAATACCAATCAAAATGAGTTTAATCTTGATAATCATAGAATAGTTGGCGACCTCAGAGCCGGAACAGTACGTAGTCGCAGCTTCTCTGCTTTAGAGCACCGACACTTCGACATCGTTATTAACGCCACATCAGCGGGGCTTTCCAGTAGCTCAGTATCGCTGCCTAATTCCATATTTGCTCCGAATGCACTCGCCTACGACATGATGTACGGCCGAGAAACGCCTTTCATGGCATTCGCACGAGCGCATGGTGCTCAGGTGGCAGACGGTCTGGGCATGCTGGTGGAACAGGCTGCCGAAGCCTTCTTCATCTGGCGCGGAGTGCGACCGGATACCGGTCCCATATTTAAGGCACTGCGCCCGTAATACCCCCATGCGCAAACTCGTCTGGCGCACTGTACTGGCGCTGCTTCTGTTGTTCGTGTTGTATCAACTCTGGTTGTTCGCCCATATCTGCTGGTGGGTCAAGTTCGACCCATCCTCAAGCGCCTTTATGGCAGATCAACTGCAGGTAATGCAAGACAAGGATCCCAAAGCCGCGCTGAAACACAAATGGGTACCGTATAAAAAGATATCCGGCCACCTCAAGCGCGCGCTCATCGTTGCCGAGGACGCGAAGTTCGTCGATCACGAAGGCTTCGTCTGGGATGGCATCCAGAAGGCATACGAGAAGAATTTGAAACGGGGAAAGATCGTTGCCGGGGGTTCTACTATCAGCCAGCAACTGGCAAAGAACCTGTTCCTGTCCACCAAGCGCACGCCTTGGCGCAAGGGGGAGGAGATCATCATCACGCTGATGCTGGAAGCTGTGATGGACAAGCAGCGCATCTTCGAGATCTATCTTAATGTGATCGAGTGGGGCAACGGTGTGTTCGGTGCCGAGGCTGCGGCTCGACATTACTTCGGCGTCAGCGCGGCAAGTCTCTCGGCCGAGCAGGCGGCAAGGCTCGCCGCCATGGTGCCGAACCCGAAGTATTACGACCGGCATCGGCAGGCCCCCGGCATGTTGTACAAGACGCTGATCATCCTCGATCGCATGCCGGATGCCGAGATACCCTGACGCCCCCAGGCTATTTTCCTTACAATAGCGCGCAATTTTTCGAGGTGCGCCATGACCGAGAGCCACGAACACCACTACACCGACAACGTGCAGGAACATCTGCACCAGGTTCAGCGACTGCTGGAGAAGCAGGCGCTGGTGGAAACCGTCGTCCACAATCAGGAGCTTCCCCGTGACGAGCGCCACGAGCTGCTGGACAAGATGCTGCACAAGCGGCACTTGGCAGAGCTGAGCGACAAGCTGGAAGAGTTGCACTCGGCCGACATTGCCTACATTCTGGAATCGCTGCCGATCGAGCATCGTCAGCTGGTGTGGAACCTTGTCAAAGCGAACCGCGACGGCGAAATCCTGATCGAAGTCTCCGACTCGGTGCGCGAATCGCTGATCGCGACCATGAGCCGCGACGAGCTGCGCGAGGCTGCCGAACAGCTCGACACCGACGAGATCGCCGACCTCGCCCACGACCTGCCGCAGCATGTTATCCGCGATGTTTTCAAATCGTTGCCGATCGAAGAGCGCGAACAGCTTCGTGCGGCGATGTCTTATCCGGAAGATTCAGTCGGCGCGCTGATGGACTTCAACATAGTGCATGTTCGGGAAGACGTGACGCTGGAAACCGTATCGCGTTACCTGCGCCGCCTTGACGAGCTGCCCGACCATACCGACCAGGTGTTTGTGGTCGACCGTGACGAGCGTTTCAAAGGCGTATTGCCGATCAATCTGATCGTGGTGAACGAACCGGAGATGGAGGTTGGCGACTTGATGATCACCGACGTCATCCAGTTGCATCCCGATGAGAAAGCAGAACATGCCGCCCAGGCATTCGAGCGATACGACCTCGTGTCCGCCCCCGTCGTGAACGAAGACGGCAAGTTGTTCGGCCGCGTGACCGTGAACGTTGTGCTCGATTACATCCGTGAAGAATCCGATACAGAACTTCTGAACCAGGCCGGTCTGCTCGAAGAAGAAGACATCTTCGCTTCGGTGTGGAAATCAGCCCAGAACCGCGGCCCCTGGCTGGCTCTGAATCTGGCGACGGCTTTCTTTGCCTCGCGCGTGATCGGCGGATTCGAACAGACGATCGCCCAGATGGTCGCGCTTGCGGCCTTGATGCCTATCGTAGCTGGGATCGCCGGGAACTCCGCCAACCAGACGACGACCATCATCATCCGCTCGCTCGCTCTCGGCCAGATCAACCAGAGCAATGCCAAACGCCTGATGATGAAAGAATTCGCCATCAGCGGATTGAATGGTCTGGTGTGGGGAGGTTTTGCGGGATTGTTCGCTTACTTCCTGTATCACAGCATCGCGCTGGGAATAGTCATGACCGCAGCCATGATGCTCAACCTGACACTAGGCGCGCTAGTCGGTATCGGCATACCGCTGATGATGCAAAGGCTAGGACGTGATCCAGCTATTGGAGCCAGCGTCCTGCTCACCGCCATCACGGACAGTGGTGGCTTCTTTATCTTCCTCGGACTGGCAACGATCTTCCTGATCTGAAGTACCGGCTCTGCAAGAGGCACATGTGCCGACAGGCACGCTCATTACGCGCGCCAAAATCTATTCACAGGATGAAAGGACTGCGCAGGACGACTTCGCGATATTCAGCGATGTCTTTAGCATGGCAGGGAAAGTAGAAAGGGCGAAACGCAACAAACTGCTCGGCGCCCGCCCCAATCTACCAAGCTCAGGCGCCGAGGATGCCTTTTCCTGCCACTTTGCGAGCTGCCGGCTTCTTGGCAACCGCCTTCTTTGCAGCCGGTTTTTTGGCGACTGCCTTCTTGGCTACCGGCTTCTTGGCTGCAACTTTTTTAGCTGCTGGCTTTTTGGCGACCGCTTTCTTCGCTACCGGCTTTTTGGCTGCAACCTTTTTAGCTGCCGGCTTTTTAGCGACTGCCTTCTTGGCTGCCGGCTTCTTGGCTGCAACTTTTTTAGCTGCTGGCTTTTTGGCGACTGCCTTCTTCGCTACCGGCTTTTTGGCTGCAACTTTTTTAGCTGCCGGCTTTTTAGCGACTGCCTTCTTGGCTGCCGGCTTTTTGGCGACTGCCTTCTTGGCTACCGGCTTCTTGGCTGCAACTTTTTTAGCTGCTGGCTTTTTGGCAACTGCCTTCTTGGCTGCAACTTTTTTGGCTACAGGTTTTTTGGCGGCGACAGCTTTTTTGGCTACCGGTTTCTTTGCTGCCACTTTTTTGGTTGTTGCTTTTTTCGCTTTGGATTTTGCAGTTGCCATTTTCATTCCTTATTAAAGTTTGATGGACTAGATTGGTGCAATTTATTACGTGCTACCACTGCACTCCCGATGCGCTTTCAACCAAAAGAAACCTCCCAATACGCACGGTGATTGCATTCTATGCGCGAATATTTTTTTTGCGCAATAGATTTGTGCACTTATGTGCAAAAAAATCAATCGATGGTTTTTTCTGCCGCATACAGCTGTTCTGTTTTTTCACGTTCTCGAACAAGATGGAAATGCTCGCCGTCGATCATCACTTCGGCTGCCCGAGGTCGCGTGTTGTAGTTGGAACTCATGCTCATACCGTATGCGCCCGCGGACATGACAGCCAGCACATCGCCTTGTGCCACGGGCAATTCACGGCCATGCGCAATGAAGTCACCCGTCTCGCAGATCGGGCCAACAACTTCATACACCTGCGATGGCGATGCACTTTTCTGCACGGGATGGATGGCATGGAAGGCATCGTAAAGCGCGGGACGCATCAGGTCGTTCATCGCCGCATCGACGATGGCGAAATTCTTCTCCTCACCGTGTTTCAGATATTCGATCTTCGTAAGCAAGATACCCGCATTGCCGACCAGCACCCTGCCCGGCTCCACGATCAGCGATTCCGTACGGCCATGCAATGCTTGCAGCAACGCCTGTGCATATTCTGCAATTGCAGGCGGCGTCTCGTCGTCGTAGCAGATTCCCAGGCCGCCTCCCAGGTCGATGTGCTCCAGCACGATACCTTCCGCTTTCATTTGATCGACCAGTGCCAGCACCTTCTCTGCCGCCGCGATGAAAGGGCTGACTTCGGTGAGCTGCGAGCCGATGTGACAGTCGATTCCGGTTATGCGCAGATGCGGCATCGCTGCCGCCTTGCGATAGAGTGACAGCGCCTCTGTGTAAGCAACGCCGAACTTGTTCTGTTTGAGGCCGGTTGAGATATAGGGATGTGTCATGGCATCGACATCCGCATTCACGCGCAGACTGATCGGAGCGACTTTGCACATACTGCCCGCCACTTCATTCAGTCTGTCCAGTTCCGGTGCGGACTCGACATTGAAACAGCGGATACCCGCAGACAGCGCCAGCCGCATCTCTGCCTCGCTTTTGCCGACACCCGAGAACACCACTTTGTCGGCTGCACCGCCTGCGGCCAGCACACGCTGCAGTTCGCCGCCGGAGACGATGTCGAAGCCCGAACCCAGCTTTGCAAAGATATTGAGGATCGCCAGATTCGGATTCGCTTTCACCGCATAACATATCAGATGCTCACGCCCTTGCAACGCATCCTCGAGCTGACGATAGGCATCGGTCAACGCAGTGCGCGAATAGACATAGCACGGTGTGCCAAAACGCTGCGCGATGTCCGCCAGCGACACCTGCTCTGCGTAGAGGGTGTCGTCACGATATTTGAAATGTTCACTCATATTGAAATTCTGCAGATTGGGATTGATGGGGAACAGCCGACAATTGGGATTGCGCCGGCGGCAGATAAAGCGGGCCTTTGCGTCCGCATCCTTGCAAGCCGACAAGTAACAGCAACATAATGCACACTGTACGCATCTGTATCTTCTTCCTTAATTCGAAACGAGCGGGATTATATGACGGAAAGCGCAAACGACGCTGCGGGAGACACCTTGTTTGCCCGTATCCGGCAGATGGTGACGGCGCGCGGCGTGGATATCCGCCTGCAACAGGAAGCGTCCACACTGAAACTGATTTTCGCCGACGGCCAGCGCATCGTGCTCAACCTCGATCAACAATCCCGGCGCGTATGGCTGGCGTCTGCAGATGGCGGCAGCGAGTTTCTGCCGCATGGTGAAAGTTGGCAATCGGCACAACATGGCGAACTGTTCGCAAGGCTGGATGCGCTGCTGGACCAGACCATCGCCAGCGACCCGCGCAATTCACGCGCGCCGTCCCCCCCGACTCCCGAGGCCACGCCTGTCATCATCCAGCATGTCCAGTCCGGCGGTCACGGACTGCGCAACGCGACGATCATCATCTTGTTGGGTACCGTCGCATACCTGCTGACGCAACGCGCCACGCAGCCCCCCATACCCGAGCCTGCCGCAGTGCAGGCGATACCGGCGACACTTGCGAACAATGAACGTCAGTGTGAAAGCCGCTTCCCGAACAATGGCAACACCACTGTTTTTCCGGAAAGCGGCCTACAGCTTGGCAACGGAACCGAACTGACACTGATCAACGAACACGCCCACCCTTTGTTGCTGATCCTGACCGCCCCGCACACGCTCATCCCCTCCATGTCGGTGATGGTGCATGCGCGCCAGCAGGCCAGCGTGCGCATACCGCCCGGCCAGTACGACCTGATGTTCGCTGCCGGCACGCGCTGGTGCGATGCACGTAGCGGATTCTCCGACGGGCGCATGCTGAAGTTCGACAACTCGCTCGCTGTTCAGCATGACGCCCCGGTACGCATCGCTATGCAATCCTCCGGTGCCGGTCCGGAAGATTTTCGCGCGCTGATCTCCACCTTTTCACCCGCCGCAGCGCCCCCTCCCCCGTCATTCAGTGGGGACGGCAGCATGGCGGTCAAGCGGCACAACAATGGACACTTCTACCTGCCCGGCAGCATCGGAGGTGTGCCGGTCACCTTCATGCTGGATACCGGCGCTTCGGTGACCTCCATCACCAGCGCGATCGCACGTGAGGCAGGGGTGCGCAACTGCAAAGAGATCCAGGTGCAGACCGCCAACGGCAACACGACCGGCTGCATCGCTCTGATCCCGCAAATGACGCTGGGCAACTTCACGCTGAAGAACATCACGGTGGCGGTGATGCCCAACATGGAAACCAACCTGCTCGGCGCCAACGTGCTACGCAACTTCCGCGTCGGCCAAGATGAAGACACCTTGCTGATCGGACGCAACTGATAACGGAGAGAAAGCATGACAGAGAACGAATTCAATACACTGGCCGACAAGGTCTTCGAACGCATCGAATATGCACTGGATGAGACCGACATCGACTACGACAGCAACGGCATGGTGATGGAGATCGAGTTCGACGACGGCAGCAAGGTCATCGTGAACCGCCATGTTCCCAATCGCGAGATATGGCTGGCAGCGCGCTCGGGCGGTTTTCATTTCGGCTGGCAGGACGACGCATGGATCAGCCAGCGCGACGGGGAGGAACTGTATGCCAAGCTGGCCTCGCTGATACAGAGTGGATCGGGAAGCGCCTTCGAATTCTGAGAGGTTGCCAGATGTCCGGCGGTGCGATCCGCAAGGAGGGGGCCTTTAGTTTCGGACACCTGACGAAGTGAATGTACCCCTTGAGGCCCGCGGATGGAATGCGGCATTTTGTCGCACTCCGGCACGTCATCCTTCAGCCGACGCGGATGCCGCGCAATTCCTTCCTGAGCTCAAGATAATCCGGACAGACGGATTCCACCACCTGCCAGAATGCGGCCGAGTGGTTCATCTCTTTCAGATGCGCCAGTTCGTGCACCACCACGTAATCGATCAAGGGCAGCGACAGCTTAACCAAGTGCCAATTCAGGCTGACCACACCGCTCGCACTGCAACTACCCCATTGTGTGCGCGCCGATGACACTCTGATGACGCTTGGCGATACGCCCATCATCGGTGCGAAATGCGCGACACACTCTTCGAACACCTGCAGCGCCTGCGCGCGGTACCACTGACTGACGAGCTTCTCGATACGCTGCTCCGTAATGGTTCGATTCAATTGCAGGATCAGGTTTTCGCCCTGCAAACGCGGCGGTGCACCAAACAGATCCGCCACGACACGCAGGGTGAACATTTCGCCGCGGAACGGGATGGCTGCACCATCCTGCCACACGACCGGCATCACCTTGCCGACCTGCCAGTCCTCCAGCTTGTCCAGCACCCAGCTCGCCTTGTCCTGCAACACGCTGTGCAACCATTTCTCGGAAGCGCGCAGCGGCATGCTCACCGTCAGCCCGCGCTCGTCGATGCGCAAGCCGATGCTGCGGCGCTTGCTGCTGCGTTTCAATGTGTAACTGATGTGTTTGTCCGAAAGTTGCAGCGAACGTTGCTCGACTGCGGGCGGAACAGGCTTGGCGCGGTGAAGCAGGGACGTCATCCCAAGCGTGTCATCTCGCCTTCGATCCACGCTTCAGTGCGGGCATTGATCTCTTCCGCCTTGAGTCCGGTGGTATCGATGACAGGGCCGATCACCATGACGATGGTGCCCGGTTTTTTGATGAAGGCGTTGCGCCCCCAGAACTTGCCTGCGTTATGCGCCACCGGCAACACAGGCACGCCTGCGTGTGAAGCCAGCATGGCTCCGCCAATTTTGTACTTGCCACGTTGACCGAAAGGGATGCGCGTACCTTCCGGGAACAGCACGATACTGAATCCCTGCTCCAGTTTTTCCTTACCCTTCTTCAGCAATTCCTTCATCGCCGCCTTGCCCTTGCTGCGATCCAGCGCGATAGGACTGGACAAGGCCAGCAACCAGCCGAAGAACGGGATCCACAACAGTTCTCGTTTGGCCACCCAGGCATGCGGCGGCAACACCAGTTGCAACGAAAGCGTCTCCCAGGCCGACTGGTGCTTGCTCAATACCACGCAAGCCTGCTTTGGAATGTTCTCCAGTCCACGTACTTCCATGCGGATACCGCAGATCACTTTCAGCAACCACAGGATGCCGGGCGCGAAACCGGACAGCAGACGGTGACGCGTATGCTGGCTGAACGGGAAGATGAACGGCGACAGCAGCGCGTAAGAGAGCGTGAACACCGTCTGCGCCAGCGCAAAGATGATGGAACGGATCAGATTCATAGCAGACTGGCCGTTACCGCAGCGAGGTCGGGATAGATCAGCGTGCCTTCCGGCAGCCCGCCCTTCTCCTTCGTCTTCATGCCCTTGCCGGTCAGCACAAGATAAGGTGTTGCACCCAAGCGAGCGGTGGATTCCAGATCACGCAAGGAATCGCCAACCGCCGGCACACCCGCCAGACCGATACCGTAACGAGCGGATATCTCCAGCATCATGCCGCTCTTGGGTTTGCGGCAACTGCAGTCGGCTTCATTGGTATGCGGACAGAAGAAGATCGCATCTATACGACCACCGACCTGTGCCAATGACTTGTGCATCTTGTCGTGGATGGCGTTCAGGGTCGGCATATCGAACAAACCACGCCCGATACCGGACTGGTTGGTAGCCACCACCACCCGATAGCCTTCCTGATTCAGACGTGCGATCGCTTCCAGACTACCGGGGATAGGTTTCCACTCATCCGGGCTCTTGATGAACTGGTCGGAGTCGTAATTGATGACACCGTCGCGGTCGAGGATGATGAGTTTCATGCTGCGAGCTTGGAGATATCGGCCGACTGGTTCATCAGACGACCCAGTTGTTGCAACAGCAAAGCGCGGTTGATGCGCAATGCCTTGTCTTCGCACATCACCATCACCTTGTCGAAGAAATCGTCGACGAAGGATTTAAGCGTGACCAGCGTCTTCAGATTATTGCTGTAATCGCCGCGCTCGAAATAGCCGCGCGCCATCGGCGTGATGTCCAGAATGGCCTGATACAGCTCGCGCTCGGCTTCATCCTGGAACAGCGTCACATCGATCGCCGCGGGCAGATCACCCAGTTCTTCAGCGTTCTTGCGCATGATGTTCTGCACGCGCTTGTTGGCGGCTGCCAAGTCTTTCGCAGCCGCCATGGCCGCGAATGCGCGCACGCCCTGCAGGCGCGGCAACGCTTCGTGCAAGCGTCCGCCCAGCACCGCCAGCACCGCCTCGATATGCGTGTTTTCAAAACCTTGGTCGCGCAGATAACCGCGCAGGCGGTCGGTCATGAAGCCTTCCACATCCGCAGCAACAGTCTCACTCAACATACCTTTCGGGAAGTTGTCAGCAGTCGCTTTCAACAGTGCTGGCAATGACAGATCGAGCGGCGTCTCGACCAGAATGCGCAGGATACCCAGCGCCTGACGACGCAGACCGAACGGATCCTTGTCGCCGGTCGGCACCTGGCCGATACCGTAGATGCCGACCAGCGTCTCAAGTTTGTCGGCCAAAGCGACGGAACACGCCAGCGGCCCCTGCGGCAAAGTGTCACCTGCAAAACGCGGGTGATAGTGCGCTTCGATGGCGCTCGCCACTTCCGGCTTCTCGCCGTCGTGCAAGGCGTAGTAGTGACCGATGATGCCTTGCAGTTCGGGGAACTCGCCGACCATGTCGGTGATCAGGTCGGCCTTGCTCAGACGTGCAGCCAGTTCGGCATCCGCCTTGTCAGCGCCGAGCAGACGCGCGATGGTGCCTGCCAGCGTGGTGATGCGTTCCACGCGCTGCAACTGCGAGCCCAGCTTGTTGTGGTAAACCACATTGCCCAGCTTATCGACGCGGGTCTCCAGTTTCTGCTTGCGATCCTGATTGAAGAAGAATCGCGCATCGGCCAGACGCGGACGTACCACGCGCTGGTTACCCTCGATGATGTGATGCGGATCGGCGATCTGCATGTTGGATACGATCAGGAACTTGTTCAGCAGCTTGCCGCTTTGTGCATCCAGCAGCGGGAAGTATTTCTGGTTCTGCTGCATGGTAAGGATCAGACATTCCTGCGGCACTTCGAGATACTCCTCTTCGAACTGCCCGACATACACTTCCGGCCATTCCACCAGCGCGGTCACTTCATCCAGCAAAGAAGAGAGCAGGCTGCGCTCCTCGTTCGACATGGACATCAGCTTGGACTGGTCGAAATTGGAGTGACCGATCCAGATCGCTTTATTCTCACCCGCCAGTTGGTCCAGTCGTGCGGCGATGCTCTCGCGGCGGTTGGCAAAACTCGCCACCACGCGCCCGTCTCGCGCCAGCGCGGATTCGTAATCATCAGCGTGCTCAATGCTCACACGCTCTTCACACAGGAAGCGGTGACCGCTGGTCACGTTGCCGCTGGTAAGGCCCAGCACTTCTGCATGCACCACCGTGCTGCCATGCAACACCGTCAAACCATGCACCGGACGCACGAACTGGTGCTCCTGATCGCCCCAACGCATCAGCTTGGGCACTGGCAGTTTTTTGAGCGCCTGCATGATGATGGCGGACAGATAATCTTCCAGCGGCTTGCCCTTCTGCTCGATGCGGGCTGCGAAATATTCGGCCTTGCCATCGCCCACACGTTGCAATTGCGCCATCGTCACGCCAGCCGAGCGCATGAAACCTTCCAGCGCCTTGGTCGGCTTGCCTTCCGCATCCAGACCGGAAGCGACTGCCGGACCTTTGCGCTCGATGATGCGGTCAGCCTGCTGCGCTTCCACTTCGGTGATGCTCACCGCCAGACGGCGCGGCGTGCAATACGGCGTGCAGGCACTGTCATCGCCCAGCAGCGCCTGCTCTTTAAGAGCAGCAAACACCTCATTGGCAAAAGTGGTGGAGAGCTTCTCCAGCACCTTGGGGGGCAACTCTTCGGTGAGCAGTTCGATCAGCAATGTCTGTTTCATCATTTACCCTCCCCGGTCTTGCACATGGGGAAGCCCAGCGCTTCGCGCGAATCGTAATAGGCCTGCGCCACCTGACTCGAAAAGGCGCGCACGCGGCCGATGTAGGCGGCACGCTCGGTGACCGAGATCGCCCCGCGCGCATCAAGCAGGTTGAAGGTGTGCGAGCACTTCATCACCATCTCAAAACCGGGCAGCGGCAAGCCTGCGTCCATCAGGCGTTTGGCCTCTCCTTCGTATTCGTTGAAATGACGGAACAGCATCTCGACGTTGGAGTGTTCGAAGTTGTATTTCGATTGCTCCACCTCGTTCTGATGGAAGACATCACCATAGGTGACTACCGTATCGCCATTCCGGGTCCACACCAGGTCGAACATGTTTTCCACGCCCTGCAAATACATGGCCAGACGTTCCAGACCGTAGGTGATCTCGCCCAGCACCGGCTTGCAGGTCAGCGAACCGACTTCCTGAAAATAAGTGAACTGCGTGACTTCCATACCATCCAGCCACACTTCCCAGCCCAGGCCCCATGCGCCCAGCGTGGGTGACTCCCAGTCATCTTCAACGAAGCGGATATCGTGCTGATTGGTATCGATACCCAGCGCGCGCAGGCTGTCCAGATACAGATCCTGGATGTTGTCCGGGGACGGCTTCATTACCACCTGATACTGGTAATAGTGCTGACCACGGTTGGGATTCTCGCCGTAGCGACCATCCTTGGGACGGCGCGAAGGCTGCACATAGGCGGCGCGCCAAGGCTCGGGGCCGACTGCACGCAGAAAAGTGGCCGTATGGAAAGTGCCTGCGCCGACTTCGATGTCATAGGGTTGCAGCAGGGCACAGCCCTGCTTATCCCAGAAATTTTGCAACGTTAAGATGACTTGCTGGAAAGTAAGCATGTACTAAATCGGTCTGATTTTTCAAAGGAGCGCATTTTACGGGTTTTCGGACACTTGCGTCACCCCGCATAAGGCCAGCTTCGCGCTTCTTGGCAGGGCTTTGACCTCCCGCTCGCGCTTCGAAGCGACTGATCGATCCTTGCATGCTTCGCTGTACAGCAACTTTACCGGCAAGCGGCTACGTGTGTATTTCGCCCCTTCGCCTGCATTGTGAACCGCGAGGCGCTTGTCGATATCGTTGGTGATGCCGCAGTAGAGCGTGCCATCCGCACATTGCAACAGGTAACAGCACCAACTCATAGGCGCGAATATCTCGCCGCCGCGCCCAACATCAAAGCCAGCAAGATCAGCACCGTGACATTGCCCCAGCGCACATACGGCGTACTGCCGGTATAGCCCTGCACCACTGCCGTGAGCACGCCCTCTTCATGTTGCGGCAAATGCGCCAACACCTGCCCATCCGTACCGATGATGGAAGTGACGCCGGTATTGGTGGCACGCAACATCACGCGACCTGTTTCCAACGCGCGCATCTGCGACATCTGATTGTGCTGCACGGCGGCGTTCGATTCGCCGTACCAGGCATCGTTGGTGACGTTCACCAGCAATGTGGCTTGCGGCAACTGGCGGATGATCTCCTCGCCGAACACGTCTTCGTAGCAGATGTTCACCGCCACCTGCTGTCCGGCCACAGCCAACGGCACTTGTGCGTCGCCACCGCTGCTCAGGTCGCCCATGGGAATCTGCAACACTTCGTTGATGAACCAGCCCAGCACGCCGCGCATGGGGATGAACTCGCCGAAAGGCACGAGATGATCCTTGCGGTAATGCTGACTCTCGGCAGTGCCGAGCGAGTACACGCTATTGAAATAGCTTCCGCCCTCCTTCTCGAAAGCGCCGATCAGAATGTCGCCGCCGTTCCGCTGCACATGGTCGCGCAAAATCTGCTGATAGTACGGTGGCACGTTGTGGCGCAGCATCGGGAACGCCGTCTCGGGCAGCACGATCAGGCGAGCATCACTACCTTGCGCCAGACGCCGGTAAGTCTCCAGCGTGGCGACCAGCGTCTCCTGCGAGAACTTTTCATCCTGCGGGATGTTGCCCTGCAGCAAGCTTACTTTTAACGGCTCTCCGCTCGGCTGCGTCCATGCCACCTGCTGCAACGCGGCCCCGAGCAACCACAGCGCGCTCAGGCCGCCGAGCGCCAGCTTGCCCGCTACGCTCCAGCGCGCCTGCGACACGAAGAGCAACAGCCCCGCGCTCACCGCCACCGCCAGCGACACGCCATACACACCGAACAGTGGCGCATAGCCCAGCAAGGGGCTGCCCGGCACTTGCGAATAACCAAATACCAACCAGGGAAAACCGGTGAACATCAATCCGCGCAGCCATTCCGCCATCACCCACAACGCCGGCATCAGCAGCAGCACGCGCACACGTTCCGATGTGCGGATGCGCAGCAACACATATCCCGCCAGCGCCAGCGGCGAGGAGGCCAGCGCGGCGAACAACAGTGTGGCCGTGATCGCCAGCAGCGGATGCATATAGCCGTAATCATGCAGCGCGACATAGACCCAGCCGACGCCGAAGCTGAACAGCCCCATGCCGAAAGTGAAGCCTGCCCTAGCTGCTTGGAACGCATTCTCACAGCGAGACCAAACGCGGAACAGCACGAGCAGCGCAACCACGCTCAGGGGGAACATGCCGAACGGTGCAAAGCTGAACACGGCCAGCAAGCCCGCAAGTAAGGTCTGCATGAAAGGGGAAGTGACGAGTCTGTTCACAATGTAACGGCGATTAAGTTGATTCACAGGATTATACGGTGTAACTTCCGCCGCACTTCAACCCCTGCTCCTGCGCACTATGGCCGTCCAATCCGCCCTGTACGACGAGATCAGCGCCATGCTGGTCGAAAGCGATCTGTTCAACCATCTGCCTTCGGCAGAACTGCGCACTGCCGCGCACTATTTCAGCATCACCAATCTTGCCGCGGATGAAGTGATCTTCCACGAAGGCGAGATCGGCAATTTCATGTGCATCGTGCATGAAGGCAGCGTGCATGTGATCAAAAGCAACCAGAACGAAGAACAGATCGAAGTGGTGAAGCTCGGCAAAGGCCGCGCCTTCGGCGAGATGGCCGTGCTGGATGGCGAGCGCCGCTCGGCCACCTGCAAAGCGGCCGAAGACAGTGTGGTGCTGACGCTATCCAAAGACGCGCTGGACCAGATGCTGGAAGAACATCCGCGCATGGCCTCCCGCATCATCCGCGCCATCGCGGTCAGCCTGTCGCGCCGCCTGCGCATGGCGGTGGGGAAACTTGTCGACTACATCGACTAACACTCCATGCTGGAATTCACCGCATACACCAAGATATTCATCAGCCTGTTCGCGATCATCGATCCGGTCGGCATCATCCCGCTCATCATCGCATTCACCGCGGGCATGAGCGACCAGAGGCGGGAACGCGTGGGACGCATCGCATCGGTCACGATGTTCGGCATTCTGCTCGCAGCGTTATTGCTGGGCGAAGCCATCCTGTCGTTCTTCGGCATCAGCATCCATTCTTTCCGTACCGCGGGCGGCATCCTGTTGCTGCTGATGGCAATCAACATGCTGGTCGGTCACAAGGCACCACCGACACCCGATGACAACACCGACACCGATTCGACACAGTCCATCGCCATCGTGCCATTGTCCACACCACTGCTGGCCGGACCCGGCGCGATCAGCGCGGTGATCGTCGACGCCCACAAGGCAGATAGCGCCGGCCATTACGGCATGATGACGCTGGTACTCATCGCTTTGGGTCTGACCGTATGGCTGACCTTCCTTGCCGCCCCTTGGGTCTCGCAACGTCTGGGCAAGATCGGCAGCACTATCGTCACCCGACTGATGGGCTTGTTGCTGGCCGCCATCGCGGTCGAATTCATCGCGGGCGGCCTGCGCGGCCTGTTCCCGGCTATAGGTTGAACATGGAAAAGATAAGACTCTCAAAATTGATGTCCGAACAAGGACTCTGCTCGCGCCGCGAAGCGGACGATTACATCGCCAAAGGCTGGGTGCTGGTAGACGGCGAAGTGGTCAGCGAACTCGGCAGCAAAATATTGCCGACGCAAAAGATCACACTGAAAAAAGCTGCGCAATCACAGCAGCAGGATCTTGCGACCGTGATCCTGCACAAGCCGGTGGGCTATGTCTCCGGCCAAGCCGAGGACGGCTACCAACCCGCTATCGTGCTAGTGAAACCGGAAAAGCACTGGAAACTCGATCCGTCATCACAACGCTTCGAACCGCGCCACCTGAAGAGCCTCGTCCCCGCCGGACGCCTCGACCTCGCCGCCAGCGCCCTGCTGGTGCTGACGCAGGATGGCCGCATCGCCAAGCAACTCATAGGCGAAGACTCCGACATCGAAAAAGAGTACCTCGTGCGCGTCTCCGGCCGCATCGCCGCAGACGGACTGGAGAAACTCAACTTCGGATTATCGCTGGACGGCAAGAAGCTGAAGCCCGCGAAAGTCACCTGGCAGAACGACGACCAATTGAAGTTCATCCTCAAGGAAGGAAAGAAGCGCCAGATCCGCCGCATGTGCGAACTGGTCGGCTTGAAAGTGACTGGCCTGAAACGCGTGCGCATCGGCAATGTGAAGCTGGAGAAGTTGCCGATGGGACAGTGGCGGTATTTGCGCGAGAGTGAGAAGTTCTAGGAAGCCGCTGCAGCAGCCTGCTCTTCTGACGCTTTCTCCACCAACAAGGAATACAAGCGGCGGCTGTCGGCATGCAACACGGTGAATTGCCAGCCGTCGATCACAAACGTGCTACCGCGCTTGGGCAATTGACCGGCGGCCTTGAGTACAAGCCCGCCGACTGTGTCGTATTCTTCGTCGCTGAATTCCGAGCCCGCCTCTTCGTTGAAATCCTCGATCTCGGTGTCGGCTTTGACACGCCAGTGAGTCTCGTCCTGACGGATGATGTTGTCTTCATCTTCATCGAAATCGTATTCGTCGGATATATCGCCCACGATCTGCTCCAGCACGTCTTCGATGGTGGCCATGCCGCACACGCCGCCATATTCGTCCACTACCAGCGCGAGATGGTTGTGGTTGCTGCGGAAGTCGCGCAGCAGCACATTGAGGCGTTTCGATTCGGGCACGAACACGGCGGGGCGCAGCATGTCGCGCACATTGAACTCTTCACCGGCGTAATAGCGCAACAAGTCCTTGGCCAGCAGGATACCGATGATGTTGTCCTTATCGCCTTCGACGACAGGGAAGCGAGAATGCGCACGCTCTACAACGAAAGGAATGAATGGCTCGGGTGGCTGACGGATGTCGATGACATCCATCTGAGCACGCGGGATCATGATCTCGCGCACTTGCCGCTCCGACACCTGAATGACGCCCTCCATCATGGAAAGTGCGTCGGCATCCAGCAGGTTGCGCTGGAAGGCACTGTATAACAAAGCGATGAGTTGTTCGCGATCTTCCGGCTCACGCAACAACATCGTGGAGAGCCGCTCTAACAAGGTGGGTTTACTACTGCTACTGTCTGAACCGTCCATTACCTGACTACTGACTAACAAGATAGGGCGGAGGATACCGCAATTTGAGCATCAGCGCAGTCTCCCGCGCTTCCATCTGCTCGGCATCTTTTTCTTTTTCATGATCATAGCCTTGCAGGTGCAAGGCGGCATGCAGGGTCAAGTGCGCATAATGCGCAAGCAGGTCTTTGCCCTGCTCTTTTGCTTCGCGTGCCACCACCGGCGCACAGATGACCACATCGCCATACAAAGGCTCGGTATCGTCATAGACGAATGTCAACACATTGGTGGCGTAATCCTTACCACGGAAACTTTCATTCAGTGCACGACCTTCGGCCTCATCCACGATGCGCAAGGCCATCTGTATATCCTGCTCCAGTGCCACCTTCACCCAGCGACGGAACTGTTGTCGTGTCGGTAGCTGCCTTGCGTCGCTGGCGTATTGCACCGACAGCGAGAGTTTGTGTAAATCAGTCATGCGGCCTCGACCACTTCGCCGCGCAGTGTATGGTTGGAAACAGCAGTAATACGCACATTCAGATAACGTCCCAACATGCCCGGCGAACCCACGAAGTTCACCACGCGATTGTTCTCGGTGCGTCCTGCCAATTCACCTGCGTTCTTTTTGGAAATACTCTCCACCACCACGCGCTGCACGGTATCCACCATGCGCTGGCTATATTCGTGCTCCAACTCGCTGATGCGCGCTTGCAAACGATGTAGACGCTCCATCTTTACTTCATCCGGCGTGTCATCCTTCATCTCTGCTGCGGGTGTACCGGGGCGCGGACTGAACACGAAGCTGTAGCTTGCATCGAAACCGACATCTTCGATCAGCTTCATGGTTGCTTCAAAATCCGCATCGGTCTCGCCTGGAAAACCGACGATGAAGTCGGAAGCGATAGCGATGTCGGGACGCGCGGCACGCAACCTGCGCACGACGGACTTATATTCCAGCGCAGTGTAGCCGCGCTTCATCGCTGCCAGCACGCGATCCGAGCCGGACTGCACCGGCAGATGCAGATGACTCACCAGCTTGGGCGTATCCGCATAGACGTCGATGATGCGTTGCGACATCTCGCGTGGATGCGAAGTGGTGTAGCGCAGGCGCTGAATGTCATCCAGTGCAGCGATCGCACGCAACAGGAAGGCGAAGTCCACCGTATCGCCATCGTCTGTCATGCCTTGATATGCATTCACGTTCTGCCCCAACAACGTGATCTCACCTACTCCCTGCGCGATCAATTTCTCCACTTCTCGCATCACATCTTCGAACGGTCGTGATACTTCCTCGCCGCGCGTGAACGGCACCACGCAAAAAGTGCAGTACTTGCTGCAGCCTTCCATGATGGAAACGAATGCCGTGCCATGAGAGGTTTGTGAGGCGGGCAGATGATCGAACTTTTCGATCTCGGGGAAGCTGACATCGATCTGTGCCTTGCCGGTCGAAATACGTTCTTTGATCAACTCGGGCAGACGATGCAACGTCTGCGGACCGAACACCACATCGACATATGGCGCGCGCTTGACGATGGCATCGCCTTCCTGACTCGCCACACAACCGCCGACACCGATCAGCAAGTTTGGATTCGTTTTCTTCAACGCACGAGCGCGCCCCAGATCTGAGAACACTTTGTTCTCAGCCTTCTCGCGAATGGAGCAGGTGTTGAAAAGGATGATGTCCGCCTCTTCCTGCCTGTCGGTCTGCTCCAGCTCCGCACCGGCCAGCAGCACATCCACCATCTTGTCCGAGTCGTACTCGTTCATCTGGCAGCCATAGGTCTTGATATACAGTTTCTTCAAAATCTCTCACCTAAATTTCAGTATTAATTACCTCAATAACCTTTGATAGAACAGCCTTTTCAAACAAAGTCTATTCCTGACTAATTCACTAATATAATCGCTTCGGCTTTGACCAATGCGAATGTTTCGTATTGCAGCCACATTATTATTCAGGGAAAGGAATAACACATGTCGTTCATCGCAGATTTCGCCTCTATTGGTGTCGCAATTTTCGCCGTTGGCTTCTCCGTCTGGATGGTGATGCAACTGCTCGCCAAAGAGTAAGCTGCTTCAGCCCTGACTGGGTCAAACGGCCCAGTCTATAAAAATCACATATCTATCCTTAACATGCCTGCGTATACATACGCCGGGCTTATTCTTCTATACACAAAATACTTGTCAGTCACATAGTTTGTGCTAGCATTGCCCCTGTAGTTTTTGTTGATATGTTCAACTTTCATCAGGAGGGTAATTATGTCTTTTATCGCAGATATCGCTTCCGTCGGCACCGCAATCCTGGCAGTCGGCTTCTCACTGTGGATGCTGAAGCAACTGTTCACCGACGCAGAGTAATCAAGTAGTACTCCGCAAATGAAAAACTCCAGCTTCGGCTGGAGTTTTTTTTATCTGGTGGTGATAGGTGGATTTGAACCACCGACCCCAGCATTATGAGTGCTGTGCTCTAACCAACTGAGCTATATCACCGTCAACTTTTCCGGCATTGAATGTTGCGTTGCCAAAAAGAGGGCGGCATTTTGCTGATTTAGCGGCCCCCTGTCAATTGCAGTCTGACATTTTCAGCTCACTATCCGGAAATTCCTTCAGAAAACCGCGAACTTTCGACTCGATCTGCGCCTCGGCATCCGAAATCACGAACTGCGTGAACCTGAGTTTGCTCTTTCGCTCCCCCACTTTGGCAGTGCGTACCCCCTGTTTGCGCAAGCTGGCAAGAAAATTCTCCGCCGCTTGCTCCGTGCGAAAAACACCCAACGAGATAGCGCGCTGCCATTCCCCTTCCTGCACCACAAAATAGTCATTCACGCCCAGCGCCTTCAACTGCCCGATCTTGCGGCGCACCGCAGCCTGATTCCTCAGCGGGGGCATATACACCCAGAATCCACTGGCATGTTCTATTGTGCGGGTCTGCAACCGAGTACCAAGATCAAGTGCAGACAACTTCTTCCGGGCATCGGCCAAACCACTGCCGGAGAATTCCCCCCAGAACAGGCATTGCCTGATCTTGGGCGGGTTGGACAACTCATCACTCAAACGTGGGGCTGGAGCCGGTTCTGCGGCTTCCACCGTTGAGGCTGCTGCAGGTGCAGGCTCCGACACCACAACCGGCGACGATGGCGCTGTATCGGCGGATGGCACTTCATTCAGCAATACGACCTTGTCTGCATGCAATTCGGCCTGAGCTGCCAATGCATCCGGATCGGCCGTCAACATGCCTCCCCAGCGTATCCATGAAAATAACAGTGCATTGGCCAGCAACAGCCCCCATACCCATTTCTTGCTCATGCTTCACTTTCTCCCAATATCTGCAGTCCGTGCAATACCAAATGCTCGTCATATTCGATCTGCACCGGCAACGCTTGCATCACCATACTCGACGCCCCGCCACTCAGCAGGCAGCGCACCGCGCCTGCGCGCTGCTGCAGCAGATCGAGCTGCCGCAAGATCGCACCCTGCGTCGCCCGCACTGCCCCGCTCAGCATGGCATCGGCAGTATCACGCGGGAAGTCGAGCAAGCTACCTGCCTGCTCTGTCAGTCGTGCCGTATTGGCACTGAGGCTGCTCAACATAAGCGACAGTCCCGGCAGTATCAAGCCGCCAAGGAACTCCCCTTCTGCGGATAGCGCATCGATGGTCGTCGCTGTACCGCAATTGACGACCAGACAGGCGCCGACGACTCGATGATGCGCCGCGATCAGCGCTGCCCAGCGATCACTGCCCAGTTGTTGTGGCGTGCGATAGCCGTTGCGAACCCCGCAGCGCTCGACTTCGGCTTGAATGAACGTCGGATCGCAGTGCATAGCAGCGAGGTAGTCACGCAACTGGGCTGCGACGGCTTCGCCAGCGACGTGGGACACCATCACACGAGCAGACGCCGGAATCTCGCCGATCACAGTCGGCAAGCGTTGCAGCTCGCTATTCTCCAATACGCCCTGACATAGCCAGACGCCGTTCTCCACCAGCGCCCATTTGCATCGACTGTTCCCGATATCCAGCAACAGCATACTATCTCCCCCTCAGGCTGACTTCGCCGGAATGGAACTCGCGCAAGCCTTCAGCGGTTTCCACGCGCAATGCCCCTTCAGCCGTCACGCCCAGTGCGATACCTTCGATGCGCTGGCCGTCCGGCATTAACATCTCAATGGGACGCCGGTCATATATGTGTGCGCGTTCCCATTCCTTATGCAAGGCAGTGAAACCGTTCGCCGAGAACTCGCGCAACACGGTCACCATATGCTTGAGCAGCACGCCCAACACCTTGTTGCGCTGGCTGAGTGGAATTCCGCAAGCCGACAAGTCACCCGCGGCCTGCCCGATCTTGCTCGCGTCCGACGGTGCAGCCAGATTCAGTCCTATACCGATCACCACCGCACTGGGGCCCAACATATCACCCTGCGCTTCCAACAGGATACCGGCCAGCTTGCCCGCAGGCAGCATCACGTCATTCGGCCACTTCAATCCGGCGTCATTGACGCCCAGCTCTCGCAATGCACGCATCATGGCGACACCCACAGCCAGACTCAAACCCGATAAGGCGGCCAGGCCGCATTCAAAACGCCACAAAATTGAAAAGGTCAGCGCACCGCCCAGTCCTGCATGCCAGGTTCGCCCCAAACGTCCGCGTCCCGCGCTCTGCCACTCCACCGCCAGCACGCTGCCGCCGGGTGCACCCCGTGATGCGGCTTGCAGCAGCAATGCATTGCTCGACGTCGCGTGTTCAAGGATCTCAAGATTGAGCGCCGAGCGCGCATCCCCGACGTCAGCAAATATCCGATCTTTGTCCAGCCAGCACAAAGGTTGTGCAAGCTGATAACCGCGCCCGCGCACACTGTGCAACTTGACACCGTATTGCGCCACATCCTGCAAAGCGTTGTGCACGCTGGCGCGGGAGATCTCCAGCTGCTGCGCCATCTCCTCACCGGAATGGAATTCGCCGTCCGCCAAAGATCGAAGCAAGGCGAAAGTCAGCGGTCTGGGAGTTGCGTTACGGGCAATGCTCATTGCGCCAGATCGATACATGAAGGCGTACCGCCTTGCTCAAGGAACGCCACGATCTCTTCACGCCGCTGAAGCGCATCCTGATAACCCAGCTCTATCAAAGCACGGCAGTAGTGCTTGTCGAACAACAGATAACTCACAAGATTCGCACCGCTGCCACGCATCACACCGGCCAGACGCAATAGCAGTCGTATGGTCCATGGCAGGTTGCGGATATAACGCTCGGCGACCTTCTCCAGCGGCTGGCTGGGTGAGATGACCAACGCCTCGACATGGCGCAGATGGAGAGTCTTGTGCAGTTCCTCCGGAATCGCATCCAGCGTCCTGTTGATACTCTGCAAACGCTCCAGATCGACTTCCAGCCCGTCGATGAAGATGCTATCCAGCGCATGTCCGGCGATCTCCGCCAGCGTTGGATAGTGTTCGATCTTGGTACGCTTTTCATCCTCGTCGGTCGCACTATGCCCGACTCCGACCACCAGCACGCGCTCCGCCCCCAGATGCAGCGCGGAACTGATAGGAGCGATCTGTCGCACCGACCCATCGCCAAAGAACTCGCGATTCACATGCACTGCTGGAAACATGAAGGGGATGGCGGCCGAAGCCATAAGATGCTGAAGATCGATCTGGGTCGGCACACCGACGCGCCGGGTGCGCTTCCATGGTTTGATGTCCGGCACCCCTTGATAAAAAGTCACGGAGTGGCCGGAACCATAGCCTGATGCGGTGATACTCACCGCATGCACCAGCCCGTCATCGATATGGCGCTGGATCAATTCACATGGCAGGGTGCGTTCCAGAAACGTGCGCAACGGGCTGTTATCCAGCAAGGAGACGCGATTGAGCCAATTGCTGCCCAGCACACTCAAGAACAGACCGAACACCCAACGCAAGCTGTTGCTAAACACCCCAAGCGCATCGGCCCTGTAGATGTCAGTCACATGGGCATTGTTCCAGATATTCAGCAGGTAGCGCACCCCCTTGCGAAAATGTCGCGCATTCACTGCCAGCGTGACCGCATTGAGCGCACCCGCCGACGTACCACTGATAACTTTAAAGGGGATCTTTGCCCGGTAAGGCAGAAATTCGGCGATGGCTTTCAGCACGCCGACCTGATAAGCCGCACGCGCACCACCACCGGTGAGGATCAGTCCGACCTTCTCCTTATGCATACGTTCAAGCTGCCGAATGTGCCTTCACAGATTCCAGAGCATCCTGCAAGGTCTCCTCGGGGAGCGCGTTGAGCATCTCGGAAAGCATCTCGGCGGCATCCACCGCCTGCGGCTGCAAACGCATCGCATCCGCGTTCGCCACCAGCACAGCCGCGGCGCCCACCACTCTGAGCAGCCGATTGCGCTCTGCCATCAACATCTCAACTTCTTTACTAAGCAGTTCGATTTCCTGTTTATCCATTACTCACTCCTGGTTTTCACGCCGGCAACCGCCAGCGCACTCATGTTCACGATACGACGCGTGGTCGCTGTCGCTGTCAGAATATGTGCAGATTTGTCTGCGCCCAACAGGATGCTGCCGATGGTGATGCCATCGCCCGCAGTCATCTTGAGCAGATTGTAGGCGATATTAGCCGCATCCAGATTGGGCATTACCAATAGATTGGCTTGCCCCTTCAGTTGCGCGTCGGGGAACAACTGCTCGCGCATGCTTTCCGACAGCGCCGCATCACCGTGCATCTCTCCCTCCACTTCCAGTTCCGGTGCCAACTGCGACAGCAATGCACGGGTCCGCGCCATCTTGCGTGCCGAGGCATCGTCGTGGCTGCCGAAGTTGGAATGCGACAACAGAGCGACTTTCGGCGTCAGTCCGAAGTAGCTCACCTCTTCCGCCGCCAGCATCGTCAACTCCGCCAGCTGCTCGGCAGTCGGATCGAGGTTCACATGCGTATCGCAGATGAAGAGCGTGTGTTTGGGCAACAGCAGGATGTTCATCGCGCCGTACACGCTGCTGCCGGGACGATGGCCGATCACCTCATCGATGAAGCGCAGGTGGTAGAGCGGTTGGTCCACCGTGCCGCACAGCATCGCATCGGCCGCGCCCATGTGCACCAGCATCGCCGCGATCAGCGTGCTGCGCCGGTGCATCTCGCGCTTGGCTACCTCCGGCGTCACGCCGTCGCGCGCGCGCAGGCGGTGGTACTCCATCCAGTATTCGCGATAACGCGGGTCATCGTTCGGATCGACCAACTCGAAATCCTGACCGGGACGGATGCGCAGCCCCAACCGCTCGATGCGCGTGGCGACCACATCCGGACGTCCCACCAGAATCGGCTGCGCCAGCCCCTCGTCCACCACGGTCTGCACCGCATGCAGCACGCGCTCGTCTTCGCCTTCCGCATAGACCAGCCGATGCCTAGTCTTCTTCGCCAAATCGAATACCGGCTTCATCAACAAAGTCGAGTGATACACGAAACCGGACAGATGTTCGATATAGGCGCGCATATCGGGTATGGGACGCGTCGCCACGCCGCTGTCCATCGCCGCCTGTGCCACCGCCGGTGCGACCTTGTAGATCAGCCGCGGATCGAACGGTTTAGGTATCAGATACTGCTCGCCGAAGCTCAGGCTCTCGTCGCCATACACCGCCGCCACTTCATCCGACTGCTCGGCCCGTGCCAGTTCTGCGATGGCGCGCACGGCCGCCAGCTTCATCGCCTCGTTGATCGCCGTCGCGCCCACATCCAGCGCACCGCGGAAGATGTAGGGGAAACACAGCACGTTGTTCACCTGGTTCGGATAGTCGGAACGGCCAGTCGCCAGAATGGCATCCGGCCTTACTTCCAACGCCACGGCAGGCAATATCTCGGGCGCAGGATTGGCCAGCGCGAAGATCAGCGGTCGAGCAGCCATCTGCTGCACCATTTCCGGCTTGAGCACACCGCCCGCCGACAGGCCGAGGAACACATCCGCACCCGCGATGACCTCCGCCAGTTTGCGCTGCGGGATGTCGCGCGCATAGCGCGCCTTGTTGTCATCCATCTCCTCGCTGCGCCCCTGGTAGACCACCCCCTTGATGTCGGTGACGGTGATGTTCTCCATGCGCACACCCAGACTCACCAGCATATCCAGACAGGCCAGCGCCGCCGCGCCCGCACCGCTCGCCACCAGCTTGATGTCCTCAATGTTCTTGCCGACCACCCGCAGACCGTTCAGCAGCGCAGCGCCGACGATGATCGCCGTACCGTGCTGGTCGTCGTGGAATACCGGGATGTGCATGCGCTCGCGCAGTTTGCGCTCGATGTAGAAACACTCGGGCGCTTTGATATCTTCCAGATTGATACCGCCGAAGGTGGGTTCCAGCGCGGCGATGATGTCGACCAGTTTGTCCGGGTCGTTCTCGGCGATCTCGATGTCGAACACATCGATACCGGCGAATTTCTTGAACAGCACGGCCTTGCCTTCCATCACCGGTTTGGATGCCAGCGGGCCGATGTTGCCCAGCCCCAGCACCGCCGTGCCATTGCTGATGACGGCGACCAGATTGCCGCGTGCGGTGAGGCTGCGCACTTCGCCCGGGTCGCGCACGATCTCTTCGCAGGCCGCCGCCACGCCGGGCGAATAGGCCAGCGCCAGATCGCGCGCCGTGTGCAGCGGCTTGCTGGCCTGCACGGTGATCTTGCCCGCAGGGGATTGGCGATGGTATTTCAATGCGGCTTCGCGTATCAGCTTGTCCATACTGCCCTCGCTATTCTGGCTCCCCTCACCGGGTGGATCACACGCCGTCTAGCCCTTGCGCTCCAACCGCAAAGTCTCCAGCGTGCGCTTGCGTACTGCATGCAACAACGGCACATCATCATCCAGCGACGCACCGTAGGACGGGATCATCTCCCGCATCTTGCTTTGCCATTCTGCGCTCTTCATGCGCGCTTTGAAACAGCGCTCGATCACTTCTATCATCGCCTGCACCGAGGTCGATGCACCTGGCGAAGCACCCAGTAAGGTCGCCAGCGTACCGTCCTTGGCCGTCACGATCTCGGTGCCGAATTCCAGCTTGCCGCCTTTGGTATCGCAGTTCTTGATGATCTGCACACGCTGCCCGGCTGAGGCCAGTTCCCAACCGTTCTCGCGCGCATTGCCGAAGAAATCGCGTAGCGCATCAACCCGGTCCTTGTGCGATTTCAGCGCCTCGCCGATCAGGTAACGCATCAGCGGCAGGTTGTCGCGTGCCACCGACAGCATGGGTTTGAAGTTGCCCGACTTGAGCGAACCGAACAGGTCGAAGATCGAACCTTCCTTGAGGAACTTGGTGGTTATGCTGGCGAACGGCCCGAACAACAGCACCGACTCGCCGCCCAGGATGCGCGCATCCAGATGCGGCACCGACATCGGCGGCGCGCCCACGGCCGCCTTGCCGTACACCTTGGTCGTATGCTGGCGCACGATCTTCGGATCGTGGCAGATCAGCCACTGACCGCTGACGGGGAAACCGCCATAGCCTTTCGCCTCGGGGATGCCGGACTTCTGCAGCAGCGGCAAAGCTCCGCCGCCAGCACCGAGGAACACGAAACCCGCCTCGATGGTGCGCGTCTTGTCGTCGTGGGTGTCTTTCACGCGCACATGCCAGCGCCCGTCTTCATGTTGCTTGAGGCCGGAGATGGTGTTGTTCAGTTTCAGTTCGAAATTGGGCAGTTTGAGTAGCGCCCTTACCAGTTTGCGCGTCAGGAAACCGAAGTCCACATCGGTGCCGTGTTTCACCTGCGTCGCCGCCACCGGCTCCTTGCCCTCGCGCCCCTGCATCACCAGCGGCATCCACTCGCGCAACACCGCAGGGTCGTCGCTGAATTCCATCTCTTCGAACAGATGATGTTTATGCAGTGCCTCATAACGCTTACGCAGGAAATCGACATTCTCCGCACCGCGCACGAAACTCTGGTGATAGACAGGATTGATGAACTTCTCCGGTGTCGGCAACAGCCCCTGATCGACCAGATACGACCAGAACTGCAACGACACCTCGTATGCCGCATTGATCTCCAGTGCGCGCTTGATGTTCACGCTACCGTCCGCCTGCTGCGGCGTGTAGTTCAGCTCGCAATAACCGGCATGTCCGGTACCTGCATTGTTCAGCCCGTGCGAACTCTCGCTGCCCACCTTGGAAAGGCGTTCCACCATCATGATCTTGAGGGAGGGATCGAGCTGCGCTAGCAGTTTCCCCAGCGTCGCGCTCATCACGCCCGCCCCGACCAGCAACACATCCACTTTCTTGTTCGACATCTTCAGACTTTCCGGCACCGTTATCTGGTGCGCATTCTACCCGTTCAGGCTGTCCAATACCTTCTGCAAACGTTTCGCCGACACGATCACCGGCGTCTTCAATTCCTGCGCGAACAGCGACACGCGCAGTTCCTGCAACATCCAGCCGAAATCCTCCAGCCGTTCGTCGCGTGCGCCCTGCTGGGCTTGCAGACGGCGTTGCCATTGCTGTAGCAAGGGCTGCAGTTGCGACAGATTGGTGGCGTCGCGCGCCGGGTTGCTGCGCAGCTTCTCCAGCCGCACGTTGATCCCCTTCAGGTAGCGCGGCATGTGCTGCATGCGCTCGTAGGGGGTGCGGGCGATCCAGCCTTTGCCGAGCAGGGTTTCCAATTGCTGACGGATGTCCTGCTGCACCTGGGCGTGCGCCTTGAAGCCGGGCAGCGCTTTTTGCAAAGCTTGATGCTCGCTCAGTACCGTGCCAACCAGACGTGCGATCTCCTGCCCCACCAGATTGAGGCGCGACTTGGCATCCTTGCAGCGCGCGTTGAAAGATTTCTCGTCATCCGGCAGCGGGTCGTTCAGACAGCAGCGGTCGAAGGTCACGGAAAGGATCTGCTGCTGCAGATCCTGCTGACTGCCAAAGGGCAGGAACAGCATCGCCATCTTCTGCAGGTCGGGCAGGTTCTTCTCCAGGAACTTCACCTGTTCTTTCAACGCCAGCATGAACAGACGACGCAAACCGCCACGATGCACTTCCTGCGCCTCGTCGGCTGTGTCGAAAGCCTGTAGCGTCACCGCGTCGCCCTCGTCGTGCAGCGCATTGAACACCGTCACCTGCTGTCCCGCGCGCGGCACCTGCGAAGTCTCGGCGAAGTCGCCAAAGGTCCAAGCGGTATAGCGTTCCTTGTTGCTTGTAACCGCAGCCTGCGCCTGTTTCACCGGTGCGCTGGCGACCTGCGCCGTCTTGGGCGCCCACTCGCCGCGCAGCTGCATAAAGTTGCGCCCCATGCCGAGCTGTCTTCCGTGTTCATCGATGACGCGGAAGTTCATCAGCAGATGCGGCGGCAGTTGTTCCAGACGGAACGCATCCAGCGGCACATCGACCTGTTTCTGTTCCCGCATGTAACGTGCGATGGCTTGCAGCAACGAAACATCCGACGGCTTCACTGCCGCACAGAACGCGGCGGCAAACTCCGGCACCGGCACGCAATGACGGCGCAGTTTCTGCGGCAGCGACTTCAGCAGTTGCGCCACCTTCTCCGCCAGAATGCCCGGTACCAGCCATTCGCAGCGCGCGGGCTGCACCTGGTTGATCAGTGCCTGCGGCACGGTCAGTGTCACGCCGTCGTCGTTCTTGCCCGGTGCGAAGTTGTAGGCCAGTGCGTAGCTCACGTTGTTCATTTGCAACTGCGGCGGGAAATGCTCGGTGGTGATGCCGGCCGCCTCGTGTCGCATCAGGTCGTCTTTTTTCAAGTACAACAGCTTGGGCTGTTCGCGCTCAGCTTCCTTGCGCCACTTCTCGAAATCCGCACCGTTGTGCATACCGGACGGGATGCGCGCATCGTAGAAGGCAAAGATCAGTTCATCGTCCACCAGCACATCGGGGCGGCGCGATTTGTGTTCCAGCGCTTCGATGTCGGCGATGAGTTTCTGGTTGTGCGCGAAGAACGGCGCCTGCGTATTGAACTCGCCTTCCACCAGCGCGGTGCGGATGAATACCGCGCGCGACTCCTCGGGGTCCATCGGACCATAGTGCACGCGCTTCTTGGGATTGATGAGCAGACCGAACAAAGTGCTGCGCTCCCATGCAGCGACCTGCGCCGCTTTCTTCTCCCAGTGCGGATCGAAATAGCTGCGCTTCAACAGGTGGTCGCCGACTTCCTCCAGCCATTGCGGTTCGATGCGCGCCACACAGCGTGCATACAAGCGCGTGGTCTCCACCAGTTCCGCGGCCAGCACCCATTTCGCGCCCTTCTTCGCCAGCACGGAATTGGGCGCGATGAAGAACTTCGTTTCGCGCGCGCCGAGGTAGTGCGGCTCGTTCACCGCGCGCGTGCCGATGTTGCCGATCAGACCGGTGAGCAATGCCTTGTGGATCTGCTCGTAACTGGCAGGCTGTTCGTTGAAACGCATGTTCATCTCGGACATCTGCGCATGCAGTTGCTGGTGCAGCTCGTGCCACTCGCGCAGACGCAGCGGCGACAGGAAGTGACTGCGACATTCGTTCGCCCACTGCTTGTTGCTCTTCTTGTGCTGCACGCCTTTCTTGAACCAAGCCCATAGTTTCAGGTAGGCAAGGAAGTCGGAACGCTCGTCGATGAAACGCTGGTGCGCGGCATCGGCGGCTTCGCGGCGTTCTGCCGGACGGTCACGCGGGTCCTGCAGTGCAAGTGCACTGGCGATGATGATGATCTCGGTCAGACACTGGTATTGCTTGCCCGCCAGCAGCAGACGCGCGACCTTGGGGTCGAGGGGCAGCTTGGCCAGTTCGTGACCGAGCTTGGTCAACTGTCGTTGTTCGTCGATGGCATTCAGTTCGTGTAACAACTGGTAACCATCGGCGATGGCGCGCGAGCCAGGCGGCTCGATGAACGGGAAGTCCGCCACATCACCCAGCCCCAGCGCACTCATGCGCAGGATGACGGTGGCCAGCGAGACGCGGAATATCTCCGGGTCGGTGAACTCGGCACGCTGCGTGAATTCCTCTTCGTCATACAGACGGATGCAGATGCCGCTCATCACACGACCACAACGACCGGCACGCTGATCGGCAGCCGAGCGCGCGATCTTCTCGATGTGCAGTTGCTCCACCTTCTGACGGATGCTGTAGCGGTTGATGCGCGCCACGCCGGTGTCGATCACGTAGCCGATGTTGGGCACGGTCAGCGAGGTCTCAGCGACGTTGGTCGCCAGCACCACACGACGCTGGTTGCCAACCTTGAACACGCGATCCTGTTCCGCTGTCGATAACCGCGAGAACAGCGGCAATATCTCTATGCCTTTGTGCTGATGCTTGCGCAGCGCTTCGGCGGCTTCGCGTATCTCGCGCTCGCCGGGCAGAAACACCAGCACGTCGCCGCGCAGACCGCCTATGCTCAGTTCATCCAGTGCAGCACAGATGGCCTGCGGCACATCCTGCATCTCGCCTTCTTCGTCTTTTTGCGGCGGGCGGTAGCGTATCTCGACTGGATAGGTGCGGCCGGAGACTTGCAGCACCGGTGCACCCGAGAAGTGTTTGGAGAAACGCTCCGCATCCAGCGTGGCGGAAGTGATGATGAGTTTCAGGTCGGGACGCTTCGACAGCAGTTGCTTGAAGTAGCCGAGCAGGAAATCGATGTTCAGCGAGCGCTCATGCGCTTCATCGATGATCAGTGTGTCGTACTGTTTGAGCAGCGGGTCGCTGTGGATCTCGGCCAGCAGGATGCCGTCTGTCATCAACTTGATGGCGGAATCCGGCGACACTCGGTCGTTGAAACGCACCTTGTAGCCGACCAGCCCGCCCAACTCTGATTTCAATTCTTGTGCGATGCGCGCCGCCACGGAACGTGCCGCGACTCTGCGCGGTTGTGTATGGCCGATAACACCGTTCACACCGCGTCCGATACTCAAACAGATCTTGGGCAGCTGTGTAGTCTTGCCGGAGCCTGTCTCGCCGCAGACGATGACCACCTGATTTTTCTCTATGGCTTGGGCCAGCTCCTCGCAGCGCGCCACCACCGGCAGATCGGCAGGATATTCGATACTGGTGAGTTGCTGGATGCGCGCGAGGCGGCGCTGGGCGATGGCGGATAGTTGTTTCATTGCGTCGGGATGCATAACTGGGGACACGGGATACCGTCGCCGTCCTTGTCGAGCGAAGTCACGTTGCAGCGTGTCAGATAGAAATGTGCCTCGTCGCAAGACTGCATCTGCGCGCAACGCGATTTCTTGCCGCAGGCCAGATCATAGGGTTCAAAGGCTGTGCGGGGCTTTGCTTCCGTATGCGGGCGATAGTACGAAGGGTGTTGCTTGCGCCAATCCCACGGCGCTTGCGTACCGGTCTGTCGCCACAATCCACGATGTGCCTGCTGCGCCTCCAGTTGTAATGCGACAAATGCGCTGTTGCTGTGATGGAATGAATATTCCCAGGCCATCCCCTGACGCACCAATTCTTGATTCAGGTCGATGCCATCCAGTGAGATGGTGGCAACAGTACTCCCGTATTGGTCGATGGCGCGACTCTCCACCTGCACCACTTTCTTGTTCACACGCGACTTCAGATATTCGAGTGACTGCCGACCGAACGGCTGTGCCCTCTCAGGCGCATCGATGTCGGCCAGACGTAATTTGAGTTTTTGCTGGTCGCGTAGCACCAGCACGGTATCGCCATCGATCACGGCGATCACATACGCTTCGAACGTCTCCGCCTGCGCCGCCCAAGTCAGGCAACACAATAGAACGCACCACCACTTCATATCAGGATGCTTTTGATGATCGCCAGACAGAACAGGGTATAGCCCGCCGCCAGCAGGTCGTCGAACATGACGCCGAGGCCGCCATGCCAGTGGCTGTCGTAATAGCGGATGGGCTGCGGTTTGACGATATCGAAGAAACGGAACAGGGAGAATGCCAGCAATTGCCAGATCAGGCCGTCCGGTGTGAAGAACAGCACCAGTAAAAAGGCCACCACCTCGTCCCACACGATACCGCCGAAGTCGGCCTCGCCCAGTGCCTTGCCGGTGATGTCGCACACCCACACGCCGATGAAATACATCCAGATCAGCACGAAGATGAACATCGCGTCGGAAAGACGCGGCGACATGAACCAGAAAAAAGGGAACGCCAGCAGCGTTCCCGCCGTACCGGGCGAGCGCGGCACCAGCCCAAGCCCCAGCCCGAACGAGAGCATGTGCGCCGGATGGCTGAACAGGAAACGCCAGTCCGGTTTGACTTTCAAGACTTCATGCGAAGTGGTCATAACCCTCCCTGGCGATCTTGATCACGCTGCCGTTCGCGGCGCGTAATTTGCAGCCCTGCCCGGAGACGATGCTGCCGATGCGCGTCAACGGCAGATGCAACAGGTCGGCGATCACCGTAATCTCTTCGCGGCGCGCGAGCGGTGCGGTGAAACACAGCTCATAGTCGTCGCCGCCGGAGAGCACGCAATCCTGCGCCAGCTCATCCGCCTCTTCGCTACTTGAAGCGAAGTAGGCCGGCTTGGGCAGTCGGTCATAACGCAGTTCTGCCGCCACGGCGGAGCTGTCCAGGATGTGTTTCAGATCGGCCAGCAGACCGTCCGATACGTCGATGGCGCTATGAGCGATGTCACGCAACGCCAGCCCCAGCGACACACGCGGCATTGGTTGCTGCAAGGCAGCGAGACAGTTTTGGCGTGCCCCCTCAGGCAGGCTCACCCGATCCTGAAGATGCGCCAATCCCAACGCGGCTTCGCCCAGTACACCGGATACCCAGATGTCGTCACCGACCTGCGCACCGTTGCGGCGTAAGGCTTTTCCCTGCGGCACTTCGCCCATGATGGTCACGCTCAGGTTGAGCGGTCCGCGCGTGGTGTCGCCGCCGACCAGTTCTACGCCGTGCTGATCGGCCAGCGCAAAGAAGCCTTCGCTGAACGCCTGCAGCCAGTCGTCGTGTGCTTGCGGCAACGACAAGGACAGTGTCGCCCAACGCGGTTGCGCGCCCATCGCGGCCAGATCGGAGAGGTTCACCGCCAGCGTCTTGTGCCCGAGTTGACGCGGATCGGTGTCGAGATAGAAATGCGTGCCGCCCACCAGCATGTCGGTGGATACCGCCAGTTCCATGCCGGGATTCACGCGCATCAGCGCCGCATCATCCCCCACGCCCAGAATCGTGTTGGCGGTCGGGCGCGTGAAGAAACGCCTGATGAGATCGAATTCCGACATCAGGACGCTGTGCCCTTATTTGGCCGAGACTTCGACCGCGCGCGCTTGCGCTGCCAGCTTGTCCAGCACGCCGTTGACGAACTTGTGACCGTCGCTGCCGCCGAAGGTCTTGGCCAGCTCGACCGCTTCGTTGATCACCACGCGATAAGGCACTTCCGGCTGATGGAACAGTTCGTATGCGCCAAGCAACAGCACCGAATATTCGACCGGGCTCAACTCATCCAGTGCGCGATCCAGTTGCGGCGCGATCTGTTCATCGAGCGCTTCATGCTGGGCGATGGCACCGCGCAACAGCTGCTGGTACAGCTCGCTGTCGTAGCGTCCCAGACTTTTGTCGTCACCGGTGCTGCGGCCGATCTGCGTCGCAGTGCTGCCGGATATCTTCCATTCATAGATACCCTGCAACGCCAGTTCGCGCGCGCGGTGGCGCGGACTGACCGCGACTTTTTTCGTATCGGTCATGCCAGTTCCCGCGCCAGATTGACCATCTCGATGGCGACCAGCGCGGCTTCCGCACCTTTCACGCTCATGCGCACTTCGGCCTGCTCATCGGTATCGGTAGTGAGGATGGCGTTGGCGATGGGCATGCCGGTCGCCAGTTGCACTTCGCCCACACCGCGTGCGGATTCGTTGGACACGATCTCGAAGTGATAGGTGTCGCCGCGGATCACCGCGCCCAGCGCGATCAGCGCATCGTAGTCATGGCTCTCGGCCATCTGCCACAGCACCAGCGGTATCTCCAGCGCGCCGGGCACGGTGGCCAGCACGATGTCGTCGTCCGCCACACCGCTCTTCAGCAGTTGCGCATGACAGGCTGCCAGCAAACCATCGCACACGACATCATTGAAACGGCTCTGCACGATGCCGATGCGCATCCCCGTACCGTCCAGATTCTTTTTTATCTCTCTCATTTTGTATCCTTGGAAGAACAATAACCCACGATCTCAAGGCCGAAGCCCGCCATGCTCGGCATCTTGCGCGCCGTGCCGATCAAACACATCTTGCCCACACCGATGTCGCGCAGTATCTGCGCACCGATACCGTAGCTCTTGGGGTCCCACTTGCTCGCCGGATGTTCGGCATGGTTCTCCAGCGCGCGGTCCAGCAGCGTCTGCGACGTCTCGTCCTGATGCATCAATACCAGCACCCCGCTGGAAGCCTGACTGATCTTCTTCAGCGCCTCGTGCACGCTGGTGCTCTTTTCGTAACTGGCCTGTTCCATGAAATCCATCACCGACAGCGGCTCGTGCACACGCACCAGCGTTTCGAACTCGGGCTGGATGTCGCCTTTAGCCAGCGCCAGATGCGTGCGCTGCGTGCTCTTATCGGTATAGGCATACAGATCGAATTCACCGTAGGCTGTCTGCACGACACGCTTGCCCACACGCTCGATCAGCGTCTCGTTGTGTGCGCGATATTCGATCAGGTCGGCGATGGTGCCGATCTTCAGTCCGTGCTGCTTGGCGAACGGGATCAGGTCGGGCAGACGCGCCATCTCGCCGTCTTCCTTCAGTATCTCGCAGATCACCGAGGCCGGCGTCAATCCTGCCAGTTGCGACAGATCGCAACCCGCTTCGGTATGGCCGGCGCGCACCAGTACACCGCCGTTCTGCGCCATCAGCGGGAAGATGTGTCCCGGCTGCACGATGTCTTGCGGCTTGGCATCCTTGTTAGCCGCGGCGAGGATGGTGCGAGCACGGTCGGCGGCGGAGATGCCGGTGGTGACACCGGTCGCCGCTTCGATACTGAGCGTGAAATTGGTCGCCAGCGGCAAGCCGTTCTCGCGCACCATCAGTGGCAGATCCAGCTGCTTGCAATGCTGCTGAGTCAGGGTCAGGCAGATCAGGCCGCGGCCGTGTTTGGCCATGAAGTTGACCATCTCCGGTGTGGCGAACTCGGCGGCGAACACCAGGTCGCCCTCGTTCTCGCGGTCTTCCTCGTCCACCAGCACGACCATGCGGCCGGCGCGTATCTCTTCGATGATCTCGTGGATCGGTGCAACGTCTGTCATGTGTTCTGTTCTTTCTCTGCCTGCATCATGCGTTCCACATAG
>JBDRPZ010000045.1:0-12512 GCA_043826585.1 Pseudomonadota bacterium
CGGCACGATAGATATCGATCAGGTCCGCCGCCGAAGCCGGCGCGGTAAATGCCACTGCCAGCATCGCGCTCAAAATGGTTCTGGACGGTTTCATGTGGTACTCCATTAGAATATTAGAATTGGCTAATATTATATGTTTGACCCGATCGAGGCAAGCGTATGTGATCAGTCTAACTTCAGAAAACGAAGCGTTCCGGCTGCGTTGCGTTGCGTAGTGGTGCGACCACGGTTTCAAACAATACCTTGGTTTCGAAGGTATCGGCTCCGGTACGGGTGATCAGTTGCGCATGCATCGCCGGTGCGTCACCAACGATAACGAACAGGCGGCCGCCGACCTTCAGTTGCTGCTTGTACGCTTCCGGCACCATGGGCACCGAGGCGGTCAGCACGATGGCGTCGTATTCGGCTTCGCCCCAGCTATGAGCGGCATCGCCCACTTGCAATGTGACATTGTCGATATTGTGCGTAGCCAGGTTGCGCGAAGCGACCGTACTCAGTTCCGGCTCGATCTCAACACTAGTCACCTGTGCTGCCAAGCGGGCCAGCAAGGCAGTCAGATGGCCGCTGCCAGTACCGATCTCCAGCACACTGTCGGTTGGCTGCAGAGCCAAAGCCTGCACTGCGCGCGCTTCGATCTTCGGTTGCCACATGCTCGCATCATGGCCCAGCGCGATCTCGGTATCGGCAAAGGCCAGCCCTTTGCTATCTGCCGGCACGAACTGCTCGCGGCGAACCACCTTCAGCAGTTCCAGAACACGGGGGTCAAGTACGTCCCAGGGGCGGATCTGTTGCTCGATCATGTTGAAGCGTGCTTGTTCCACATTCATTTCTCTCTCCTCGTTGTTCAGTGTATTGCCGTCCGATGGGCCATATCGCGCGGGAGTATAACAACACCCCCTATCACCCTCAACCTGCGTTTGCCTCGCTCGCGGGCGCTGTATGACGCCGCAACTTGTTCACCATCCTGAGCGTCCATTGGATGCCGTCGTCCACATAGGTGAACACCACCGGGATCACAAGCAGGCTGAGGAAGGTCGATGTGATCAGACCACCGATCACCACGATCGCCATCGGTGCGCGGAAGCTGGGGTCGACGCCGATGCCCAGCGCCACCGGCAGCATGCCGGCACCCATCGCCAGCGTGGTCATCACGATGGGGCGCGCCCGTTTCTTGCATGCATCCAGCAGCGCTTCGGCACGGTTCATGCCGCGCTCGCGACGCGACACGATGGCGTATTCCACCAGCAGGATGGAGTTCTTGGTGGCGATACCCATCAGCATGATCAAGCCGATCATGGACGGCATGGACAGCGCGGTCTGCGTGATGAACAGCGCCAGGAACGCGCCCGGCACCGACAGCACCAGCGCGGCCAGGATGGTGGTCGGCTGCATGAAGTCCTTGAACAGCAGCACCAGCACGATATAGATGCATAGCACGCCGGTCAGCATGGCCAGACTGAAGCTCTGGAACAGCTCGCCCATCGCTTCCGCGTCGCCCACCGTCGCCACGTTCACTCCTTGCGGCAGATCCTGCAGGGTGGGCAGGGCCAGCGCTCTGGCTTCCACCTCGCCCAAGGGCTGCTGGTTGAGTTCGATCTCAAAGTTGATGTTGCGCATGCGGTCGTAACGGTCGATCTCGGCAGGGCCGCTCTCGATGCTCAGGTCGGCCACATTGCCCAGCATCACCGGCCCGCGCGCGCCCGGCACCACCAGACGGGACAGCAGGTCGATATCCTGCCGCGCATCGGGACGCAACTTCACCACCACGGGTATCTGCCGGTCGGCCAGATTGAGCTTGGCCAACTCCTGGTCGTAGTCGCCCGCCGTGGCGATGCGCAGTGTGTCGGCGATGGCCGCCGTGGTCACGCCCAGATCGGCCGCCCGCGCAAAGTCTGGCCGCACCACCAGCTCGGGGCGCACCAGACTGGAGGTCGAGGTGACGTTGCCGATACCGGGGATGGTGCGCAGCTCGCGCATCACCTTTTGCGCATGCTCACCCAGAACCTGGCCGTTCTCGCCGGCCAGCACCAGAATGTACTTGTCGTTGGAACCCCCCAGTCCGACCTTGACGCGCACGCCCGGCAAAACCTGCAAAGCCTCGCGCAACTGGCTCTCGATCTCCTGCTTGGTGATATCGCGGTCCTGGCGGCGGGTGAAGTTCAGCGTCAGCGTCGCCTTGCGCACATCGGCTGCGCCCTGCGGCGCGAACGGGTCACCGCCCGCGCTGCCCCCGCCGATCGCGGTGTAGATCAGTTTCACATAGGGGTTCTGCGCAACCACCTCGCGGGTACGTTCGGCCATGCGGTAAGTCTGTTCAAAGGTACTGCCCGGCGGCAGGGTGATCGTCACCTGCGACTGCGACAGATCGTCCGGCGGCACGAAGCCGGTCGGCAGCAAGGGTACCAGCGCGAACGAGCCGAAGAAGAACACCGCTGCACCGATCAGAGTCAGCACGCGATGTTTGAGACAGAACGTGGCCCATTTCATGTACAGCACGATCCAGCCGGGCAGCGCGTGCGACACGCGCGGACGCAGGATGTAGGCCGACATCATCGGCGTCAGCATCCGCGCCACCACCAGCGAGAAGAACACCGCGATGGCCGCGGTCCAGCCGAACTGCACAAAGAACTTGCCGGGCACACCGCTCATGAACGCGGTGGGCAGGAACACGGCGATCAGCGTGAAGGTGGTGGCGATCACCGCCAACCCGATCTCGTCCGCTGCCTCCATCGCTGCCTGGTACGGCGTCTTGCCCATCTCCAGATGGCGCATGATGTTCTCTATCTCGACGATGGCATCGTCCACCAGCACGCCGACCACCAGTGATAACGACAACAGGGTCACGATGTTGATCGAGAAACCCATGAAGTACATGGCCGCAAAAGTAGGGATCACCGCCAATGGCAGCGCGGTCGCCGCCACGATGGTGGCACGGATGTTACGCAGGAAGGCCAGCACTACCAGCACTGCCAGCACGGCACCTTCGTACAGCAGGTTCATCGAGCCTTCATAGTTCTCCTGCACCGGATCGACGAAGTTGAAAGCCTCGGTGATCTCGATATCTGGATGCTCGCTGCGCAGTTTCTCCAGCACCACGTTCACGCCCTGCGCCACATCCACTTCGCCGTAGCCCCGCGTGCGGCTGATCTCGAAGCCCACCACATCGCGTCCGTTGAGCAAGGCCGCGCTGCGCCGCTCGGCGATGGTGTCGCTGACCGTGGCCACCTGATCGAGCCGGATATGGCGACCGTCCGCCAGCACCACTTCGATCTTCGCCATCTCTTCGGCCGACTGCACGGTGGCGATGGTGCGCACCGATTGCTCCATGCCGCTGATGTCCGAGCGCCCGCCGGAAGCTTCCTGCTGGATCAAACGCAGTTGCTGCGACACCTCGGAAGCGGTCGCATTCAAAGCCAGCAGTTTGGCCGGATCGAGTTCCACACTGACCTGCCGTGTCACGCCGCCCACACGCGCCACCGCACCCACCCCGCGCACCGACAGCAGCGACTTGGTCACCGAGTTATCGACGAACCACGACAGTTCTTCTTCGCTCATGCTGGGCGAGGCGATGGTGTAGGTCAGGATGGGCAGTCCGGCCAGCTCGACCTTGGCCACGGTCGGCTCGCGCAGATCGCGCGGCAGGTCGCCGCGCACCCGCGTCACCGCGGCGCGCACATCGTCAACCGCTTCCTGCGTCGGTTTCTCCAGACGGAATTCCGCGGTGATCGTCACCGTGCCATCCTGAACCTTGGTGTAGAGGTGCTTCAGGCCCTGCGTGTTGGCCAGCGAATTCTCCAGCTTGCGCGCGACCTCGGTCTCCATCTGCGCCGGCGAAGCACCGGGCAAAGACGCCGTCACCGTCACCGTAGGCAAGTCGATGTCCGGGAACTGCTGGATCTTCATAGCCTTGAAGCCCATGATGCCCATCAGCGTGAGCATGAGGAAGGCGAGGATCGCAGGCGTCGGATTGCGTATGGACCAGGATGAGACGTTCATGCTTATTCCTTCACAACCAGAACCAGGTCACCCTCGGTCAGAAATGCACCCCCGCTCTCCACAACCTGCACCCCAGGCTTCAAACCTTGAGCGATCTCGATACGGGCACCATTGCGCTGGCCGACCTGCACCACCCGCTCGTGCACGCGACCTTGTGCGTCCACTTCCAGCACATAGCTCTGGCTACCGCGTTGCAACACTGCACTGGCCGGCAACCAGCGCATTTTGCGTGCGCCGCTAACTTCAAAAGTACCGCGCGCAAAAGCGCCGGCGATCACGCCGCTGCTGTTGTCCAGGGACACCAATGCATAGCCATATCGTGTGCTCGGATCGACCGACGGCGAGATGGCGCGCACGCTACCGCTCAGCGTACGCCCACCGACCAACAGCACTCTCGCCTTCATACCGCGTCGCAAGCGCATCAATTCATCCGCCGTCAGTTCCGCCCGCCATTCCAGACGTCCTTTGCGAATGAGGCGGAACAGTTCGACCCCAAGCTGCGGCATGGAACCCACATTGGCGCTGGCGGCAGAGATCACACCGTCGTCCGGTGCCAGTATCTTGCCCTGAGGCGAACCATCTTCACCACGGCGGATCGCGTTATCCAAAGTTGCCAGCACTTCGCCGCGCTTCACCTGATCGCCTATGCTCACTTTTACTTCGGCGATGCGCACGCCTTGCAGTTGCGATCCGATGATGGCCTCCTGCCAGGGCAGGATGCTGCCGTTGGCCGACAGGGTCTCCGACCATTTATCTTCCTGTAATACAGCGGTACGCACCGTCAATGCCGGACGACCGCTCGCTGCGGGTATTGTTGCCGCTTCTTCCGCCACGCTGCTGCCTGCCAGCCAGAGCGCGCCGCCGCCCAGCACCAGTGAAGCCAGCAGCAGTTTGACCACCAGCGATTTGTTGTCGAGAAGATGTGTCTTCATCATGTACTTTCCTTTTGCAGTTTCGTGCGTCTTTTCTTTTCACCGGCGATCAGCACCAGCGCATGTTCCACCAATCTTTCCACCATCGTTTCGCGTGCCGCCACACCTTTTAGCAGCTGCGGCGCCAAAGCCTCCACCGCGCTACGGCCGCCGTGCAGATAGACCGTCGCCAAGCCGACCAGGCTGAAGGCCAGCCGTTCCACATCGTCGTCCGGCGCATCCAACCCCAGTTCGCGGCACAGCAAGGCAAGCAGATTCTCGTGATTTGGTCGGAAAGCTTGCACCATGGCGTCGCCCAACACGCCGCTCGGATCGCCTTCTTCGCGCGCATGCAGTCGCATGAACTGCTGCAGCATCGGATCGGACTCGGCTTCAGGAGGGAACAACCACACATACAGCGCATGCAGTGCGTCGCGCGTCGCGATCGACGCCACGTCAATGGTGGCAAAGCTGTTGCAATCATTCAGGAAAGGCAGACGGAACACTTCGCGATAGAGCGCGGCCTTGTCGCCGAAATGGTAATGGATGGAAGCCAGATTGACCTCCGCCCGGCGCGCGATCTCGCGCGTAGTCGCCGCCTTGAATCCGAGTTCAGCGAATACTTCTGTCGCCGCCTGCAGCAGGCGCCAGCGCGTCTCTTCCTGTGAACTGGGCGCATGACCCAACAGGCGCTGCGCCATGTTCATCAGGGGGCAACATGTTTTCTTGGAAGGACTCAACTTCGCTCCGGCTGCGGTGGACAGGGAGCGCAAGATATTTCAGTCAAACGATTAAGTCAAGCGACTGAATCGTATGTTCAGGTGCTGGGCGCGGTTCCGTACACCTCATGCAACAGTTCGACAAAGCGCCGCGCCTGCGGTGACAGGAACTTGCCTTTGCGCAGCACCAGACCATAACCGCGCTGCGGGAAGTAGTCGATGAGCGGGATACGCACCAGATCCTCGTTGCCGGTGAGACAGATGTCGGTGACGATGGAGATGCCCATGCCCAGCTCGACATATTTCTTGATCACTTCCCAGCCGCCCGCCTCCAGCGTCACCTTGAAGGTCAGGTTGTGTTGCTGGAACACGTATTTCACGATGTTCCAGGTGGACAGGTGACGCGGCGGCAGGATCAATCCGTAATGACTCACATCTTCCAGTGTGACTTTCTTCAGCTTGGCGAGCGGATGCCCCTTGGGCGTGATCAGCACCGGATCGAACATCGCCACCGGCTCATAGATGATGTCGTCCGGCACTTCCAGCATGGAGCCGACCGCGAAGTCGATCTCGTCCGCGCGCAGCATCTTCAGACCGTCGCGTCCGGTCACGTTGTGCAGTTTGGAATGGATGCCGGGATAGGTCGCCACAAAGCGGCGCACGGCTTCGGGTAATACATACAGGATGGTGGATTCGCCCGCGCCGATGTTCAGTTCGCCGGATTCCAGTCGCCCGTGCAACGCGGCGAAGTTTTCCTGCAGGCCATCCACCCCCTTCACCAGCGGCTCGGCCAGCTCATAAAGCGACTCGCCATCCGGCGTAAGTTTGAGCACCGGACCGCGTCTTTCGAACAAAGTGACGTTCAATTCGCGTTCCAGCGCCTGAATTTGCAAGGTCACCGAAGGCTGGCTGATAAACAGTTTTTGCGCCGCCTGGGTCACGCTGCCGCTGCGCACCACTTCGCAGAATGCACGCATCTGCTTGATTCTGCTGTCTTTGTAGTAAGCCTGTCCGTCCTTTGCCATAGCAATCTCCTCAACTAATACTTATTTTGCTAATAATTAAAATTGAAATTATTGATTCGGTAAATGATTGTAACTTTATTACCCTTTCCTCCACAAAGTGATAACGCGAACTGCCCAACGAGGCAGGCGCAACCGGGGGAACTCCATGCAGACACTACAATCCGTGTTGTTCGCATCAACCTTTATGGCCGCCTTGGGCGGCCTGCTGGCCTTATTCCTCGCCATCGCCAGCAAGCGCCTGTATGTGTTCGAAGACCCGCGCATCGAGCAAGTCGAAGAGATGCTGCCCCATTCCAACTGCGGCGCATGCGGCACCGCCGGCTGCCGTAACTTCGCGGAACAGGTAGTTGCCGGCTCCATCGAGCCCGCTCGTTGCACCGTTAATCCTCCGCAACAGAACATCAGCATCGCCTCCCTGCTCGGCATAGACCTCGGCAATGTAGAAAAGCGCATCGCGCGTCTGGCCTGCGCGGGCGGTAACAACGTCGCCAAGAGCAGCGCCAACTACGTCGGCCATTCCACCTGCCGCTCAGCATCGGTGATCAGCGGCGGCGGACGCTCCTGCGTATGGGGCTGCCTTGGTCTGGGTGATTGCTCGCATGTGTGCGACTTCGGCGCCATCTTCATGAACCGTCAGGGGCTGCCCGAAGTCGATCCGGACAAATGCACCGCCTGCGGCGACTGCGTGGACATCTGCCCCAAACAGCTGTTCTCGCTGGAGCCGGTATCGCGCCAACTGTGGGTGGCCTGCAAGAATCAGGCAGATCCCAGCGCTTCCGAATTCTCCTGCGAAGTGTCCTGCACGGCCTGCGGCCGTTGCGTGATGGACGCCGCGCCCGGCCTGATCAAACTCGATCGCAATCTGGCCGTGATCGATTACACAAAGAACGCGATGGCGGATCGTCATGCCATCGAACGTTGCCCCACCGGCGCCATCGTCTGGCTGGACGGCAATCGCGCTGACAAGGGCCGTGCTGCCCGCAAGATCATCCGCATCCAACCCCGGCCCGCCACGGCAGAAGCTTGAGGAGAACTCCCATGTTGAACAAGATCAAACAATTCAAATTGCTGGACGCCATCACCGGCGCCGAGCAGCAAACCGAATTCAAGTATCCCGGCGTACGCGACGCCATCGACGGCAACACCGCCGTGATCATGGTCGAGCGCGAATCCACCGACGGGGCCGGTGCCTATCCGATCACGCCATCCACGCAGATGGGCGAATACTGGGCCGAAGCGGTCGCCGCCGGTCACGTCAACACCGCCGGACGCCCGTTGATCTTCATCGAACCGGAATCCGAACACGCCGCCGCCGGTGTCACCGCCGGTCTGGCCATGACCGGCCAGCGCGCGGTCAACTTCACCTCCTCGCAAGGCATGGCCTTCATGCATGAGTCGCTGTACGGCGCGGTCGGCAAACGTCTGCCCTATGTGCTGAACGTGGGCTGCCGCGCCATCACCAAGAACTCGCTCAACGTGCACTGCGCGCATGACGACTACCACTGCGCCGACGATACCGGCTTCATCCAGGTGATGGCGAAGAACGCGCAGGAAGCCGCCGACCTCAACATGATCGCGCGCAAGACCGCCGAGCTGTCGCTGACCCCGGCCATGGTGGCACAGGACGGCTTCCTCACCACCCACCTCATCGAACCGGTGCTGGTGCCGGAACGCGCACTGGTGGACGAATACCTCGGTTACTCGGACGACATCATCGACACCCCAACCCCCGGTCAACGCATGATCTACGGCGACAAGCGCCGCCGCGTGCCGCTGCTGTGGGACGTGGACAATCCTGTCTCCTCCGGCGGCGTGACCAACCAGGACGCCTACATGCAGGCAGTCGCCGCGCAGCGTCCATACTTCTTCGAACACATCCCGCAACTGGCCGACCAGTGCATGGACGAGTATTACAAGCTGACCGGTCGCCGCTACAAGCGCGTGGACGAATACCGCTGCGAAGATGCCGACTACCTGATCGTCGGTCAGGGCAGCATGACCGTGCAAGCCGCCGCCGTCGCCGACTGGCTGCGCGAGAACCGCAAGATCAAGGTGGGCGTGGTCAATCTGACCATGTTCCGCCCCTTCCCCGGCGACCTGCTGGGCAAGGTGTTGAAAGGCAAGAAGGGCGTGGCCGTGCTGGAGCGCACCGACCAGCCGCTGGCCGAAGACCTGCCGCTGATGCGCGAAGTGCGTTCCACGGTTTCCAAGTGTCTGGAGAACGGCGTCGAAGGCGGCCACGATGGTTATGCCGCCTACAGCAGCCTGAAGGATGCGCCTGCGCTGTACTCCGGCTGCTACGGTCTGGGCTCGCGCGACCTGCAACCCGAAGGCCTGATCGCTGCCATCGAGAACATGCTGCCCGGCGCAGCACGTCGCAAGTTCTACTATCTGTCTGTCGATTTCGTGCGCGACGAATCCGCCACACCGAAACAGGAAGTGCGCCAGCAGGCATTGCTGGAAGCCTATCCCAAGATCAAGCAGATGGCGCTGCGCGGTTCCGAGAACCCCAACCTGTTGCCCAAGGGCGCCATCGCGGTGCGTATGCACTCCATCGGCGGATGGGGCGCGGTGACCACCGGCAAGAACCTGGCGATGACCCTGTTCGAACTGCTGGGCTGGGACATCAAGGCCAACCCGAAATACGGTTCCGAGAAGAAGGGCCAGCCGACCACTTATTACCTGTCCGCCGCGGCGGAGCCGATCCGCATCAACTGCGAATACACCGCCATCGACGTAGCCCTGTCGCCCGATCCGCAGGTGTTCCTGCACACCAACGCCGTGGCCGGCCTGAAGAAGGGCGGCGCGTTCATCATCCAGAGCAACCTCGCGACTGCCGAAGAAGTGTGGGCCACCTTCCCCGCCCACACGCAGAAGTTCATCGTGGACAACGACATCCGCGTTTTCTATCTGGATGCGTTCAAGATCGCCCGCGAAGAATCTTCCAACCCGGACCTGCAATTGCGCATGCAGGGCAATGCCTTCCAGGGTGCGTTCTTCCACGCTTCCGATGTGAAGGAGCGCGCAGGCCTGACCGAAGAGAATCTGTTCCAGGCCATCGAGAACCAGCTGGAAGCCAAGTTCGGCAAGAAGGGCAAGCGCATCGTGGAAGACAACCTGCGCGTGGTGCGTCGCGGTTACGAAGAGATCTTCGAGATCCCGGCATCCGCCAAACAGGTCGGCGCCCGCCAGCAAGTGGCCGCCAAGCTCGCCCCTGCTCTGCCGATGATGCTCAAGCACTTGCCTGAAGGCGATGGCGGCGCGACCGACATCCACCGTTTCTGGGAGCAGACCGGCAGCTTCTATATGAAGGGACAGGGTTCCGACAATCTGGTCGATCCGTTCATGGGTCTGGCGCTGATCCCTGCCGCTACCGGCGTGTATCGCGACATGACACAGATCCGCTTCGAGCATCCGGAATGGATCGCCGAGAACTGCACCGCCTGCGGCGAGTGCTACACGCAGTGTCCGGACAACGCCATCCCCGGTCTAGTCTCGACCAGCAGCGACATCCTCAACACCGCCATCCAGATGATTGAGATCGGCGGCCGGCCGACCCGCTTCCTGCGCAAGTTCAGCCGCGCCATCGACAAGAAGCTGCGCGGTATGCTGGACACGGACGGCCTCGATGTACGCGCCCTGATCGGCAACGCCATCACCGAAGCCTTCGCGGAAGACACGACAGAAGGCGACGACCGCGGCCGTCTGGAAGTGGAACTGAACCTGCTGCGCGAGAAACTGGGCGACTTCAAGTTTGCCACCACCAAGCCTTACTGGACGCAGAAAGAGAAGAAGGAGAAAGGTGCCGGCGGCCTGTTCTCCATCACCGTCAATCCGTATACCTGCAAGGGCTGCGCGGTGTGCGTGGAAGTGTGCAGCGACAACGCGCTGAAGATGGTCACGCAGACCACAGAAAGCGTGGAGACATTGCGCAAGGAATGGGACTTCTGGATGGAGCTGCCCACCACGCCCGACCAGTTCAGCCGCATCGACGATCTGGACGAAAAGGTCGGCGCGCTGGAAACACTGCTGCTGGACAAGCACAACTACAACTCCATGGTCAGCGGCGACGGCGCCTGTCTGGGCTGCGGCGAGAAGACTTCCATCCACCTGTTCACCAGCACCGTCACCGCGCTGATGCAACCGCGCGTGAAGAAGTGCGTGGCCAAGCTGGACAAGCAGATCGCGCAACTGGAAGACCACATCCGCATGAAGCTGTCTTCCACGGTGAACCTGACCGACACCCATGCCTTGCTGCAGGCCGTGCAAGCCAACAAGGGCCGCGACCTGACGCTGTCCGCGCTGGCACAGGGCGGCTCACCCATCGACCAGGACTGGCTGCGCTGGGTGAGCCAGCTGCTGGAGAAACTGGTCGCCCTGCGCGATGCATATATCGGCCCGCGCAGCCGCGCCAACATGGGTGTCATCAACTCCACCGGCTGCACCTCGGTGTGGGCATCGACCTTCCCGTTCAGCCCCTATCCGGTCCCGTTCACTTCGCACCTGTTCCAGGATTCGCCGTCGGTCGCGATGGGCGTGTTCGAGGGCCACATGGCCAAGATGGTGGACGGCTTCAAGGCCGTGCGCATGGCCGAGATCGAGCTGTCCGGCGGTTATGAAGCTGCACGCGACGACGCCTTCTTCACCCACTTCAACTGGGAACAGTTGTCCGATGAAGAATGGCATCTGTGCCCGCCGGTCGTGTCCATGGGCGGCGACGGCGCGATGTACGACATCGGCTTCCAGAACCTGTCGCGCATGCTGATGTCCGGCATGCCGGTGAAGGTGATGGTGGTGGATACCCAGGTGTATTCCAACACCGGCGGTCAGGCATGTACCTCGGGCTTCATCAGCCAGGTGGCCGACATGTCGCCGTACGGCAAGAAGGGCCACGGCAAGACCGAGATCCGCAAGGAGATCAGCCTGATCGGCATGACCCATCGCACGTCCTATGTGATGCAGGGCAGCGTGTCCAACCCGACGCACCTGATCGAGAGCTACATCGACGGCCTCAACAGCCGCCGTCCGGCACTGTTCAACGTGTATGCCGTGTGTCCGCCGGAACACGGCGTGGGCGACGACACCCTAACCCAGCAGAGCAAGCTGGCCGTGGAATCGCGCGCTTATCCGCTGTTCCGCTACAACCCGGATGCGGGCATCACCTTCTCCGAGTGCGTGAGCCTGGAAGGCAACCCGTCCATGGACAAGGACTGGATCGAATACAGCCTGGACTATCTGGACGAGAACGGCCAGCAACAGAAGATGACGCTGCCGCTGACCTTCGCCGACTTCGCACTCACCGAAGGCCGCTTCGCCAAGCAGTTCAAGAAGGCACCGCCCGACACCTGGAACGACGACATGGTGTTACTGGCCGACTTCCTCAAGCTGGATGCCGACGAACGCGAAGGCAAGTTCCCCTTCATCTGGGCCGTGGACAAGAAGCAGCGCCTGATGCGCGCACTGGTGTCGCAGGAACTGGTCAATGCCTGCGAAGAGCGCCAGCAGTTCTGGCATCAATTGAAGGATGTGGCCGGTGTCGGCCAGGCTGTCGGCGACGAGACCGCCATTGCGGACCGCGTGCGCATGGAGCTGATCCAGCAACTGACGTCCGGCATGAGCGGTGGTGCAGCAGTGCCGCAAGTGATGAGCGCACCGGCAGGCGAAGCAGCAACACCTGCTGCGAATGCGGCGGACTATGAAGCCGTCTGGATCGACACGCCGGAATGCACGGCCTGCGACGAGTGCATGAATATCAACCCCAAAGTGTTTGCCTACAATGAAACGAAGAAAGCAATTGTTGTCGACCCGAAAGCGGGCTCTTATCTGGAGATCGTCAAAGCAGCGGAGAAGTGCACCGCAGG
>JBDRPZ010000046.1:0-68791 GCA_043826585.1 Pseudomonadota bacterium
CGAGATGAGCATCAAGTCAGACAAGTGGATACGTCGCATGTGCGAACAGACCGGCATGATCGAGCCGTTCGAGCCGAATCAGGTAAAGGAAGCGAACGGTCATAAGATCGTGTCCTACGGCACTTCCAGCTATGGTTACGACATCCGCTGCTCGCGCGAATTCAAGCTGTTCACCAATATCAACAGCACCATCGTCGACCCCAAGAACTTCGACCCGAATTCCTTCGTGAGCGTCGAGGCTGACTATTGCGTCATCCCGCCCAACTCTTTCGCACTGGCGCGCACCGTGGAGTATTTCCGCATCCCGCGCAATGTGCTGACCGTGTGTCTGGGCAAATCCACCTATGCCCGCTGCGGCATCCTCGTCAACGTCACCCCGTTCGAACCGGAGTGGGAAGGCTATGTGACGCTGGAGTTCTCCAACACCACGCCGCTACCCGCCAAGATATACGCCAACGAAGGCGTGGCGCAGGTGCTGTTCTTCGAGAGCGACGAAGTGTGCGAGACATCCTATAAAGACCGCGGCGGCAAGTATCAGGGCCAGGTCGGCGTGACCCTGCCCAAGACCTGATGGACAAGATCAAGCACATCGTCTGGAAATCACCCGAGGGCGAGGTGGTGGCCTGTTACGAGAAGAACAAAGTCATGCAGGAGAACCTGGCCGAGATCGGCCAGGTCTGCCGCGACGCCCTGGAAGACGCCGTGCTCATGGGCTGCGACGAACAGCAGTTCCGCGAAGTGCTGGCCGATCTGGTCGCCACCCTCGCCAGTCCGTATCCGGCTGGCAAATAAGCCCCTTTCATTCACCGCGCAATCTGCGACAATCCGCGCAAAATTCATTCCCATTGGGAGATTAGATAATGAAATTCAGATTCCCTATCATCATCATCGACGAAGACTTCCGCTCAGAGAACGCCAGCGGTCTGGGTATCCGCGCGCTGGCCGATGCCATCGAAAAGGAAGGCATGGAAGTGCTGGGCGTCACCAGCTACGGCGATCTGACTTCTTTCGCGCAACAGCAGAGCCGCGCTTCGGCCTTCCTGCTTTCCATCGACGACGAAGAGTTCGGTGCGGGCAGCAAGGAAGAGACCGAGACCGCATTGAAGACACTGCGCGCCTTCATGGCCGAGCTGCGCTTCCGCAATGCGGACATCCCCATCTATCTGTACGGCGAGACACGCACTTCGCGCCACATCCCCAACGATGTGCTGCGCGAGTTGCACGGCTTCATCCACATGCACGAGGACACGCCGGAGTTTGTGGCGCGCCACATCATCCGCGAAGCGAAGTCCTATCTCGATTCGCTGGCGCCGCCGTTCTTCCGCGCGCTGCTCGAATATGCGCAGGATGGTTCCTATTCCTGGCACTGCCCCGGCCACTCCGGCGGCGTGGCCTTCCTGAAGTCGCCGGTGGGGCAGATGTTTCACCAGTTCTTCGGCGAGAACATGTTGCGCGCCGACGTGTGCAACGCGGTGGACGAACTCGGCCAGCTGCTGGACCACACGGGCCCGGTCGCAGCTTCCGAGCGCAATGCCGCGCGCATCTTCAATTCCGACCATCTGTTCTTCGTCACCAACGGCACCTCGACCTCGAACAAGATCGTGTGGCACTCCACTGTGGCGCCGGACGACATCGTGGTGGTCGACCGCAACTGCCACAAGTCCATCCTGCATTCGATCATGATGACCGGCGCGGTGCCGGTGTTCCTGACGCCGACGCGGAACAATTTCGGCATCATCGGACCGATCGCGAAATCCGAGTTCGATATGGCCAGCATCCAGAAAAAGATCGACGCCAATCCCTTCATCAAGGACAAGACCAAGAAGCCGCGCATCCTCACCATCACGCAGAGTACTTACGACGGCGTGATCTATAACGTGGAGACGCTGAAGGAGATGCTGGACGGCAAGATCGACACACTGCACTTCGACGAAGCCTGGCTACCGCACGCGGCCTTCCATGATTTCTACAAGAGCATGCACGCCATCGGCCGCGGTCGTCCGCGCGCGAAAGAATCGATGATCTTTGCTACGCAGTCCACGCACAAGTTGCTGGCCGGGCTGTCGCAGGCATCGCAGATCCTGGTGCGTGAATCCGAGACACGCAAACTGAACAGTCACGTGTTCAACGAAGCCTACCTGATGCACACCTCCACCTCGCCGCAGTACTCCATCATCGCTTCGTGCGACGTGGCCGCCGCGATGATGGAGCCGCCGGGCGGTACCGCGCTGGTGGAAGAGTCCATCGCCGAAGCACTCGACTTCCGCCGTGCCATGCGCAAGGTGGACGAAGAATATGAAGAAGACTGGTGGTTCAAGGTGTGGGGCCCGGAGAAGATCGCCGAAGAAGGTATCGGCGAACGCGACGACTGGATGCTGCATCCGGACGACAAATGGCACGGCTTCGGCAAACTGGCCGCGGGCTTCAACATGCTCGATCCGATCAAGGCCACCGTCATCACACCGGGACTGGATGTGGACGGCGACTTCGCCGATTCCGGCATCCCCGCCGCGATGGTCACCAAGTATCTGTCCGAGCACGGCGTGATCGTGGAGAAGTGCGGGCTGTACTCCTTCTTCATCATGTTCACCATCGGCATCACCAAGGGCCGCTGGAACACGCTGCTCACCGCGCTGCAACAGTTCAAGGACGACTACGACAAGAACGCGCCGATCTGGCGCATCCTGCCGGAGTTCGCCGCCAAGCGTCCGGAATACGAACGCACCGGCCTGCGCGACCTGTGCCAGCAGATCCACGACACCTACAAGTTGAACAACGTGGCGAAGATGACCACCGAGATGTATCTGTCCGACATGCAGCCCGCGATGAAACCGTCCGACGCCTTCGCCAAGATGGCGCACGACGAGATCGAGCGCGTGCCGGTGGACGAGTTGGAAGGCCGCATCACCGCCGTGCTGCTCACACCGTATCCGCCGGGCATCCCGCTGCTGATCCCCGGCGAGCGCTTCAACAAGACCATCGTCGAGTACCTGAAGTTCGCGCGCAATTTCAACAAAGCCTTCCCCGGTTTTGAGACCGACATCCACGGTCTGGTGTCGGATAAGGTCAACGGTGAACGCATCTATTTTGTGGACTGCGTGAAGTAATCCTGCGGCCATGAGTGTCGTCATCCGTGTCGTACAGGCTGACATCACGACGCTCAAGGTCGATGCCATCGTCAACGCGGCGAACAACTCACTGCTGGGCGGTGGCGGCGTGGACGGTGCGATCCATCGGGCGGCAGGGGCGGGCCTGTTGGCAGAATGTCGAACACTGGGCGGTTGCGAGACCGGTGACGCGAAACTCACTCGCGGATACAAGCTGCCAGCGAAGTATGTCATCCACACTGTCGGCCCCGTCTGGCAGGGCGGCACGCACGACGAACCCGAACTGCTTGCCTCCTGCTACCGGCGTTCGCTGCAGATCGCGGCCAGCCACGGACTGAGCTCCATCGCCTTTCCGTCCATCAGCACCGGTGTGTACGGCTACCCGAAAGAAGCGGCAGCGCGTATCGCAGTGCAAGTAGTGCAGGAATTCATGAGGAATGAGGCAGCCATGCAGGAGATCATCTTCTGCTGCTATTCGGCGGAAGATCTTGCTATCTATCGAACGCTGCTTCCTGAACGCTAGGGTTGCACCGTAGCGGGCAGGCTATTGACCGCACCCGATGCGGAGAGGAAGATTCGCTGCAGGGGGGCAGTTTGAGAAACAGAATCAGTTTGTTCATTCGCAGTCATCGCTTTGCACTGGCAGGCGCGGCAGGTGTGTTCCTGCTCGTCGCGGCGATGGGGGAGCTGATCCTGCACAATCGCGCCGAAGACCGGAAGGAAGAGTTCTTCCGCGACAGCATCGCGTTCAATGCCAAGCTGCGTGCCCAGACCGAGAGCGAATTGAATTCACTGCTGTACCTGAGCAGCGGTCTGGGCAGTTATCTGGTGGTGCGCAACAACGATCTGAAGTCCGATGAAGTCAACGGCATCCTGGCTGTCCTGCACAAGAGCAGCGGCCATATACGCAACTTCGGTGTCGCGGTCGGCTACACCATCCGCTATGTCTATCCGCATGCCGGCAACGAGGGCGCGATAGGCTTGCATTATCCCGATCATCCCGAGCAATGGCCCATGGTGAAGAGGATCACCGAGAGCGGAGTGCCCGCGCTGGCCGGTCCGGTAAATCTGGTGCAGGGCGGGCGTGGTCTGATCTATCGCGTTCCGCTGTACATCGATAACAAGTACTGGGGGTTGCTCTCCACAGTCATCGACCTCGATTCGTTCACCGAGGTGATCGCATCGGGCGTGGACCACAAGCAGTTCGAGTTCGCCATACGCGGCCGAGACGGTGCGGGTGCCGACGGGGGCATGGTACTGGGAGAAGCTTCCCTGTTCGACAGGGCCGATGCCTTTACGCAGGAGATCGATATTCCGGGCGGCAAGTGGCTCATCGCCGTGCGCTCGTTGCGAGATACCGGCTTCAATCAGACAGACCTGTTGATACGCCTGCTGTCCATCGCGCTGGCGTCTATCTCCGGCTGGATGATGTACATGCTGATCCGCAGCCGTTCCGATCTGGCCGCGCTTGCCATGTATGACCAGCTGACCGGATTGCCGAACCGGCATCTGCTGGAAGATCGCGCGGACATGGTGTTCGCCCGCCACAAGCGCAAACCGGGGCAGACCTGCGCCATCCTGTTCCTCGATCTGGACGGTTTCAAATCAATCAACGACAGATACGGTCACAAGGCCGGCGATGCCGTGTTGCTGGCCGTGGCACAGCGCGCCAAAGTGATCGTGCGCGCGAACGACACGATAGCGCGCTGGGGTGGAGATGAATTCATCGTGCTGATGGACGAGGTGGAAGCGGAGACACTGCAGCAGTTGGTTGACAGGCTGCGCAGCGAGATCGAGGCACCCATCATGTTCGAAGGCCAGCGCCTGCATGTGGGTGTATCGGTCGGTGTCGCGATGTGCCCTGCCGTGGGCGGCACGCTGGATCAGGTGTTGAAGATGGCTGACCGGCAGATGTATGAAGAGAAAATGAAACGCAAGGCGGCTTGAAGACTGCCGGCCTGATTCGAGCCGCAACGCATCGATCTGATAAAGCTGTGCCGTGCAGGCGAAAAGCCGAAGGATCGACGAACGGTCTGCTCAGATATCTTCTTCGATGATCAGATCTTCGCCGAACCAGGGTGACACCGCGAGCGCGAAATTGATCGTATCGTCCTCTATCTCGGCGATGATCCAATATCCACCCACGCCCAATACCTCGATCCACTTCTGCAACAGCGGGGTGATGTTGGTATCACCGGCTGCCCGTTTTTTTCTGATCGCTTCGAATACCCCCTTGTTTTCCCGAGCAAGGTTGCGGATGTTATTCAGGATCTCATCCACCTCGCCGCGAACCGGTTGATATCCACGGTCCGTATGGGGGATCAGCGACGGGGACTGTGCACGCGGATTGTTCTCCACGATGTACCGGGCTGTTGCGACAACTTCATTCTTGTTGAACAGGATCTTCATGTGTCTCTCCTTGTATCAAATCAAAACAACAAGAGGAAAGGAGGCCATTGCGTCGCTTGCAGCCGGATTATGACCGACTGCAGAATTTCTGTGTGTGTGTCACTCGTGTCTTAATGCTTCGATAGGATCCAACTGCGCCGCGCGTCTTGCGGGGACATAACCGAAGATCACACCGATGGCGGCCGAGAAGCCGAAGGCGAGCAGATTGATGCTGGGGCTGAACAGGAAGGGGAGCGACAATATGGATGACAAGCCGTAGCAGGCGATAGCCGCCAGCAACAGACCCACCAACCCGCCGAACGCGGACAACACCACCGCTTCGGTGAGGAACTGCATCAACACTTCTTTCTCAAGCGCGCCGATCGCGAGACGGATGCCGATCTCTCTGGTGCGTTCGGTCACCGACACCAGCATGATGTTCATGATGCCGATGCCGCCCACCAGCAGGCTCACCGCCGCCACGGCACCGAGCAGTGCGGTCATGGTGCCGATGGCACCGGACAAGGTCTTGGCGATCTCCTTGGTGTCTTGCACACTGAAGTTGTCCTCCTCGTTATCGGAAAGCTTCCTTCGCTCGCGCATCAGCAGCGATATCTGGTTGATCACCTGTTCGGATGATGCGCCGTCCTGCATGGAGATGAGGATGGTGTTCACATCCTGCTTGCCGGTGAGGCGACGTTGCACGGTACGCAGCGGCATCACCACCGTGTCGTCCTGGTCGCGCCCCATCGCGCTCTGGCCTTTGGCGGCGAGTACGCCGATCACTTCGCAGGAGAATTGTTTGATGCGCATCGTGTCGCCCACCGGACTGTGCGCTTCGAACAGTTCCTTGCGCACGGTTGCGCCGATGATGCACACAGCCTTGCCCGCGCGCTCCTCTGTGGCGTTGAACAAGCGACCGTCTTCCAGCGTCCAGTTGCCAGTGGTGAAATAATCGCTGTTGCTGCCGGTGATGGAGGTGGCCCAGTTCTTGGTGCCGACTACGACCACAGTGGTGCGACTCACGGTGGGTGCCACCGCTTTGAGAGAACTCACCTGTGCCCTGATCGCCTCCGCATCCTCGGCCTTGAAGCTGGGCGCACCCAGGCTGCCGCTGCCCGGCCCCATGCGCTGGCCGGGGCGCAGCATCAGCAGGTTGCTGCCCAGGCTGGAGATCTGGTCGGACACCGACTGTGTCGCGCCATTGCCCAGCGTCACCATGGTGACCACGGCGGCTACGCCGATGACGATGCCGAGCACGGTGAGGAAGGAGCGCATCAGGTTGCGGCGGATCTCGCGCAGGGCCAGCAGTAGTGTGGTCCAACCCATCAGGCGGCCTCCCCGTTCTGTCGGTCGTGGGCGATCTGGCCGTCGACGAAATGCACGATGCGTTTGGCGTAGGCAGCGATGTCCGGTTCATGCGTCACCATCAGGATGGTGATGCCGTGGTCGCGGTTCATGCTGACCAGCAGTTCCATGATCTCGTGGCCGCGCTTGGAATCGAGATTGCCGGTCGGTTCGTCAGCCAGCAGCACTTTGGGATTGGTGACGATGGCACGCGCGATGGCGACGCGCTGTTGCTGACCGCCGGAGAGTTCTGAGGAAGTGTGATGCGCCCACTCTTCCAGGCCGACCGAACGCAAAGCAGTCATGCCCATCTCATGCCGTGCCTCTGCGCTCTCACCGCGATACAGCAGCGGCAGCTCCACGTTCTCCTGCGCTGAAGTGCGCGCCAGCAGATTGAAGCCCTGGAACACGAAGCCCAGATAGTTGCGACGCAGCAGGGCACGCTGGTCGCGCGACATGTTTTCCACGTGCACACCTTCGAACAGATACGCGCCAGAGGTGGGCGTGTCGAGACAGCCGAGGATGTTCATCGCGGTCGATTTGCCGGAGCCGCTAGGCCCCATGATGGCGACGAATTCGCCCTGACGGATGCTCAGGTCGACACCGCGCAATGCCTGGAATGCAGCCTGCCCGTGACCGTAGGTCTTGGTGATGCCAGCCAACTGGATCAGCGCATCTGATTCGACGGTGAGTACTGCGTCATTCATTTCGCGGATTTCTGCATGCCGATGATGACGCGCGCACCCGCTTGCAGACCGCCACCGACGATCTGCGTGCGGCGGCCGTCGGTGAGGCCGATGGCGACTTCGACCGGCGTCGGTTTGTTGTCCTGCAACACCCAGACAGTGCGCGAGGTGTTGCCTGACGCGGCGCTCTCTTTTACCTGTTTTGCCTGCCGAGGGGGGCGCGGCATCAGGTTGGCAACAAAGCCGCCGCTGGATGCGGATTTGGTGGTCGGGGGGGTGAAGCGCAATGCGGCATTCGGCACCAGCAAGGCATCGTGAAGATTCGCGGTGGAGATCTCGGCGGTGGCGGTCATGCCGGGACGCAGACTCAAATCGGCATTCGATACGTTGAGGATGGTCTTGTAGGTCACCACGCCGTCGGTGGTCTGCGCGCCGAAGCCTACGCGGGCGATCTCGGCAGGGTACTTGCGGCCCGGCCATGCATCGACCATGAAGTAGGCGGACTGCCCGTTCTTTACCTGGCTCACATCCGCCTCATCCACATCCACCTGCAACTGCATGCGCGCAAGGTCTTCCGCGATGGTGAACAGCACGGGCGCTTGCAGGGAAGCGGCCACGGTCTGCCCCGGTTCGATCTTGCGCGTCAGCACGATGCCGTCGATGGGCGAGCGGATGGTCGCTTTGGAGAGATTGGTCTGGTCGGAACGTAGCGAGGCGGAGGCCTGTGCCGCAGCCGCGCGTGCATTGGCCTCGTTCGCTTCGGCGCGGGTCACCGCCGCTTCCGCCGCTTCCAGTTCGCTGCGCGACGGTACTTTGCCGCCGGTCAGTTCGGCCACCTGGCGCAAGCGTGCCAGCGTGGCGCGCGATTCTTTCACCGTGGCCTGCATCTGCGCTACCTGTGCTTGTGCGGCGAGCACGGCGGCTTGCGATTTGACCACCTGGTCGTTCAGCTTGGAAAGGTCGAGGCGCACCAGTATCTGGCCGCGTTTGACCCGGTCGTTCTCGTCCACCAGCACGCTCTCCACGATGCCCGACAACTCGCTGCCCACATCCACCTGGTTGGTGGGATGCAGATTACCGGTCGCCGACACCGTCACCGACAGATCGCCGAGTGCGGCTTCTTCGGTGAGGTAGCTGCCATTGTTCACGCCGTTCGACTTCGGCCACAACATCCAGCCGAGCAGCAGCACGGCGACCGCGATCAGGGCAATGATCAACACGCGATTGCGTTTGCCGTTGCCCGGCGTGCGGGTGATGGCGAGTAACAGGTTCTGGCTGGCTTTGGAGGTATCGTTCATGGTTGTGAACCTTCATCGTTATTGGATTGCGCAACGGGCAGTGCGGCATCTTCGTTCCAGCCGCCGCCCATCGCTTTGTACAAACTGATCAATGCCGCGCGCTCATCGAACTCGGCGCTGGCCAAGCTATCTTCGCTTGAGAGCAGGGTGCGGTCGGTATCGAGCACACTCTGGAAATCGATCAGGCCGCCTTCGTAGCGCTGGCGCGCCATCAGTGCGGCATTGCGTGCCGAGGTCGAAGCGTTCTGCAGGGCGGCGCGGCGTTCGTGGCTGTTGGCGTAGCTGGTCAGCGCGTTCTCCACTTCTTCCAGCGCGAGCAGCACGGTTTGTTCATAGGCGATCAGCGCCTGTTGCTGCACGGCGTTCTGCGCTTCGACGCGGCTGCTCAGTCTGCCGCCGTCGAAGATGGTCTGCGCCAGACTGGCGGAGAGCGAGCGCGTGAGGTTGGCGCTGTCGCCCAGTGCGCCGGCGGTGAGCGCCTTCCAGCCCAGACTACCGCTGAGTGAGAACGAGGGATAGCGTGCGGCCGACTCCTGACCGATGCGCGCGGTCTCCGCCGCCACGCGCCGTTCGGCAGCCTGCACGTCGGGACGCTGACGCAAGGTGTCGGCGGGGATGCTGAGCGCGATCTCGTCCGGCAAGGGCGGCAGGGCGGCAGGTGTGTTCAACTTGTCATGCAGCGTAGTGGGGAACTGACCCAACAACACAGCCAAGCGATGCTCGGCCTTGCTCAGATTGGTGGCGAGCGTGGGGATGCCGGCCAGTGTCTGTTGCAGATTACTGTTCGCCTGTTCCACTTCCATCGAGGTCACCAGCCCGGCCTGAGCGCGCCATTCGGTGATCTTCAGCGTCTCGCGCTGCGCGGCCAGATTGTTGCGCGCGATGTCCAGACGTTGTTGCAGGCTGCGCAGTTGCACATAGTTGAGCGCCACTTCTGCGGCGAGTGTGACCTGTGTGTTGTAAAGGTTCGCCAGCGTCGCACCGGCATCCGCTTCGGCCGCTTCCGAGGCACGGCGCAGGCCGCCGAACAGATCGATCTCCCAGCTGGCGTCGAAACCGGCGTTGTACTGATTGGCAGGCGAAGCGTTACCGGCCTTGCTGCGATTTGCGCCCAGCGCACCATTCAGCCTGGGCATGAAGTTGGCATCGGAGAGATTTAGGCGCGCGCGCGATTCTTGCAACCTGGAGCGCGCACTGCGCATGTCAGGGCTGTTGCGCAACGCGGTGGCGATCAGCTCATCCAATACGGGGTCGTTCAAACGCAGCCACCATTGCGAGATGTCCTGTTGCGCGATGCGCGTACCGGCGGTCTCGCTCCAGCTTGAGGGCACGGTGGGATCCTGTCTGATGTAGTCCGGTCCCACGGCACAACCTGCCAGCGGGACGAGTAACATCAGTGTGCGAAACGGTACGGTCACATTGGCCTTTCGAAAGGGCGAACGATCGGTTCAGGGGCGAAAGCGATTCTATAGAGGATATGTGTCAATTTATATAAACCGATAGTGTCATTTCACGTTTGACGCATCATGCTGACTCACACACAATCCGTGCGTCGGATGCCATTATGGGACGGCTGTTCCGTGGCCGCATCGACTTTACATATCTTCACAGAAACGGCTTATTTACAGAATGAACGAACCAGCAGAAAAACTTCGCGTCGACAAATGGCTGTGGGCGGCGCGCTTCTTCAAGACGCGCAGCATCGCGGCGGACGCCGTCGAGAGCGGCAAAGTGACCATGGACGGCTCGCGCATCAAGCAGGCCAAGACGGTGGGCGTGGGCGACGTACTGGTCATTCGCCTCGGCCCATACCAGCATGAGATCGAGATATTGGAGTTGTCCGGCAAGCGCGGACCGGCACCTGTCGCGCAGAAGCTGTATCGCGAAACGGACGAGAGCAAGCGCAAGCGTGCGATACAGGCCGAGCAGAACAAACTGCTGCCACAGTCCGAACTGAAAGGTCGACCGACCAAGAGAGACCGGCGCGAGATCGCGCGCATGGTGGAAGGCAAACCCACATCGCGCAAGAGTGCATGGGGCGATTTCGAGTAGGCATGACTACGCTCGCCGATCAGCGCCGTTTGATCGATGCACTGCAAAGGATGCATGCGGCACAGGTGATCGAAACCCACATCTCATGGGTGCTGCTGATCGGTGGATATGCCTACAAGATCAAGAAAGCCATAGACCTCGGTTTTCTTAACTACCTTGAACTGTCATCACGAGCACATTTCTGTTCGGAAGAATTGCGTCTGAATCGACGCACTGCGCCCGATCTCTATCTTGAAGTGGTCAATATAGGCGGCAGCGTGGAGGCGCCGCAGCTCGGTGTGCAGCCCGCCATCGAATACGCGGTGAAGATGCGTCGCTTTGCGGATGATGCATTGATGGATGTGCGCTTGCGGCAGGGCGCTATTGCTCCATCGCATATCGACGCGCTGGCAGGCGTCGTGGCGCGTTTCCACGAGCAGGCAGCCGAACTCGATCCGCATTCCTCCTTCGGTACTGCAGACACCATCCGCGCAGTAGCGATGCAGAACTTCGAGCAGATGCGCGCATTGCTGAGCGATGAAGCCGACCTGCGACTGCTTGCTTCACTTGAGCAGCAAACAGACAGGGAATGGCAATCATGTGTCGCATCCTTCGAGTCGCGCCGCGGTGACGGCTACGTGCGTGAATGCCATGGCGATCTGCATCTGGGCAATATCGCGCTCATCGGGGATGCGCCTGTGCCTTTTGATTGCATCGAGTTCTCGCCTGAACTGCATTGGATAGACGTGATGGACGAAGTTGCGTTCACCATGATGGATATGCTGTATCACGGTCGCTCTGATCTTGCGTGGCGCTATCTGAATGCGTATCTGCAAATAACGGGCGACTATGCGGGCATGGGGGTGATGCGTTTCTATCTGGCCTACCGAGCGGCGGTGCGCGCCAAGATCGAGGCGATCAATGCCGGCCAGTCAGCGGGTAGTTTGCGGGTGCGCCATCTGCAGGCATGCAGGACGCATCTTGCGCTGGGACAAAGATGCCTGGCCGGGCGTTATCCCGCCCTGATCATCACGCATGGCCTGCCCGGTTGCGGCAAGACCACCTTTGCGCAATACGTACTGGAGAATCTCGGCGCGGTGCGCATCCGCTCAGATGTCGAACGCAAAAGGATGTACGGACTGTCGGCGCTGGAAGGCAGCCGCAAACTGCAAGTGGACATCTACAGCAAGGATGCGACGACACGGACCTACGGCAGGCTGCTGGATCTGGCACGCGACCTGCTGGCGGCCGGCTATCCGGTGGTGGTGGATGCCGCTTTTCTGCAGCGTGAAGAGCGGAAGATGTTCGGCAGTTTGGCGCGCGAACTTGGTGTGCCATTTGCAATCGCCACGCTGGAAGCGGACGAGTACACATTGCGTACCCGACTTCGCAAGCGCCGTCATGATGCATCGGAGGCCGATGTGAAGGTGCTGGAGAAGCTGCAGGCGGTGCAACAGCCGTTGGCTGAAGAAGAGCTGAAAGTCGCGTTGCGATTCAATACGGCGCTACCGCCGCAGTCCGGGAAGAATGCAAATGGCTGGGCGGAATTATTAAAGTTTGTTTGCATGCTTGAACCATGAGCGAAGACTGATAGCATGCACTGGCCGTTGAATGACAGGTCGATCCAATAGGGGGCATAAAAATGGCGATAGCATGGCGTGAGCAACTGAGTGTCGGCAACAACATCATCGACGAGGATCACAAATACCTGATCGAGATCATCAACAAGGTCGAGGTTTGTCTGGCAAGGAAGGATATGGCCGCGCTGAAAGCGGAGCTGACGCGCCTGCATGATTACTCACTGTTGCATTTCGACCGGGAAGAAAAGATCGCCACCGCGGTGGGTTATGAACAGACGCCCGGCTTGCAACAGTCGCATCAGTCGTTGATGGAAAAACTGGGCAAGATGCAGTCGGATTTCGTGAATGCGGAACAGACCTGGTCGCCCGAGCTGACCAAGGGCTTCGCCGATTTCCTTCGCAACTGGCTGATCGACCATGTCATCAAGGAAGACCTGCTGATGAAGCCGGTCCTGCAGAAGCACTCCCCCGCCTTCTCTCCCCGGTAGGTTTCAGCGTCCCGCTTTGCAGTTGTACATCGCCTGATCGGCGGCCGCGATCAGTGTCGAGGCGGTGCTTCCGTCCTGCGGGAACCGGCTGACGCCGATGCTGCCGCCGGACAGCAGCTCGATATCGCGATACGGAATGGGCATCGCCAGTGATGTTCTCACCTTGTGCACCATTTGCGCGATCAAGTCTTCAGTCCATTCACCCTCGAACAGGATGATGAACTCGTCACCGCCCAGTCGGGCCGCTGTGTCGGACGCGCGCAGCAAGGCTCGCAGACGTTTGGCCACAGCTTTCAACACCTCGTCTCCGGCCGCGTGGCCGTGCGTATCGTTGATGGTCTTGAAGTTGTCGAGATCGATGAACAGCAATAGCAATTGCTCGTTCTGCCTCTTTGCCCGCTCCAGCGCGTGTTCGAGCCTGTCGAGGAACATGCGCCGGTTGGGCAACCCGGTCAGGCTGTCGTGGCTGGCCAGATGATCCAGCATCTCCTGCTGGAACTGCAGGTCTTCGATCTGATTCTGGATCTGCTTCTCCATCTGCACGATGCTGTGCGCCAGCTCGCCGATCTCATCGTTGCGTTCCACCGGTAACGAACCGATCTTGCCGTCGACCGAGAATCGCCTCACTTCCTCCACGATGCGATACAGGGGGCGGTTGAAGGCGCGCGCCAGAAAGATCGCCAGCAACACCGACAGCGCGCTGAAACTCAATACGATGCCAAAGATGATCGAGGCGAGCTGCTGACTTTCCGACAATACGCTCGCCAACGGTTGCGACAGGCCGAGGATGAAACCGTCGCCACCTTCCATTCCCTGAATGGCTTTTTGGTCGAAAGCGGCGACCAACGGCTCGGGATCGGAAGCGAGGTTGGAGGTGACAAGATGGAGCTCCGTGTTCTGCGAGCCATTCAGTAAAGGGGCGACAGCGGGGAATTCGTCTTGAACACGCGCTTCTTGCCCGCGGTCGAAAGCAAAGCTGCGTGACGGGTCCGGATGGATCAGGTAGTCGCCCTGCTTGTTTGCCAGATACAGCTTCAGCTCCGGCGGCAGGTCGGCGGCCAATTGTGCGAACAGTCCCTGCAGGTCCACATTGATCACGACCAGGCCGATGGCGTGACTTGCATCATAGACCGGGGCGCAGACCTGCAGCACTGGGCGGTGTTCCCCCGCATGCGCGCCGACTTCATGATTGATCATGGCGCGCGAGACATGGATGCTTCCCGGCGGAAGCCGCAGCGTCTCGAACACATAGGGATAGTGCCCCTTTTCCTGCAGGTCGTCGCCGGTGATGGGCAACAGGGTGCCCATGCCGCGATCTATCCGTATGCGTTCCATCCCGTGATTGGCAGATTCGATCAGACGTATCTGGAAATACGCCGGATTCACCGACATCAGCCCCTCGAACAGTTTCGCGACGTTCTTTTCGCTGAGCGCCTGGAAGCCGGGCGTGCTGCGTTGCAGGATGCGCGGTGCCTGCGGATGTTGCGCGATCAGTCGCACGTCGGCCTTCACGTCATTCAGGGCCACCGTCACTTGCCGCATCAATACATGTGTCGCCGTTTGCAGGCGTTCCTCGGAGGACTTGATCAACTGTTCGCGGCTGGCCTGATAGGCGAAGTAACCGGTCAGGCCGGTGCCGAGCAGGCCGACCATGACCAGCACCAGCCCGAGACGCCAGGCGATGGGGAACCTCATGGTGCCAATACCCGCGACAGGCGATCGCCGGAGCGGATGCGCGACCAAAGCTTCTCGCGCCAGGCGGTATCTTCCGGTGGCTGCAGCCATACCGACTTGCCCTTGGGCTGGCCGTTGTCTCCATCGTCCAAAGTATTGGACAAGCCTTGTCGCTCGACCAGAAGACGGCTGGCCTGTGCGCCGAGCAAGTGGTCTATCCAGGCATGCGCCAGTGCCGTGTCATGTGCATCGCGCGTGATGCTCCAGCAATCCAGCCACGCCAGTGCACCTTCCCGCGGGATCACGTATCCGATGTCGGCACCGGCTTGCTTGAGCAGATGCACCTGCTGCATGCCGTAGTTGGCGAACATCAATGCGGCACCGTGACGCAGGAACAGCTGTGTCGATTCTTCCGGCTGCGAGTAGAAGCCGAGCGCATTGCGCCGCAGTTCGATGAGGCGTTCGGATGCGCGCGGGAAATCCTTGGGCGAGATGTGGAACGGGGAGGAGAGTCGCAGCGATTGTGCTGCCAGCGAGAAATTGTGCGTACCGCCGTCATAGGCGATCACCTTGCCGCGATGGCGCTTGTCCCAGAGTGCATCGATAGAGCGGGGCGGTGTGCTGAACTGTTTGCGGTCATAGATCAGCCCCATCTGCGCATAGGTGAAAGGAATGGCGTAGGCCTTGCCGTTGCGCATCAGGCCGGGGATGGCGGCCAGGTCGCGAAAGCGGGCCAGCTGCTGGCGTGTGTTGGGAATGTTTTCCGGATGGAGCGGCTGCACCAGATTGGTCGCGAGGTAGCGTTGCAGCTCGGCGGCGTTGACGGCGAACACATCAAAGCTATGGGTGTTGATCTTCTCCCATAGCGAGGCGTCCGAGGTGACGACGGTCAGCTCGATCCGCACATCATGCTGTTGCTCGAATGACTTCACTACTTCGGGTTCGGCATAACCGGGCCAGGCCAGCACGCGCAACACCGCCATGTCCGCCCATGCGGGCGAGACCACACTGCATAGCAGTAGCACAAAGGAAAAAAAGCGCCATGCGCCTGCGCGCGCAATGGAGTGAAGCGGAAAAGGGGAGGATCTCCAAATGGAAGATGACTGCGCATGCATGGCCTGAACACTAAACCTTCGTCGGAGGTTGGTCAATAAACTATTGTTTGCAAATCACATACTTGCAACGTATTGGGGGAGGTTGGCGGTTCAGACCATAAAGCGTCGCGTGGCTTCGTTCAGGCTGTGTGCGGTGGCCACCATGCGCTCCGATTCACGTACGCAGAGCGAAGTGAGTTTGACCGTTTCCTCCGAGCCACTCTGGTTCTCCTCGATGCGCTTGAGTACCAGACCGACCAGCATCTGTTGATCGTCCGCCGCCTCGCGCACCGCTTCCACCGAGCTCTTCATGGCGGATGTCGCCTGTTCGATCTGCACGAAAGTCTCGGAGGAGAGTCTGGAAGCCTGCAGGCCATCGTGCACGGCATTGGCATTCTCTTCGGAGATGCTGACCGTGGAGGCGACATCCGCACTTACCTGCTTGAGCACGGCATCGATGCGCTTGGTCGCCTGCGCCGCCTGCTCCGACAGTTTCCTGACTTCGTCCGCGACCACGGCGAAACCGCGACCCTGTTCGCCGGCACGCGCGGCTTCGATGGCGGCGTTGAGTGCCAGCAGATTGGTCTGCTCCGAGATCTCGCGTATGGCAGAGACGGCTGTCTCCACTTCTTTGGCACTTTTTTCCAGACTGGCGGCATTGGCGGAGATCTTGCGGCTGGCACCGTCCAGTACGGAGATGGCTTGTTCGGTCTTTGCCACCTGGCCAACGCCGTTTTGTACAAGTTTGTCCGCCGAAGCGGCACTGTTTCCGGCGGAGTCGGAAAGTTCAAGGATGGAACGCGAGGCATCAGCCATACCGTTGATGACCTTGATGATCTCCTGCTCGTTCTGGCGATATTCCTGCATGCTGTTGCCGAGCGAACTCATCGAATCACCGATCTCGCGCGCCGTGGCATCGACCGTATCGGCGGAGGTGCTCATCTCTCCCAGTGTGGTGCGCAGGCCGGAAGCCATGGCATCGAATCCGCCGGTGATCTCGCCCAGCGTGTCGTTGCTGCGGATGCCGCAGCCCTCGCGCAAGTCGCCGCCGCGTATGCGCTCCGCCGCGACGGCGACCTTGCGCAGTTTGCCGATCAACAGCCATTCGAGCAGCATGTGATTGGAGATGCCTATCGTGATGCCGGCCACTATGCAGCCGGTGATGAACCAGCCCAGCATGCCGGGCTTCCATTCCACGAAGATGTTGGCGTAGAACGGGAAGACCAGGCCCATCAGCAGCCCGAAGCCGAGGAATGAATACTTCAGTTGCCTGAGTATGGAGGGTGGGTGATTCGCCATTACCGTCCTTTCTAAGAGAGCTCATGCGGCAGATTTTTTTGCAGCATAAGCCTGTTTCGGCAAGAAACAATAATGCTTTAGGGTGGGGGGAGCCCCTTCCTTAGTGGGGGCTGCCGAAGACCGGCAACTGTTGCAGGTTCGCTTCGAACGCGTCGATGGGCAGCGGCTTGCCGAGCAGATAGCCCTGGTAGGCCATGCAGCCGTTCTGGCGGAGGAAGGCGAGCTGTTCTTCTGTCTCCACGCCTTCTGCGATCACTTCGAGTTTGAAGTGGCTGGCCAGACTGATGATGGTCTGTACCATGGTCGCATCGTCGATATCGCTGGTGATGTCGCGCACGAAACTCTGGTCGATCTTGATCTGGTCCAGCGGCAGTTGCTTGAGATAGGACAGCGAGGAATAGCCCGTGCCGAAATCATCCAACGACAATTGGATACCCAGTGCCTTCAATGCATGCATCTTGCCGATCACATCGGCCACGTCGCTCAGCACCACGCTCTCGGTCAGTTCCAGCTTCAGACGCGACGGGCTGACCTGGTACTTGTCGACCATATGCGCGACCAGTTGCACGAAGTCATGGCGTTTGAATTGTTGTGCGCTGACGTTGATGGCGAGCTTGAGATCGCGCGTGTTTTCGCGCGTACTCCAGGTCGCAAGTTGTTGGCACGCCGTCTCCAATACCCAGTTGCCGATGTCCTGTATCAGCGAACTGTCTTCGGCGATGGGTATGAAACGCGCCGGCGAGATCATGCCGCGCTGCGGGTGGACCCAGCGTATCAATGCTTCCGCGCCCAGCGGACGCTGCTCGTTGTCCAGCTGCACCTGATAGTGCAACTGGAACTGGCCGTTGGGCAGGGCATGGCGCAATTCGGCTTCCAGTGCGGCGCGGCTCTCCACCGCGAACTGCATGGCGGGATCGAAGAAGCGCACGGCATTGCGCCCCGATTCCTTGGCCTGGTACATCGCCATGTCCGCATGTTTGAGCAGTTCGTCGACACTTTCCTGGTCGCCCTGGTAGAGACATACGCCTATGCTCGGCGAGCTGTGGTATTCGTTGGCATTGAGCTGATAGGGCTGGGACAGTGCGAGGCGTATCTTTTCGGCGATCATGGCCGCCTTCTGTGACGCTTCGTTGGCATCCGCATCGATCTCCTCGATCAGGATCACGAACTCGTCCCCGCCGATGCGCGCCACCGTATCCATATCGCGCACACAATGCTGCATGCGCTTGGCAACCTCGGTCAGGAACAGGTCGCCGTGGTCATGTCCCAGTGTGTCGTTCAGTGTCTTGAAACGATCCATATCCAGGAACAGCAGCGCGCCGTGCAGATGGTTGCGTGCCGAGGCCGCAAGGGACTGTTGCAGCCGCTCCAGCAGGAAGCGGCGGTTGGGCAGCTTGGTCAGCGTGTCGTAGAAGGCCAGACTGAAGATCTCCTCTTCAGCCTGTTTGCGATTGGTGATGTCACTGAAGATCGCCACATACTCGGTCGTCTCGCCCTCGCGGTTCTTCACCGCGGTGATGGTCAGCCACTTCGGATAGATCTGTCCGTTCTTGCGCTTGTCCCAGATCTCGCCGGTCCATGATCCGTTCTCCAGCAGATGTTTCCACATCGCTGCGTAGAATTCGCTGCTGTGGCGTCCCGAACTCAATATGCGCGGATTCTTGCCCAGCACGTCCTCGGCGCTATACCCGGTGATGATCTGGAAGGCATGATTGACGCGGATGATGTTGCCGTTGGCATCGGTGATCATGATCGCTTCATGGGTCTCGAAGGCGATGGCCGCGACGCGCAACTGACTTTCGGTCCGTTTGCGTTCCTCGATCTGCTGCGTCAGTAGCTTGTTGTTTTGCAGCGTCCTGGCTTCGATCTTTTTGGCTGTCTGCACGATCAGCCACAGCGCCAGGCTATAGCCCGCCAGTCGCTGTACATGCCATCCCCACCACGGCCAGTCCCAGATACTGGAGTAAGCGAATGCGAGTGCAGCCGTAGACAGGATGAGGCACTGGAAGGAGAACAGCAGGTCCTCGGGTTTGTTCGAAGTGCGGTAGGTGAGATACAACCTCACGGCAGCAGCCAGCAGCAATGTCCCGCCGCAGATGTTCAAAGCTACAGCAGTCGATGTGAACCTGCCCGATTCGAGCATGAGCGGGATATGTTCCGGCAGCAGTAGCGAATAACCGCCCAATACGAACGCGAGCAAGAGCGCCGCAGCAGGCCAATAGCGCAATGTCGGTTTGAATGCATGAGCCGGTAGCCAGACCAGCGCGAACAGCATGCCGCCGACGGCGGTCGCCAGACTGTGCAACCAGACGAACTGATTGCCGGCCTGCATCAGTGCATGCAGGCCATCCAGACAGCCCATGGCCAGCAATGCAGCAGCGACTTTGTAGTTGAAGCTGCCGCCTTCGCCTATCGCATTCAAGCGCAGCAGCAGATAAGCGACCATCACCGCGATGACCGAGCCCGCCATCTCGATCGCGCCGTGCAATGGCAGATTCGGCATCAGCATGGTGCTGCCGAGGCCTTCCAGCACCATGCTGAGTGCTTGCACCAGCAGGCCGAAAGCGAAGACCGCGGCCATCAATATGCGCAAGCGTAAGGTTTCAGAGAGGGAGGTCGACATGGGGCACTTGAGAGTGTCGGTACGTAACCCTAACTACACCTGGGGGATTTGTCTATGACTTAGACGGCCGGGGCTGTTTCGCCGCCCAGCGCCTCGACGATGGCGGGCAGCAACTTCTTCAACTCGCCGGTCATCAAGGCAAAGTCGGCATCGAATGCGTCGTCCTGCGCATCGCTGTCGGCCTGATCCTTGAGCAGGTCGAGCGCTTGCAGGCGTTTGATCTGTCCGTTCTCGTGCAACACGAAGGAGATGCGGTCGTACCAGGTCATCGCCAGCTTGGTCACTTCCTTGCCGCCGGTGATGTGCTTGGCGATCTCTTCCGCTTCCAGCGAGTGGCGCACGTAACGCACGGTGGCTTTCTCTTCGCCCGATGCGCGCAGTTCGCAATCGCGGTCGACGGTGAACACCGAAGCCAGTTCGTCACCGGCCAGCCAGGCAGTCATCGCCGTGGTTGGCGAGACTTCGGTCTTGAGCGGCGTGAAGGCGATGCCGTCTACCGACTTCACCAGCAGCTCCACCAGCTCGTCCGCCTTGGCGAGGTTGGCGGCGTCCAGCACCAGCAATCCGGCCGCCATGTCTATCCATGCATAAGTGCGGCGACGTACCGCGAACGCGCGCGGCAGCAACTCGTCGGTGACGGCTTCCTTCAGTTGTTTCATCTGCTTGCGGCCGGGCTTGTAGCCTTGCTGCTCTTCCATCTCCACCGCGCGTGCTTTGCAGATGGTGTTGATGACCGAAGCGGGCAGCAATTTCTTTTCCGCACCGAGGCAGATCAGCATCTGCTTGCCCAGTGTGTGCACAAATGCAGGTTCGTTCTCTTTGGGAGCAATCCAGCCCACACGCTGCATCTCCAGACCGGAGCAGGGTTGCAATGCGTGTGCGGAGAGTTTTTCCTCAAGCTGTTCGGGCGTGACATCCCACTTGTTAAGACGATAGACGATGAGATTCTTGAACCACATAAGTTGACCTGAGCTATGAAGAAAAAAGGGGCGGGATTCTAACGCGGATGGAAGCGGGTGACGGCTTTGTCGTCACCCGCGACACATTGTTTACGACTGCAAAGCGATCACGACCGACTTGCCCTTCAGCGCCAGCGCTTTACCCATGCGTGCGCGTTTGCCGAAATGGCTCTGCAAGTCCTTGTCGTTGAGCGACATGCTCTGTTCCTTGCTGCCGTTGTAAGTGACCACTGTCACCTTGGGCTGGCTGGTCACGGTCACGGCAGCGAGTTCATCCTTGTCCGCCATGCCCATCACCACCACGCCTTTGCCGCCGCCTGCGAGTTGTTTCATCTCGGCCAGCAGGAAGGCGAGCAGACGACCCGATTTGCATGCGGCCACCACTAGTGCGTTCTCGCTCGGTGTGAACAGGGCAGGTGCAAGGATGGCTTCACCTTCCACATTGATGAACTGTTTGCCCGCCTTGTTGCGACCGACCATGTTGCCCAGCTTGCAGGTGAAGCCGTAACCGGCGGCAGTCGCCAGCATCACATGTTGTTCCGCATTGCCGCAGATCACGTGCACGATCTTGGCGCCGGTCGCCACTTCGATCAGCGTCGCCAACGGCACGCCGTCGCCGCGACCGCCCGGCAGCAGATGCACGGGGATGCTGCACACGCGGCCGTTGCTGCAGATCACGATGCAATGGTCGGTGGTGCGGCATTCGAACGCACCCAGCAGGCCGTCGCCATCCTTGAACGAGATGCTGGATAGATCGAGTCCGTGCCCCTGGCGTGTACGTCCCCAATGCTTCTTCGAGATCAACACGGTCACCGGCTCGTCCACCACCTGCGTGGTCAGCACTACGCGCTCGGCTTGCTCGATCAGGGTGCGGCGCTCGTCGCCGTAGGTCTTGATGTCTTCGTCGATCTCTTTCGCCACGCGGCGGCGCATCATGGCGTCGGAGCCGAGCAGTTTGCCCAGCTCTTCACCTTCGTCCTTGAGTTGCTTCAGCTCGCGTTCGATCTTGATGCCTTCCATCTTCGCCAACTGGCGCAGACGGATTTCCAGAATATCTTCGGCCTGACGGTCGGACAGATCGAAGCGCTCTATCAAAGCTTGCTTGGGCTCGTCCGATTCGCGGATCAGCGCGATCACCTCGTCCAGATTCAGATACACGATCATGCGTCCGTCGAGGATGTGGATGCGGTCGTTGACCTGCGCCAGACGATGTTCGCAACGGCGACGCACGGTGCCCAAACGGAACTGTGCCCACTCGCGCAATATCTCTGCCATCGGTTTCTGACGCGGTCGACCGTCCAGGCTGATCATCACCATGTTCAGTTGCAGCGAACTTTCCAGACTGGTGTGTGCCAGCAGGATGGTCATCAGCTCGTCCACCGACTGGCGGCTGGACTTCGGTTCGAACACCAGACGCACGGCCTGATCCTTGTCCGATTCGTCCGTCACCTTGTCCAGCACAGACAGCAGCAGTTGCTTGTTCTTCATCTGCTCCGGTGTCAGAGCCTTCTTGTTGGCGCGCACTTTTGGATTGGTGAGATCCTCGATCTCTTCCATGATCTTTTTGGCCGAGGTGCCGTGCGGCAGTTCGTACACCGCCACGCGCCACTGGCCGCGCGCCAACTCTTCGATCTTCCAGCGCGCGCGCATCTTGAGCGAGCCGCGACCCGTGCGGTAACACTCGGCGATCTCGCGCGGCGAGGAGATGATCTGTCCGCCGCTGGGCAAGTCCGGTCCGGTGATCGAGGCCAGCATCTCTTCGTCGGAACATTTCGGATCGCGCACGCAGATCGCGGCGGCGGTGCCGATCTCGCGCAGGTTGTGCGACGGGATCTCGGTCGCCATACCCACCGCGATACCGGATGCGCCGTTGAGCAGCACCATGGGCAGACGCGCGGGCAACATCGCGGGTTCGTCGAAGTGACCGTCGTAGTTCGGCTGCATGTCCACCGTGCCCATGTTCAGCTCGGACAGCAGCAGGTCGGCAATCGGCGTCAAACGCGCTTCGGTGTATCGCATCGCGGCGGCGTTGTCGCCGTCGCGCGAACCGAAGTTGCCCTGACCGTCCACCAGCGGATAGCGCATGGAGAAACTCTGTGCCAGACGCACCATCGCTTCATAGGCGGACGAGTCGCCGTGCGGGTGGAACTTACCCAGCACCTCGCCCACCACGCGCGCGGACTTCACATGCTTGCTGTTGTGCGCCAGCCCCATCTCGCGCATCGCATACAGGATGCGGCGCTGCACCGGTTTCTGGCCGTCGCACACGTCTGGCAGGGCGCGGCCCTTGACCACCGACACCGCATATTCCAGATAGGCGCGCTCGGCGTATTGCGCCAGCGGCACCGAGTCGCCGTCGGGTGGCGGCGGCAGCGGTGCGAACTCGCGTGCGTTGCCGCCACCGTCGCCTGCCGCTGCTTCCACTACTTCCTGTTGCATTGCTTCTTCCGGCTGTGCGCCTTCTTCTTCGAAAAGATCAGACATCGACTGAGACCTCGTTCCCGTGATATTCCAGCCAGGCGCGTCGCGCGCCCGATTCCTGTTTGCCCATCAGCATGTTCATGACGCGGTGCGTGTCATCCTTGGTCGACGCGTCCAGCGCCACGCATAACGCGCGCCGCGTGTCCGGGTTCATGGTGGTGTCCCACAACTGTTCCGGATTCATCTCGCACAGACCTTTGAAGCGCGAGATGCTCCACGCACCTTCGCGCACCTTGTCCTTGCGCAGACGGTCTTCGATGGAAGTCAGTTCGTCCTCGTTCAATGCATAGATCTTGCGCAGCGGCTTCTTGCCCTGCGCCGGTACGTCGACGCGGAACAGCGGCGGCTGCGCGAGGAAGATGTGACCGTTGGCGACCACCTGCGGGAAGTGACGGAAGAACAAGGTCAGCAACAATGTGGCGATGTGCGAACCGTCCACGTCCGCGTCGGCCATGATGTAGATGCCTTTGTAGCGCAGGCCGCTCAGGTCGACGTTGTCGCCCAGATCGTGCGGATCGACGCCGATGGCCACCGCGATGTCGTGCACCTCGGCATTGGCGAACAGGCGGTTCCTGTCCACTTCAAAAGTATTGAGCACCTTGCCGCGCAGCGGCAGGATGGCCTGGAACTCTTTGCTGCGGCCCTGCTTGGCAGAGCCGCCGGCGGACTCGCCCTCGACCAGGAACAGCTCGTTGCGGTCCGGGTTGAAATCCGCCGCATCGGTCAGCTTGCCCGGCAGCACCGCGACCGAAGAACCTTTTTTCTTCTCCACTTTCTGCGCCGACTTCATGCGGCTCTGCGCCTGCTTGATGACGATCTCGGCGATGCGTTTGCCGTAATCGACATGCTCGTTCAGCCACAGCAACAGCGGATCGGTGATCATGTTGGACACCAGTTTGAGCGCGGTACGCGACACCAGTCTGTCCTTGGTCTGGCCCTGGAAGGACGGGTCGAGCACCTTGGCTGACAGCACGAAGCTGGCGCGGTTGGCCACGTCGTCCGAAGTCAGCTTCACCCCCTTGGGCAACCTGCCGTGCAGTTCGATGAAGTTCTTCACCGCGTTGAACATCGCATCGCGCAGACCGGAATCATGCGTGCCGCCGTTCCACGTGGGGATCAGGTTCACATAGGATTCGCGCGTGATCGCGCCTTCCTCGGTCCAGGCCAGTGCCCAGGCCGCGCCTTCGCCCTCGGCATAGTTATCGTCGTGTTTGCCGACATAGCGTTCGCCGGAAAAGATCGGTGCGATCAAAGTGCCGCCGTCTTCCTGTGCATCCAGCGCCTGTGTCAGGTAGCCGCGCAGACCGTCCGGGTAAGTCCATTCCTTGCGCTCGCCGCTCTTCTCGATCAGCAGCGTGACAACCACGCCCGGCAGCAACACCGCCTTTGAGCGCAGCGAGCGTTCCAGTTGCGCGAGATTGACGTTGGGGGCATCGAAATGTCGTGTGTCCGGCCAAGCGCGCACGCTGGTGCCGGTCTTGCGCTTGGGGCAATCGCCTACGCGCTGCAGCGGCTGGGTGGCGATGCCGTGCTCGAAGCGCAGATGATGTTCACCGCCGTCGCGGAACACGGTGATATCCACCGCTGTCGACAGTGCGTTGGTGACCGCCACGCCCACACCGTGCAGACCGCCGGAGAACTGGTAGGCGCCGCCCGCTTCCTTGTCGAACTTGCCGCCCGAGTGCAGCACAGTGAAGGCGACCTCGACCACGGATTTCTTCTCTTCCGGATGCAGACCGACCGGGATGCCGCGACCATCGTCCTGCACCGATACCGAACCGTCGATGTGGGCGGTGACGAAGATGTTCTTCGCAAAACCGGCTAGTGCCTCGTCGCAGGCGTTGTCCACGACCTCGGCGATGATGTGATTGGGATTGTCCAGCGTGGTGTACATGCCGGGGCGCTGGCGCACGGGGTCCAGGCCGCGCAGCACCTTGAATGACGACTCATCGTAATTGACGCTCAACTGAGACTCCTGATCAGAACAACTTGTTGATTTGTTAGATTTAACCTTGGGCTGGCGGCGTGTCGCTCAATACATTCTCTTCGCCGTCCAGCCGCGCGATGATAACCGCCCCGCAGGAATCGCTGAAGACATTCACCGAAGTTCGGCACATATCCAGCACGCGATCCACCGCCAGAATGAGGCCGATGGCCTCTATCGGCAGGCCGATGGCGGCGAGGATGATGGTGATGGCGACCAGGCTGGCGGACGGGATGGCCGCCACGCCGATGGAGGTGACCAACGCCAGCAGCACGATGGTGAACTGCTGCACAAAGCCCAGCTCGATGCCATAGGCCTGAGCGATGAACATCGCCGCCACGCATTCATACAGCGCGGTGCCGTCCATGTTCACCGTCGCCCCCAATGGCAGCACGAAACTGCTGGTGCGGTTGGACACGCCCGCGTTCTTCTCCACGCATTCCATGGTCAGCGGCAGGGTGGCGGCGGACGAACTGGTGGAGAAGGCAGTGAGCAGGGCAGGGGCCATGGCGCGGTAATGGCGCAGCGGATTCACCCGCCCCACGAAATACAGCAGGGCAGGCAACACCAGCAGGAAATGCACGGCCAGCCCCGCCAGCACGCTGAAGAAGAACCAGGCCAGCGGCACGATGGCCGCGAAGCCCGTACTCGCCACTACCTTCGCCACCAGACCGAACACGCCGATGGGCGCGAACTTCATCACCCAGTCGGTGATCTTCATCATCACCTGGAAGATCCCGCTCCAGAGCTTGTACTGGCTTTCGGCATAGGGTTCTTCGATCTTGGTCATGAAAAAACCGAACAACAGACTGAAGAAGATCAGGCCCAGCATCTGTCCGTCTGCTGCCGCCGACACGATATTTGTCGGCACCATACGCAAAAAGATGCCCACCAGGTCGCCCGCCCCTTTACCTTCTACACGTGCCACCACTTCGTCGCTCACCTGCTCCATGCCCAACTGTTCTTTCGCGGGCTGGCCGTCGATGATGCCGGGCGAGGTCATGTTCACGATAGTCAGCCCGACCAGGATGGCGAACAGACTGGTTGCGGCGTAATACCCCAGAGTCTTCATGCCCAGCCGACCGAACGCACCACCGCCACCGATGCCCGCGATACCCACGATGATGGACGACACCACCAGCGGCACGATCAGCATCTTCAATGCATTCAGGAACAGCGTGCCGATGAAATCGAACACCGCGTAATAGCGCACGCCGAATATGGTCGCATCTGTGCCCGTCAGAGAACCGGCAATAGCGGCCAGCAAAAGGGCGATGAGGATCTGCCAGTGCAGTTTGAGTTTAGTCATATTGTTTGATGCGGATCATTGAAGCGCGCCAGAATCGGTCTGGCGCGCATGGGTGCACAGTCAACTGCGCAGAGACTTGTGTTGCGAGTGCGGACTTATTCTTCCCGCGCGCATTGCGCGATCGCAGCGTTATCTTCCAGTTCCAGACAGTGCCTGAAATCCAGATCCTTGGCACGCTGCTTGTTCGACTTGTTGCGCTTGTATTGTTTGGCGGGTTTCGCCACGGGGGCAGCTTCTTCCACTGCTTCCTCTACAACCGGCTTCAGCTCCTCGACTTCCAGCTTCGCAGTCGAGCTATGCCCACTACCTTCTTCGCCGAGTGCAAGTGCGGTAGCGCTGGTCAGCATCATCGCAGCGGCAAGCAAAGACATAAGATAAGTTTTCATGAACGACTCCCTGTGTCCGATTTCAAGCTATCGATGGCCGGAGTATAGATTCTTTGCGGGGATAGGCAAAATCATTTGCCGGTAGGTCAGCTGGGAGATGGCTTTCATATGGCGCGATAATGAATGCGCTAACTGTGATTGCAGAAGATTAATAGTGTTGGCGTAGAGTTTCGCCGATTAATTCAAATACCGAATTGGAATATGCATATGAGCCTTCCAAAATAGTTCTGGCTTCTGTTTCACTCGACGCGAGCAATGCCTTAGTGGCGATAGCCATAAACTTTTTTACCTCCTTGCGAAGAGAGTCATTCGAAACTCTCTCTATGAGTATTGCAACCTTCTGATTTGCGGCTCGGCTACTTTCATTTAATTCATCACTTAGGATGGTGCTTCCCCATTTTGTTCCGGAGCGGCTTGAAAGTAGATCCTCATGAAAGGCTTTATATACAAGACGAAGCGCATCATGCATTGAATCTTGCAACTCCAGAAGAGTTTGTCTTTGGAAGGCATTTGATCGCTCTTTTCGTTCTGCTAGGGCCTTCTCGCCTTGAAGCAAGCTGGTGTTCCTCGCGGATATCCAAGCAGTACCGATGCTCGCTAGGGCTCCGATGATGGTCCCAATAAATCCCCAGATTGCTGACTCCATATAGCCTCCTTTGCGAATATCAGAACCAATAGATAATTTAGCTGTTCGCCTTCCTGAACTCCGCCATAAATCCCACCAACTCCTCCACTGACGACAAGGTCAATCCGTTGTAGAGCGAAGCGCGTATGCCGCCTATGGAGCGGTGGCCGCCCAGGCCGGAGAAGCCGGCAGCTTTTGATTCGCTCAGGAAGCGTTGTTCCAGTTCCTTGCTGGGCAGGTTGAATGCAACGTTCATCTGCGAACGGTCGGAGACGGCGGCGTGGCCGCGGTAGAAGTTGTCGCTCTGGTCTAGCGTGCGGTAGAGCAGTTCGGCTTTGCTGGTGTTGAGTGCGGCCATGTTTTCCAGTCCACCTACGTCGTTCAGCAACCAGCGCGTTACCAGCAGCACCACGTAGATGGAGAACACCGGCGGGGTGTTGTAGATGGAGTGGGCGTTGATGTGGCTGCGGTAGTTAAGAAAGCCGGGCAGGTCGTCCGGAGCGTCTTTCAGTATCTCGTCGCGCAGCACCACCACCGTCACACCGGCGGGGCCGATGTTCTTCTGCGCATGTGCATAGATCATGGCGTAGCGATCCGCTGCGCAGGGGCGCGACAGGAAGTCGGACGACATGTCGCACACGCGCGGCACATCGTCGCGGCCGAGCACGCGCTGGAATTGCAAACCTTCCACGGTCTCGTTGGAGATGTAATGCAGATAGGGCGCATCCGGCGAATAGGCGAGCTCTTCATCGCTCGGCAGACGGTCGAAGTTGTTCGCCTCGCCGCTCCACAACACGCGTATCGGGCCTTCGCGTTTGGCTTCGGCCAGCGCCTTGCCGCTCCAGTAGCCGGTGTGCAGATATTCCGCGGGTGCGGTCTTGCCGCGCAACAGCGTCATGGGGATCATCGAGAACTGCTGGGTCGCACCGCCTTGCAGGAACAGCACGTGATAGTCCTTGTTCAGGCCCAGCAGTGTGCGGATGTTGTCTTCCAGTTCCTGCACGACAGCGGCGAACCATTCGGAACGGTGGCTGATGCCGAGGATGGACAGGCCGACCTCGGGCACGGCAGCAATGGATTGCTGCACCTGTTGCAGCACGCTCTCCGGCAATGCGCCGGGGCCGCCGGAGAAGTTCAGTCGGTTGCTCGGATTATGCATTGAGCCCTTCCGTGATCCTGCGTTGCAGATAAGCGCGGAAAGCATCGCGCGCTTTGGCGATGTGTTGCTGTTTGTAGGGGAACAGTTCCTCCGAATCCATCGCGTGCACGACCATGGTGTGGTCGATCTCGAAGATGAGCAATTTGCCGTCGCGTGTCTCGGCACCGTCGATCAGCACATAGTCGAGTCCGGTGCGGCGGTGTATCTCGTCCAGCGCAGCATGATGGCGTTGCACGAAGTCGTCGAAGTGATCCATGAAGGCGAGTTCTTCGGCACGCTTGTTCGCGTCCTCATACATGCCCGCATTGGTGTAGTGGATCATCCAGTTATGGGAGACGGCCATGTGGCACGCAAATGGCTGGCCGTCGATGAGCGCGATGCGGAATTTGCGGAACAGGCCATCGTCGCCGCTGTAGTCGATGAAGCGCGCGATGAAGAAGTCGGTGGCTTGCACCTTGGCAAGATACTCAGCCAGTTCTTCCACCGAGGCGATGCGCGCCAGATCGCGACCCGCTTGTGAATCGTAGGGACGCACGATGATGGGATAGTCGTTGCCGGGGAAGTGCGCGGCGAGCGTGGTCTGACCTGCAGCGATGGCCTGTAATACCTCGCGACCACAACGCAGTGTCGGCGGCATCGCGATGCCCGGCACACCATGCAGCAATTCACTGGCGGCATCGCGACCGACGCAGGGGATGCGGCTCGGTTGGTTGATGACCGGTTTCGGCCAGTCTTTCAAACTTTCTTCCAGCGCAAGCAGTGTGGCGCGGTTGTCATCCGACTCGCTGATGGCGACCAGCACGACGTCGTGTTCAGGCACAGGCAAGGCAAGCGGATCAGGCTGGCTGACGTAATAAAAGATCAGATCAACGTCCGTGCGTTCCAGCAGGCAATCGATAGGTATGTTGGCCGCGATGTCGCCGGGCACCATCAGCACCAGCAGACGTGCAGCCACCGGTTGCTGCATCGCGGGCAGGTGGAAGATGCGCTGTTGCTCAAGTGCCAGCGACTGGATCGACAAGCCGATATCGCGTTCACCGATGCATTGCATGGCGACCGACAGATTCATCCACAGCGGGCCGTCGGTTTGTCTCTGTTGCGCTTCGGCGAGCAAGGATTCGGCATAAGGTCTCAACTCCTGTCCCGCTACGCTGGCGCGCAGGAAGGGGGCCAGACCCAGGAATGTTGTCTCGGAAACGTGTTGTTCAGTGCTTGTATTCATTGCGGTGCTCTATTCGACGAGGGTCAAGGATAGTTGAAAAATAGGCCTTTCGCCCCGCGAAAAATATAGGGAAATCCTGATTTGCCCTGCATGGACGATATGGCAGGCGCGGCAACTGCACCGCGCAAACCTCAACCCGCCGGGCGCTGAGCGTGGAAAGTGAGCGGTATGACCGAAGGTGGCGGCGTCTTCAGAATGTGTTTCTTGGCCTTGCCCATCACATGCATCTCGCACTTGCGGCAATCGAATTCCAGACGCAACTTCTCGCTACCGTTGATCAACGTCATCGGTTCTGCGCGCACTTGGCCTTGCACACCGATCACGCCCTTGGCCTGTTTCGGACACAGGCTGAGTGAATAACGGATGCAGTGGCGCGTGATCATCAGCGGCACTTCGCCTGCTTCCTTGTGCGCTTCATATGCGGCGGCGATGAGTTTCACGCCGTGCTTCTCATAGAACTTGCGCGCGGCGGTGTTGTACACGTTGTCGAGGAAGCTCAGTGTCTCTTCCGGATATTTCGCGGGTGGTTCGACGGTGGCTTTGCGCGGTAGTCGTGTGTAGGCATCAAGGCGCACGGCTTCCAGTTTCTCAACCGCTTCGCGGCGCAACTTGTTTGCGAGCGAGCTGGGTACGAACAAGGGCTGTGACCAACTGACGTTGAATCCATCCAGTTCGAAATCCGTATTGCCGAAACGTGCGAGTTGATCGCGCACGCTGTTCTCTGCTTCCGCTGGATTATTGGCGGGCTGTTTCTCGAACGTGGTTTCAGCAGAGGCGAGGAGGCCGCCTTCATCCAGCAAGGTGAGTGAAAAACCCTCTGCGGTCTCGGTGAACGTTGCGGAGATGCCGATGCGACGCTCGGCGGACTTCTTGCTCAGCGCCTGTTCCCATGCATGGTCGCGATTGCGGCTGATGGAAACGCCCGCACGCAAACCTTTCAGCGTGTGCATCGGTTCGTTCGGGAACACGCGCCACACCGGGCCGCGCTGTTCGACGATGTTGGCTTGCAAACCGATCACTTCGCGGTTGTTCAGATAGTTCAGGCCGTCGCTGTTAGCGAGGGCTTCGTTCGCTTCCATGTCGAACCATTTGTCGCCGACTTGTGCCACGGTGCCCAGCGGCAAGCCGACGAAGGTCGGCGTATCGAACGCACCGATGTCGGCCTTGCGGCCTTGCGAGAAATAATCGGTCGAACCGCGATGGAAGGTCTTGTCCGGGTTCGGCGTGAACAGCAGTTTGGTCTTGCCGCTGGAGGCGGCGTGCAGATCGCTGCGTCCTTCGAGGATGGCGTCGAGCAACTGGCGATAGTGGCCGGTGATGTTCTTTACATAGGGCGCGTCTTTATAACGTCCCTCGATCTTGAAGCTGCGCACGCCTGCATTGACCAGCGCGCGCAGGTTGGTACTCTGGTTGTTGTCTTTCACTGACAGCAGATGTTTCTCGAAAGCGACGACGCGTCCATCTTCATCTTCCAGCGTGTAAGGCAGGCGGCAGGCCTGCGAGCAGTCGCCGCGATTGGCGCTGCGCCCGGTATGCGCGTGGCTGATGTTGCACTGGCCGGAATAGGCCACGCACAGCGCACCGTGGATGAAGTGCTCGATCACCGTGTCGCTCGGCACCGCAGCGCGCACCTTGATGATCTCTTCGATGGTCAGTTCACGCGCCAGCACCAGTTGCGAGAAGCCGACCTCGGCCAGGAATTTCGCCTTCTCCGGCGTGCGGATATCGCATTGTGTGGAAGCGTGCAGATCGATGGGCGGCAGGTCGAGTTCCAGCAGTCCCATGTCCTGCACGATCAGCGCATCCACCCCCGCGTCGTAACAGTCATAAGCCAGCTTGCGCGCGGCTTCCAGTTCAGTGTCGTGCAGGATGGTGTTGAGCGTGACGTATATCTTCGCGCGGAAACGATGCGCGTAGTTCACCAGCTCGGCGATCTCCGCGATCGAATTGCCCGCCTTGTCGCGCGCCCCGAACGACGGCCCGCCGATGTAGACAGCGTCGGCGCCGTGCAGGATCGCTTCACGACCGATGGCGGCGGTCTTGGCGGGGGAGAGGAGTTCTAGGAGTTGGTTTTGCATGGCGGCGGATTATACCGACAGGGGGTGGGTTCCACTGTTCTTTGCTTAATGGACGCTGTCGGGCCGGAGTAGCCGCAGATGCTGAGGTATTTACGGCTATTCCCGAGTAAGCAACGCCCCAGAATATTCACCAATAAACGCCTTGCGAATATGTCAATTCAGACATAGACTGGGCGCCATGGGCAAACAGCATAAACCGCTGGTATGGCTGCATGGCGAAGTCAAAACACCGCCATTTTCTGCGGCTGCGCGAATCGAGGCAGGTGTTTATCTGCGTCAGTTGCAAGCGGGTATCAACATTTCGCTGCCGCACTCAAGGCCCATGCCCAGTATCGGTCGTGGATGCAATGAATTAAGAATCCCCGACGAGAATCGTACCTGGCGCATCGTGTACTACGTTGATACGGTAGCTATCGTGATTCTTGAAGTGTTTGCCAAGACGACCAGACAAACGCCGCAGCAGGTGATTGATGTATGCAAGGCGAGACTGAAACACTACAAATCGATTTAACAGGAGGGTGATGTGATGAAGACCAATAAATTAGAGCGCCTGAAGGCCGCAGGGTGGGAAGTAGGAAACACCGAGGACTTTCTGCAATTAAGCGATGAGGAAGCAAAGCTTGTCGCGCTGAAACTCTCGCTGATCAACGCAGTGAAAAAATCACGTATCAAACGCAAACTGTCGCAAACCGATCTCGCGCAGCGCATGAAATCCAGCCAATCTCGCATCGCCAAGATCGAAGCGGGCGATCCTTCTGTTTCACTCGACCTGGTTGTGCGCGCACTCATCGCAAGCGGCGCAACGACGCGCGATATTCAGGCGGCGTTCACGGCGCAGTAGTTGGGAGGTGTGGGCCCTTGGTTGCATCGATAGATTCGATGCAAGTACGATGCAGACCCTTTTGACGCGAAACTGGCCCTATTGGTAGTGATGTCATTTCGTTTGGCGAGAAAGGGAGTGCTACCAAACTTTTCGACACATAACTTTAGATTTTGTATTTTTTAGTAACGGAGAATAGGGTGGAAATGCCGGAGTGGCTAACAGACATCAACAAACTCGGCTCGATAAGTTCAATTGTCGGTTTGGTTGTTACAGTTTTCCTATTTATGGAGGCTAGGACGATTCGTATCTCTTTTCTTAGGCGAGCCAGATTGCCTGAGATAAATAGAGAGCTAGTAAAGGCAACGTCACAGGTTTCCCTGCATCTCAAGGCTTGGGACAAAGATAAAAAGTCAGCCCTTGAGTCATTGTCGAACGTCAAGGCGCTTCTCGAAAATATTAAGCCAAAACTACCCGCTAGCGAGCGAAAGAAAGTTGTTGCATATTTGTCTCGACTTCAACCGCGAAAGTTTATTGTTATGAAAAGAAGTATGGCTGAGTTGAGCGAAGATTCAGCATGGGAACTTTATACAGAGCTCAGTGGATTGGTTACATCGCTTGAGCAGCTAGCCAAAGATTCAAAATGGGACTGACGATGAATATTGAGAGCAAAACCGCCCAACTCTTAACAAAGCTGATTCGAGAAACGTCAAAAGGGAGTGTTCGATGGGAAGTTAGAGATGCACCGAGGGCGCTTAATCAGGCCACGGAGCAAGTAGTTCCGCTGTACCTGCAGACGCAATATAAAGGAGCATACCTTGGAGTTTATGAGGTACGAACAAAGAGTTTCTACGATGAGCATGACTTCTACTGGTCTGAAGGGCTTGGTTTCTGCGTTGTAGATGATCATGGGAGAGTTGTTTGGGAGTCAAATGAGTATTCTCCAGCGCTGCAGGACCTTTTTTATACGGCTAGGGAGCAAGCGTCAGGAATCGATGACATTCTTGATGATCTGCTGGAAGATCAAAGTACATCTGTCGGCCCCAAAGGGCCGTAGGCGACCTTTGGTCGGTTGAGTATGTTTGCTAGGTATGCTGTATGCATAGTCCGATAATTGGTGAAGTCAGTGTCTGTCCAAGCCTAGAAGAATGGACAGAACGTCACAGACAGTTTCGGCGTCTTGAGTTCATTGCGCTTGGTGAGTGTGAAACTAACAAGCATCCGCAAATTGAACCGCTGATTTATGAGCTTGAGCACACATACTGCACAGGAGCCTGGATTGCAGCGCTAGCTCTAGCGCACGCGATGGTGGAGGTCTTCTTGCATTCGAAAGGCATTGGAAGTAAGAAAAAGTGGGGGGCGTTCCTTGCTTCACATGGGCTTGATAGCGAAGTGCGGTGGTTGTGTTTACGCCGAAACGCGCTACTCCATATGCAGAGTAACGAGGCACCTTCCATTTCGCTAGAAAAGCAGCTGTTTGATCGCGACTCCTTATACACAGATGCCAAGAGGGCAGTCTCAATTGCTTTTCGAGTGGTGTTCCTGGAAACAAGAACCCTATCAACTGCTGGATGCGATGCATAACCTTGATTGAAGTCCGTGCAGCCTGCGTATGGCTCAATAACCAATGGGCATTGCGCCATACGGCGCTCGCTTCAGCCAATCATCTTCTTCCCACGCAACGTCTCAATGATCTCGTTGATCACTCCCGGATCGTCGATAGTCGAAGGCACGTTATAAGGCTTGCCGTTGACGATGCCGTTCAGCGTCTTGCGTAGCGTCTTGCCGGAACGGGTCTTGGGCAGGCGCTTCAATATCACCGTATCTTTGTAACAGGCGATGGCGCCGATGTGTTCGCGGATGCGGGCGATGAGTTCTTTTTGCAGCGCTTCTTCATCGATGCTGGCGCCGGACTTGAGCACCACTAGGCCCATCGGCACTTGTCCCTTGAGTGCATCGTCGCGCGCAATCACTGCACATTCGGCCACTGCGGGATGTCCGGCGACCACTTCTTCGATCTCGCCGGTGGAGAGGCGATGGCCCGCGACGTTGATCACGTCGTCCACGCGGCCCATCACGAACACATAGCCTTCGTCGTCGATGTAGCCGCCGTCGCCGGTGGTGTAGTAGCCGGGCAGGAATTGCAGGTAGCTGTCGCGGAATTTATTGTCGTCGCCCCACACGCGGTTCATGCAGCTGGGCGGCAGCGGCAGTTTGATGGCTATGTAGCCTTGTTCGTTGGCGGCCATCTGTTTGCCGTTCTCATCCAGGATGCGCACGTCGAAGCCGGGCGTGGGCAGTGTCGATGAACCCAGCTTCACGGGCTTGGGTTCAACGCCCCACAGGTTGGCGGTGATGCCCCAGCCGGTCTCGGTCTGCCACCAGTGGTCTACCACGGTCTTGCCGCTCTTTTCGGTCAGCCATTCCTGCGTCGGCGGATCGAGGCGTTCGCCCGCCGAGAAGATGACCTGCAGGCTGCTCAAGTCATAAGGTTTCATCAGCAGCGCATCGGGGTCTTTTTTCTTCACTGCACGGAAGGCGGTCGGTGCTGTGAAGAAGGACTTCACCTTGTATTCGTCGATGATGCGCCACAGCGCGCCTGCATCCGGCGTCATGATGGGTTTGCCTTCATAGACGATAGTGGTGCAGCCGTGCAGCAGCGGGCCGTACACGATATAGGAATGACCAACCACCCAGCCCACGTCCGACGCGGCCCAGAACACATCGCCTGCTTCCACGTTGTAGATGGCCTTCATGCTGTAGTTGAGCGCGACCGCATGGCCGCCGTTCTCGCGCACCACGCCCTTGGGTTTGCCGGTGGTGCCGGAGGTGTAGAGGATGTACAGCGGGTCGCTGCCCTTCACCGGTGTGCAGTCCACGGCCTTCGATTTCGCCAGCAGTGTGGCCCAGTCGTGGTCGCGGCCTTCAATCATGCTCGCGGTCGCTTGCGGACGTTGCAGCAGCACGCAGCTTTGCGGCTTGTGCTTCGCCAGTTCGAAGGCTTTGTCCACCAGCGGTTTGTATTCGATGACCTTCTTCACCTCGATGCCGCAGGAAGCGGTCATGATGACCTTGGGCGTGGCATCGTCGATGCGCACGGCTAGCTCAGGCGGCGCGAAACCGCCGAACACCACCGAGTGGATCGCGCCCAGTCGCGCCACTGCCAGCATGGCGACCACGGCTTCGGGGATCATCGGCATGTAGATGATGACGCGGTCGCCCTTGACCACGCCGAGGTCGGCCAGCATGCCTGCCGTGCGTGCGACCTCGTCGGTCAGTTCTGCGTAGCTGATCTTCTTCTTGGTGTCGGTGACAGGGGAGTCGTAGATGATCGCGGTCTGGTCGCCGCGTCCGTTCTTCACGTGATGGTCGAGCGCCATGTAGCAGGTGTTCATCTCGCCGTCGGCGAACCAGTGGCCGATGCCGTCGGCATCCTGCGTGAGGATGGTTTGCGGGAATTTGTACCATGGAAGCAGCTGGGCTTGGTCGCCCCAGAAACCCTCGGGGTCCTTCATCGAACGTTGGTATTCGGCTTGGTAACTCATGTCTGACTCCTCCCTTTGATGTCCCGCCCCTTGTCAGGGAAAGGTATCTACAAAATCAAAAACAATCGCCGGGCACGCGCACCCAGCCCTCCATCAACACGCGTGCACTGCGACTCATGGTGACTTTCTCCACCTTCCATTCGCCGCCGTTGTTGCTCGCGGCGGCGCCGACTTTCAAGGTGCCGGAGGGATGGCCGAACGTGACTACATTGCGTTCGCCACCACCTGCGGCCAGATTCACCAGCGTGCCGGGGATGGCCGCTGCTGTGCCGATGGCGACTGCTGCTGTGCCCATCATGGCATGGTGCAGTTTGCCCATCGACAGGGCACGCACCAGCAGATCGACTTCGGATGCCTTGATCGTTTTGCCGCTGGATGACACATGGTCTACAGGCGGCGCGACGAAGGCGATCTTCGGCGTGTGCTGACGTGTCGCAGCTTCTTCAGCGGTTTTGATCAGCCCCATGCGTAACGCGCCCGCCACGCGGATCTTTTCGAAGCGTGCTAGTGTGTCTGGATCGGTATTGATGGCTTCGCGCAGTTCGGTGCCGGTGTAACCGATATCTTTTGCATTCACGAACACGGTCGGGATACCGGCGGAGATCATGGTGGCGGGGAAGCTGCCGATGCTGGGGACATCGAGCTGATCAACGAGGTTGCCGGTCGGGAACAGGCTGCCGCCTTCTTCGCCATCATCGGAAGGGTCGATGAAATCCAGCACGATCTCCGCTGCCGGGAAGGTCACGCCATCCAGTTCGAAATCGCCGGTCTCCTGCACCTGGCCGTTCTTGAGCGGCACATGCGCGATGATGGTCTTGCTGATGTTGGCTTGCCAGATGCGCACCGTGCACACGCCATCTTTTAAACGTGCCGCGTCGATGTATCCAGCGTGAATGGCGAATGCGCCCGCGCCCGTGGAGAGGTTGCCGCAGTTGCCGCTCCAGTCCACGAAGTCCTTGTCGATGGCGACCTGGCCGTAGAGGTAATCCACGTCATGATCGGGGCGCGAGCTCTTCGTCAGGATCACTCACTTGCTGGTGCGGGAGGTTGCGCCGCCCATGCCGTCGATCTGCGCGGCATACGGGTCGGGGCTGCCGATCACGCGCTGGAACAACTGGTCGCGTGCCTTGCCCGGTACTTGTGCCACGCGCGGCAAGTCTTCCAGCCGGAAGAACACGCCTTTCGAAGTGCCGCCACGCATATAGGTGGCGGGGATCTTGATCTGCGGAACGCTGCTCATCATGCCGCTCCTTCGAGGAAGTCCTGCGCGAAGCGTTGCAGCACGCCACCCGCCTTGTACACGCGCACTTCCGCTGCGGTATCCAGACGGCAGGTGACGGGGATGCGCACCATCTCGCCATTTTTGCGGTGCATCAACACGGTCAGCACGGCGCGCGGTGCGATGTCGCCTTCCACATCAAAAGTCTCGGTGCCGTCGATGGCGTAAGTCTTGCGCGTCTCGCCTGCCTTGAATTCCAGCGGCAGCACGCCCATGCCGACCAGGTTGGTGCGGTGGATGCGCTCGAAACCTTCCGCCACGATGGCTTCGACACCGGCCAGACGCACACCCTTGGCCGCCCAGTCGCGCGACGAGCCCTGACCGTAATCTGCACCCGCAACAATGATGAGGTTCTGCTTGCGTCCCATGTAGGTCTCGATGGCCTCCCACATGCGCATCACCTTGCCGTCCGGTTCGACGCGGGCGAGGGAGCCTTTCTTCACCTCGCCATCGACCACGGCCATCTCGTTGACCAGTTGCGGGTTGGCAAACGTGGCGCGTTGCGCAGTGAGGTGGTCACCGCGGTGCGTCGCGTAGGAATTGAAGTCCTCTTCCGGCAGGCCCATCTTCGCCAGATATTCACCAGCGGCGGAGTCGCGCAGGATCGCGTTGGAAGGCGACAGGTGGTCGGTGGTGATGTTGTCCGGCAACACCGCGAGCGGACGCATAACTTTCAGCGTGCGCTCGCCCGCCAGTGCGCCTTCCCAATACGGCGGACGGCGGATGTAGGTGGACTGCGGACGCCAGTCGTACAGCGGGCTCTTCGCCGCTTCGATCACACCCAGGTCGAACATCGGTGTGTAGATCTGCTTGAACTGCTCCGGCTTCACACTGGCCGCGACAATGGCGTCGATCTCCTCGTCGGCAGGCCAGATGTCTTTCAGTGTGACCGGCTTGCCGGACTTGTCCGTGCCCAGTGCATCCTGTTCGATGTCGAAACGCACCGTGCCAGCGATGGCGTAAGCGACCACCAGCGGCGGCGAAGCAAGGAAGGCCTGCTTCGCATAGGGATGGATGCGGCCGTCGAAGTTGCGGTTACCGGAGAGCACGGCGGTGGCGTACAGGTCGCGCGCGATGACCTCTTGCTGGATCTTCGGATCGAGTGCGCCCGACATGCCGTTACAGGTGGTGCAGGCGAAGCCGACGATGCCGAAGCCGAGTTTTTCCAGTTCCGTCAGCAGGCCCGCTTCTTTCAGGTACAGCTCGGCGACTTTGGAACCCGGCGCGAACGAAGTCTTGACCCAGGGCTTGCGCATCAGGCCCAGTTCGTTCGCTTTCTTCGCCAGCAATGCGGCGGACACCACGTTGCGCGGGTTGGAGGTGTTGGTGCAGGAAGTGATGGCGGCGATGATGACGGCGCCATCCGGCATCAGGCCTTGCGCTTCTTCGCTCTTGCCTGCTGCCAGCTTGGCTTCATCGGCGATGCCGCGCTCATGCAGAGCGGAAGTCGGCAGACGGCGGTGCGGGTTGGATGGCCCAGCCATGTTGCGCACTACAGTAGAAAGATCGAACTCCAGCACACGTTCATATTCGGCGGCCGTCATCTGCTCGGCCCACAGGCCGGTGGTCTTGGCGTAGTTCTCCACCAGCGCGACCTGCTCGGGTTCGCGTCCGGTCAGTTTCAGGTAATCAATGGTCTGGCCGTCGATGTAGAACATCGCCGCCGTCGCGCCGTATTCCGGGCACATGTTGGAGATGGTCGCGCGGTCGCCGATGCTGAGGCTGTCCGCACCTGCGCCGAAGAATTCGACCCAGGCGCCGACCACTTTCTCCTTGCGCAGGAATTCGGTCAGCGCCAGCACGAGGTCGGTGGCGGTGATGCCGGGCTGGCGTTTGCCCACCAGCTTCACACCGACGATGTCCGGCAGACGCATCATGGAAGGCAGCCCCAGCATCACAGTCTCTGCTTCCAGACCGCCGACGCCAATGGCGATCACGCCGAGGGCATCGACATGCGGCGTGTGTGAGTCAGTGCCCACGCAGGTATCGGGGAAGGCCACGCCGTCGCGCGACTGGATCATCGGCGACATCTTCTCCAGATTGATCTGGTGCATGATGCCGTTACCCGCCGGGATCACATCGACGTTCTTGAACGCAGTCTTGGTCCACTCGATGAAGTGGAAGCGATCTTCGTTGCGGCGGTCTTCGATCTCGCGGTTCTTGCGGAAGGCATCCTTGTCGAAACCGGGCGCTTCCACGGCCAGCGAGTGGTCGACGATCAATTGCGTCGGTACCACCGGGTTGACCAGCGCCGGGTCGCCGCCCTGGTCGGCGATCGCATCGCGCAGACCGGCGAGGTCAACGAGTGCGGTCTGGCCGAGGATGTCGTGGCACACCACACGCGCGGGATACCAGGGGAAGTCGAGGTCGCGCTTGCGTTCGATGAGTTGCTTCAGTGCATCGGTCAGTTCATCCGGTTCGCAGCGACGCACCAGTTGCTCGGCCAGCACTTTGGAAGTGTAGGGCAGCTTGGCATACGCGCCGGGCTGGATGGCTTCGACGGCGGCCTGTGTGTCGAAGTAGTCCAGCTTGGTTCCGGCTAAAGGTTTGCGGTATTGGCTATTCATGATGTCCTTCGTTCAGCCACGTTCTGACAACGGCACCCACTGCAGATTCTCCGGCCCCACATAGTTCGCGCTCGGGCGGATGATCTTGCCGTCGGCGCGCTGTTCCATCACATGTGCACCCCAGCCGGTGACGCGTGCGATCACGAACAGCGGGGTGAACATCTCGGTGGGCACACCCATCTGGTTGTAGGACACGGCGGAGAACCAGTCGAGGTTGGGGAACATCTTCTTCAGGTCCCACATCACGGATTCCAGACGGTCGGCGATGTCGTACATCAGTGTGTTGCCGTTCTCGTCCGAGAGTTGTTTCGCCACGCGCTTGATCACCACGTTGCGCGGGTCGGAGATGGTGTACACCGGATGGCCGAAGCCGATCACGATCTCTTTGCGGCCCACGCGTTCGCGGATGTCGGCCTCGGCTTCGTCCGCGCTCTTGTAACGGCTCTGGATGCGGAACGCTTCTTCGTTCGCGCCGCCGTGCTTGGGGCCGCGCAGGGCGCCGATGGCGCCGGTGATACAGGAGTAGATGTCGGAGTTGGTGCCCGCGATCACGCGCGCGGTGAAGGTGGACGCGTTGAATTCATGCTCCGCATACAGGATCAGCGAGGTGTGCATCGCACGCACCCAGGATGCCGGTGCAGGTTTGCCATGCAGCAGGTGCAGGAAGTGGCCGCCGATGGAATCGTCTTCGGTCTCGACCTCAATGCGTTTGCCGCTGTGGCTGAAGTGATACCAGTACACCAGCATGGAACCGAAGCTGGCCATCAGGCGATCCAGAATCTCTTTGGTCTGCGCCGGGTCGTGCGACTCGGCTTCTTGTTCCAGCGTGCCCAGCACCGAGCACCCAGTGCGCATCACATCCATCGGATGCGCACTGGGGGGGAGTGCTTCGAGTGCCTGTTTCACTGCTTGCGGCAGACCGCGCAGTGTTTGTAGCTTGGCTTTGTATGTTTTCAGTTGAGCGGTTGTCGGCAAGGTGCCGTGGATCAGCAGATGCGCGATCTCTTCGAACTCGGCCTGCTCGGCGAAGTCGAGGATGTCGTAACCGCGATAGTGCAGATCGTTGCCGGTGCGGCCCACTGTACACACCGCAGTGTTGCCCGCGACGGTGCCGGACAGTGCAACGGATTTTTTCGGCTTGGGTAAGGTGGTCTCTTCAGTCATCGCTTGCTCCCTTGCTTGATGGTTATTCTGCGCCCTTCTCGGCGAACAGGCGGTCGAGCTGCTGCTCGTAGGCGTGGTAGCCGAGATAGTCATAAAGGTCCATGCGCGTCTGCATGGTGTCCACTACGTTCTGTTGCGTGCCGTCGGCGAGGATGTGCTGGTATACGTTCAGCGCGGCCTTGCTCATCGCGCGGTAGGCAGAGAGCGGGTACAGCACGAGCTGCACGCCGACGCCTGCCAGTTGCTCGGTGGTGAACAGCGGTGTCGCGCCGAACTCGGTGATGTTGGCCAGCACCGGTACCTTCACGGTTCGTGTGAACTCTGCGTATTGCTCCAGCGTGTTCATCGCCTCGGGGAAGATCATGTCCGCGCCCGCTTCGACGCAAGCCTGCGCGCGGTCGATAGCACTCTGCATACCTTCCACGGCCAGCGCATCGGTACGCGCCATGATGACGAAGCTGTCGTCGGTACGCGCATCCACGGCGGCCTTCACACGATCCACCATCTCCTGCTGGCTGACGATGGCTTTGTTCGGACGGTGGCCGCAGCGTTTCTGCATCACCTGATCTTCGATGTGGAATCCGGCGGCACCGGCCTGCGCCACTTCGCGGGTGGCACGCGCGATGTTGAAAGCGCCACCCCAGCCGGTATCGATGTCGACCAGCAAAGGCAGGTCGCTGGCGGCGGTGATGCGGCGCGCGTCTTCGCATACGTCATGCAGGGTGGTGATGCCGAGATCGGGAATGCCCAATGAAGAAGCGGCCACACCGCCGCCGGAAAGATACAGCGCTTTGTGGCCGGTCTTCTGCGCGAGGATGCCGCAATAGGCGGTGACGGCACCGACCACTTGCAGCGGGTGATTGTCTGCGACGGCCTGGCGCAGTTTGTTGCCGGGTGTGTTCGAACTCATTTGGCTTGCTCCTCTTTATCGATCATTTCACTGATGCTGCGCCAGGCACCCTGGATGTGGCGGCGCATCAACAGCTCTGCCAGTTCGCCGTCGCGGTTCGCCAAGGCTTCGACGATCTGGCGGTGCTGGCTGAGTGCGGGCTTTGTTCGTTGTGCGTTGCGGCTGGTGCGGTAGCGGCACATGCGCAGCAACTGGTATTGCTCGCTGCCGAGCAGGTCCATCAACATCTGGTTGCGGCTGCCGCGTGCGATCTGGTAGTGGAAATCGAGGTCGCCTTCGCTCTGGGCGTAGACCTTGCCGCCTTGTTTTGCGATCTGGGTTTCGTGTCTGTCGAGCAGGGCGGCCAACTGGGCGATCTCCTCGTCGCTCATCTGTGATGCGGCGATGCGGCAGGCCATGCCTTCCAGTGCTTCGCGCACGGCGTACAGGTCGGAGAGTGTCTTGCGGTCCAGGATCACCACGCGTGCACCGGCGTTCGGGGTGCGCTTCACCAGTCGCATGCCTTCCAGATGACGTAGTGCTTCGCGCAGCGGGCCGCGTCCCATGCCGAAGCGTTCGGCCAGCTCAGCCTCGTTCAGCTTCTGGCCTTGTGCCAGTTCGCCGGTCACGATGCTCTGTGCCAGTTTGTGGGTGGCGATGTCAGATAAAGTGCCTTGTTGGGGCTGGGGGATCAACACTGGAAAACTCCGATTGTCGACAAAGTGATCGAATGCTAGCACCAAAACATTGCCAAATGGCAACAAAGTTTAATTTATGTCGACAAAGATGGTTTTATTGTTTGGGCGGGATGCGGATAAATGGTTGAAAGATAGGGGCGAAAACAAAACAGCCCGCGTGAGGCGGGCTGTTGCAGGAATGATTGTCGACTATCGTCGTCGGTAGGTGACGAAGTGGTATTGCAGGGCCTGCGGTTCGGTCTGGCTGCGCACCTCGCGTGCAGTCTCCTGCCATGCGTTCCGGTCGAACGCGGGGAAGTGCGCATCGCCGTCCACATCCTGCTGGATCTCGGTGATGTACAAGGTGTCCGCCAGCGGCAATGCCTGAGTGTAGATCTCCGCACCGCCGACTATGAAGACCTCTTCATCGTTTGCACAGAGCTTGATCGCTTCCGGCAGCGAGTGCGCGACTACGCAGCCTTCCACTTTCAATTCAGTGTTGCGTGTGACGATCACCGTGGTGCGCCCCGGCAAGGGTTTGCCGATGGAGTCGAAAGTCTTGCGTCCCATGATCACGTGATGGCCCATGGTCAGCGTTTTGAAGTGCTTGAGATCCTCGGGGCAGCGCCAGGGCAGGGTGTTGTTCACGCCGATGGTGCGGTTGCGCGCCATGGCGACGATCAGGGAAATACTCATACAGCGACAGGCGCTTTAATGGCCGGATGCGGGTCGTAGCCTTCCAGCGTGAAGTCCTCGAACTTGAAGCCGAAGATGTCTTTCACATCCGGATTGATCTTCATGGTCGGCAGAGCGCGCGGTTCGCGCGACAGTTGCAGCGCGGTCTGCTCCATATGATTGGAATAAAGATGTGCATCGCCGAAGGTGTGCACGAAGTCGCCGTACTTCAGGCCGCACACCTGCGCCATCATCATGGTCAGCAGCGCATACGAAGAGATGTTGAACGGCACGCCGAGGAAGATGTCGGCGCTGCGCTGGTAGAGCTGGCAGGACAACTTGCCGTCGGCAACGTAGAACTGGAAGAAGGCATGGCAGGGCGCCAGCGCCATCTTGTCCAGCTCGCCCACGTTCCAGGCAGAGACGATGATGCGGCGCGAATCCGGATTGGTCTTGAGCTGATCGACAGCGATCTTGATCTGGTCGATCGCGCGGCCGTCGATTGCCTCCCACGAGCGCCACTGCTTGCCGTACACCGGGCCGAGGTTGCCGTTCTCGTCTGCCCACTCGTCCCAGATGCTGACACCGTTGTCCTTGAGGTATTTGATGTTGGTGCTGCCCTGCAAGAACCACAGCAATTCATGGATGATGGATTTCAGGTGGCACTTCTTGGTGGTGACCAGCGGGAAACCCTGCGAAAGGTCGAAGCGCATCTGGTAGCCGAACACGCTGGTGGTGCCGGTGCCGGTGCGGTCGGATTTGGTGGTGCCGTGTTCCAGCACGTGTTGCATCAGGTCGAGGTATTGGCGCATGGGGTAGCCCGTATAATCGCGGCGTTGATTGACTGAATTCGAGGCCGCAATGCTAGCACAACTGACCGTCACCAAGACCCTGCCCACCACCTCGCACCTGCTGGTGCTGATGCCGAAGGGCAAGACATTACCCAAGGATGTCGCGCATGCCACGCTGCTCGCTAGTGTGCTCAAACGCCGTGACATGAAGGCGGATGAACTGTCGAAATCGCCGGTCGCGGCCAACGCGGCGGACGGGACGCTGGTGGCTTGGGCGATGCTGGATGAAGCCAAGGATACGTTCGCGCAACAGGTGCTGGTGCGCAAGGCCTTGCAGTTGCTGCTGGATGAGCAGCCGAAGCAGATCGCTATCGCCGTGTCCGGTGTGACAGCGCAACGTGCTGCCGAATTGGCGGTGTACGGTGCATGGGTGAACAGTGCCTTGTTGCCGATGCGCAAGAAGAAGGACGAGCGCAGGCCCTTGCAGAAGATCGCGCTGGTCGGCGAGGTGGACAGGAAGCCGTTCTCGGCTTTGCAGGCGCAGGCGGCGGGTAATCTGTTGAGTCGCGAGTTGACGGTGACGGCGCCGAACGAACTGACGCCGGGACTGTATCGCCAGCGCATCAAGAAGCTGGCACAGGCGAACGGCTGGAAGCACGAAGAGTTCGACATGAAGAAGTTGCGCAAGTTGGGGGCGGGCGCATTCGTCGCGGTGGCACAGGGCAGCGAGCCGGAAGACGCGGCTATCGTGCATCTGACATACAAACATCCGAAAGCGAAACGCACGGTCGCGCTGGTGGGCAAGGGCATCTGTTTCGACACTGGCGGCCACAATCTGAAGCCGTCACGTTACATGCACAACATGCACGAGGACATGAACGGTTCTGCGGTGTCGCTCGGAATTCTGCTCGCGGCTAGCGAACAGAAGCTGCCGGTGAACATCGATTGCTGGCTGGCCATCGCGCAGAACCACATCAGTCCCAAGGCCTACAAGCAGAACGATATCGTCAAGGCACTGAACGGCACGCACATCGAGATCATCCACACCGATGCGGAAGGGCGCATGGTGCTGGCCGATACGCTGACGCTGGCCTCGCGTGCCAAGCCGGATTTGATGATCGACTTTGCTACCTTGACCGGTAGCATGGCAGCCGCGCTTGGTGCGCGCTATTCCGGTGTGTTCGCCAGCAGCGATGAGTTGGCGCAGCGTGCTGTGGATACCGGCAAGCAGACTGGCGAACGCCTGTGCGCCTTCCCGCAGGACGAGGACTATGAGGCCGAGCTGGATTCAAAAGTTGCAGACATCAAGCAATGCACGCTGACCGGTGACGCGGATCACATCCTCGCCACGCGTTTCCTTAAACGCTTCGTGGAACACGATACGCCCTGGCTGCATATCGATCTTTCTTCCAGTCGGTGCGAAGGAGGGTTGGGCATTGTCGCGAGCGAGGTGAACGGTTTCGGCGTGGCTTGGGGCGTGGCGATGTTGAAAGAGGGGCATTGATGCGTTTCTTGCTGCTCACCCTGATTCTTGCTCTGGCCGCCTGCGGCGAGGCGGAAAGACTTCCGGCTTTGCCGTCTGGCAGCGTGGTGCTGGCGCTGGGTGACAGCCTGACTGCAGGGGCGGGTGTGTCGCCTGATCAGGCGTGGCCGACTCTGTTGGCGGCAAGCACCGGCTGGCAGGTGATCAACGGTGGCGTGAACGGTAACACCAGCGGTGATGCGTTGAAGCGCTTGCCCTCGCTGCTGGAAGATCACCGACCTGTGCTGGTACTGCTGACACTTGGCGGCAACGATATGTTGCGTCGTTTGCCGCCGCAGGAGATCGAGGCGAATCTGATACGCATGATCGTGATGTGCAAGTCTGAGGGCGCGCAGGTGGTGGTGGTAGCGACCCCGCTGCCCAGCCTGACCGGTGCCGTGTTGCGTAACCTGTCCGCACCGGAGTTCTATCGTCAGGTGGCGACAGCGCATCAAGTGCCGCTGATCGAAGATGCCATTGCCGAAGTGCTTTCAGATCCCTTGCTCAAGGGCGATCAGGTCCATCCGAACGCGGAAGGACATGCACGGCTGGCCGTCAAGATCCATGAGGCTTTGCGGGATATAGGCTATTCCAATTGACCGGTTCAAGTTATCCATTGCGGAAGCAGATGAGCGCCTGCTAGTATGCCTGCGCGGCAAACTCAGTTTTGCCCGCAACCATATCTAATCTATGGCCGTTCTTAAACCTGTTCAGGAGGATTCAAGATGACGATGCAAAATTCCAGTTTCATGCGTTGGACCAGCCGTGTGATGATCGTACTCATGACTTGCATGGCAATGCCATTGACAGCGAACGCCGCGATGGTGGGAACCGATGCGGTGGTGGATCATGCTTTGGCCGAGCAGGGGCGTGCAAAGATCATGGCGCTGGTGAATCGTGACGATGTGCGTGCGCAGCTGGAAATGCGCGGTGTCACGGCCGAGCAGGCTCAAGCACGCGTCGACGCGCTGACCGATGATGAAGCTTTGCAGATTGCTGGCAAGCTGGACCAGTTGCCGGCTGGTGGCGACATCCTTGGTACGGCAGTATTCATCTTTATCGTATTGCTGGTGACCGACATTTTGGGCTTCACCAAGGTATTCCCGTTCACTCGCTCAATGCGCTGATCGGAGATGTCTAAAGTTTATGCCGGCCTGATGGCTGGCATATTGCTTTTCATGCTTGGCGGATGCAGGACACTCCCGCCTCAGGTGGCCTTGTCTGAAGACAAGGTCGCATCTTTACCGCGGCAGGTCGAGCTATCCGATGTGCCGTTCTTTCCTCAGGAAGATTTTCAGTGTGGGCCGGCTGCGCTGGCGATGGTCATGCAGCATGCCGGTGTGGATGTCGATCCCGACGTACTGAAACCGGAAGTCTATCTCCCGGGGCGTGAAGGCACGCTCCAGATCGAAATGTTCGGCGCCGTGCGTCGTCATGGTTTGGTTGCTTATCAAATGTCGCCTGTCCTTGGCGAAGTGTTGGAAGAGGTCGCACGCGGCACGCCTGTGGTGGTGTTGCAGAATCTGGCCCTGGACTGGTATCCGGTCTGGCACTACGCCGTTGTCATCGGTTACGACTTCGACAACAAGGAAGTCATCCTGCGTTCCGGGCGTGATAATCGTCAGCGGATATCGCTGGTCGCGTTTGAGAACACTTGGGCGCGCAGTGCCCACTGGGCGATGGTTGCCGTACCGCCGGAAAAGATTCCCTACACCGCTACGGAGACACGGTACGTCGCAGCGGTGAACGCCTTCGGAAAAGTGGGGCAACTACCTGCTTCACGAAAAGCCTACCTGACTGCCAAGAAACGCTGGCCGAACAGTCTGGGTGTCAGCATCGCCTTGGGCAATGTCGCCTATATGATGAAGCGCATGGATGAGGCTGAGGCGGAATTCAGAGCTGCCGTGACTTTGTATCCTGATTCAGTTGCCGCGCTGAATAACCTGGCGCAGACACTTTCCGATATGGGGCGCGATGAGGAAGCTCTGGAATATGTGAAGCGCGCAGCGAAACTGGGCGGTCCGCTGAATGACATCGTTTTGTCGACCCAGGCCGCGATCGAACGCAAACTCAAGCAATGATTCAAGCGGTCAACGCAATCACCAGATAACGCCCGAATTTCCCCAGCAGCATGAACAGCGCTGCGTGCCATGGGTTCAAACGCAACCAGCCTGCAGCCAGACACAGTGCATCTCCGATTAGCGGTACCCATGCGAGCAGTAAAGCGGGTGTGCCGTGCTTTCTGACGCGCTCCACATGCTTGAGTTGCTGCGTCTGCGGCAGCAGCCAGCCCATGCCGAACGAGATCATGCCGCCTATGGTGTTGCCCAGCGTGCCCACTAAGATTGCAGGCCAGAACAATTCAGGGTGCAGCTTCAGTACACCGAACAGTACCGCTTCGGAACCGCCAGGTAACAGTGTTGCAGCCAGCAGGCTGGAGATGAACAGGCCCCACAGGCTGAGGTCGCTGGAAAGATAGGCGATGAGCGTGTCCATAGGTGCGTTGCTGGTTACGCTGCGGGTAGCAGTCCGGAGTGGTCATTCGGCAACACGGCCTGCATGTATGTGCAGGCCGTGCTGTCGGGAAATGCCTGGCTATCTCTTCCTGGGCGGCATCAGGTCGGTGATGGTGCCTTCCGCCATCTCGGCCGCAAAGTTGAAGGTTTCGGACAGCGTCGGGTGCGGATGGATGGTGAGACCAATGTCTTCCATGTCTGCGCCCATCTCCAAGGCCAGCACGGCCTCGGCGATCAGTTCGCCGGCATTGGTACCGACGATGCCGGCACCGAGGATGCGGCGGCTCTTCGGATCGAGCAGAACCTTGGTCGAACCTTCCTCTCTCGCGATGGACAACGCGCGGCCGGAAGCGGCCCACGGGAACACGCCCTTCTCGTATTCGATACCCTGTGCCTTGGCCTGTGTCTCGGTGAGACCCATCCATGCCACTTCCGGGTCGGTGTAAGCCACGGACGGGATGGTGAGCGGTTCGAAGAAGGCTTTGTGTCCGGCGATGTTCTCGGCTGCGACCTTGCCTTCATGCACGGCCTTGTGAGCCAGCATCGGGTCGCCGACGATGTCGCCGATAGCGAAGATGTGCGGGACGTTGGTGCGCATCTGCTTGTCGACCGGGATGAAGCCGCGCTCGTTCACGATCAGCCCGGCTGCCTCGGCGTTGATCTCGCGACCGTTCGGGCGGCGGCCCACGGCCATCAGTACCTTGTCGTACAGCTGTGGTTCGGCGGGTGCTTGTTCGCCCTCGAAAGTGACCTTGAGGCCTTTCTTCTCAGCCTCGATCTTGGTCACTTTGGTCTTCAGCATGATGGCTTCATAGCGCTTGGATACGCGGTTATGCAGCGGCTTGACCATGTCCTTGTCCGCGCCCGGCATCAGCTGGTCCATCAGCTCGACCACGGAGATCTTTGCGCCCAACGCTTCGTACACGGTCGCCATCTCCAGGCCTATGATGCCGCCGCCTATGACCAGCATGCGCTTGGGCACATCCTTCAGCGCCAGTGCACCGGTGGAGTCGATGATGCGCTCGTCCTCATACGGGAAGCCGGGGATGCGTGCCACGCTGGAACCGGCTGCCACGATGGCGTTGTCGAAGGTGACGATCTTTTCGCCTTCTTCAGTTTGCACGGCGATGGAATTGGGGGAAGTGAATTTGGCGAGGCCGCGTACCACTTGCACCTTGCGTTGTTTTGCCAAGCCTGCAAGGCCACCGGTCAGTTTGCCGATCACGCTTTCTTTCCATGTGCGGATCTGGTCAATGTCGATCTTCGGCTTGCCGAAAGTCACACCGTGATACGAAACCTCTTCAGCTTCGTTGATCACCTTGGAGACATGCAACAGCGCCTTGGACGGGATGCAGCCGACGTTCAGACATACGCCACCGAGCGTAGCGTGCTTCTCGATCAGCACCACTTTCTTGCCAAGGTCGGCAGCGCGGAAGGCGGCAGTGTATCCACCTGGACCTGCGCCCAGCACCACGACTTCGGCGTGGATGTCGCCTTTGGCAACATTGGCAGCCGGTGTAGGCGCAACTTGAGCGGCTGCAGCAGGTGCAGCCGCTTGCGGCGCTGGTGCGGACTCGGTTGGTGCCGGTGCGGCAGCGCTGCTTTCCAGCATCAGGATCGCCGACCCCTCACTGACCTTGTCGCCGACTTTGACTTTCATCTCTTTGATGGTGCCGGCAGCAGGAGAAGGTACATCCATGGTGGCCTTGTCGGTCTCCAGTGTGATCAAGGATTGCTCCGCCTCGACGGTGTCGCCAGCTTTGACTGCGATCTCGATGACGGCTACGCCTTTGAAGCCGCCGATGTCAGGTACTTTGATTTCGATTGTGCTCATGTTTGTTCTCTTTCTTGTCAGATGCGAATTTGCCCGTTGCCGAGCACGATATATTTCTGGGAGGTCAGCCCCTCGAGTCCGACCGGGCCGCGTGCGTGGATCTTGTCGGTGGAGATGCCGATCTCCGCGCCCAAGCCATATTCGAAGCCGTCGGCGAAGCGCGTGGAAGCATTCACCATCACACTGGCCGAATCCACTTCGCGCAGGAAGCGCATCGCCTTGCTGTAGTTCTCGGTGACGATGCTGTCGGTGTGCTGTGAGCTGTATGTGTTGATGTGCTCGATAGCTTCATTGACGTTCGCGACGATGCGTACGCTCAAGATGGGCGCGAGGTACTCGGTGTGCCAGTCCTCTTCGGCGGCAGCGCTCATCTGTGAGACTAGTTTGCGCGAAGCGTCGTCACCGCGCAGCTCTACGCCCATGTCGAGGTAGGTCTTGCACAGTGCAGGTAACACTTTCCCGGCGATATCTGCATTCACCAGCAATGTCTCCATCGCGTTACACACACCATAACGATGGGTCTTGGCGTTGATCGCGATGCGTGTGGCCTTGTCAAGATCGGCTTCGTCATCGATGTAGACATGGCAGATGCCATCCAGATGTTTGATGACCGGCACCTTGGCATCGCTGGAGATACGTGCGATCAGGCTCTTGCCACCGCGCGGCACGATCACGTCCACGTATTCTTTCATCGTGATGAGTTCGCCCACGGCTGCGCGGTCAGTGTTGTTCACCACTTGCACGGCTGTCTCGGGCAGGCCCGCTTCACGCAGGCCCTGGTGCACACAGGCGGCGATGGCCTGATTGGAGTGAATGGCTTCAGAGCCGCCGCGCAGGATGCAGGCGTTGCCGGATTTCAGGCACAAGCCGGCCGCATCCGCCGTCACGTTCGGACGCGATTCATAGATGATGCCGATGACGCCCAGCGGCACGCGCATCTTGCCCACCTGGATGCCGGACGGGCGGTATTTCATGTCGCTGATCTCGCCGATCGGGTCGGGCAGTGCGGCAATCTGGCGCAGGCCTTCGGCCATACCCTTGACGGTCTTTTCGGTCAGAGTGAGGCGGTCGATGGAGGCGTCGTCGAGTCCGTTCTGCTTTGCGGCGGCGACATCCTTGGCGTTTTCGGCGATGAGCTTCGCGCTGTTCAGCAGGATGGCCGTAGCGATGTTCTCCAGTGCATGGTTCTTGGCGTTGGTATCCGCCATCGCCATCGCGCGTGATGCAGTTCGGGCTTGCTGCCCGACGCTCTTCATGTATTCCTTGATGTCGTTCATGGTGTTTGTCTGCATATCAGTGGGGCGCATTTTAGCATCGTGCATGCGTTAGAATGCGCGCCTTATTCAAGAGAACCCAGCATGTCAGACATCCTCAACAAGATACTTGCAGTCAAAGCGCAGGAAGTGGCTGCCGCACTTTCGGCCAAACCCTTGCCCGTGATTCGCAATGAAGCCGAACACGCGCTTCCAACGCGCGATTTTGTTGGTGCCATTCGCAGCAAGATCATTGCCGGCCAAGCTGCGGTGATCGCCGAGATCAAGAAAGCCAGTCCCAGCAAAGGGGTGATCCGCGAGGATTTCCGTCCCGCGGAGATCGCGCAAAGTTATGCTCAACACGGTGCAGCTTGTCTGTCTGTGCTGACCGATGAACAGTTCTTTCAAGGCAGTGCGGACTATCTTAAGCAGGCACGTGCGGCATGTGAATTGCCCGTTCTGCGCAAGGATTTCATGGTCAGCGAATATCAGGTCTATCAGGCGCGTGCGATGGGGGCGGATGCCATTTTGCTGATCGCTTCCGCCTTGTCGCTCAAGCAAATGCAGGCTTTTGAGAAGCTGGCACATCAGCTGGGTATGGCGGTGCTGGTTGAGGTGCATGACGGCAAGGAGCTGGAAGTCGCACTGCAATTGAAGACCCCGTTGATCGGTATCAACAATCGCAATCTGCGCACTTTTGAAGTCAGTCTGCAAACCACGCTGGATCTGCTGGAGCAGATACCTTCAGATCGGATCGTCGTCACCGAGAGCGGAATATTTACTGCCCAGGATGTGAAGCGCATGCGTGAGCAGCAGGTTCATGCCTTCCTTGTCGGAGAAGCCTTTATGCGAGCTGGCGAGCCGGGGATCGAACTGGCGAAAGTATTCGCGTAACGTATTCACCAACCTCTATTTGTTGTAATTCAACAACAAAACATTGTTTTTTGACGCAGGTCAAATTGTCCTCTCTCTGACCGTGGAGAATTGCCCCGAGCTCGCAGTCGGGGCTTGATGGCGAGAATGCTGTATTACGTCGCTGTTGCGGATTTGTTACTTGTAAGCATTTTGTAAGGTGCCAAGAGTACGTTTCGCGGCCAGACGAGGCAGTCTTGTGATCGTCTTTATGGCAATCAACTTATAACTAGAGGAGTTTCACATGCAAAAGAAAATCATCGCACTGGCTGTTGCTGCCGCTTTCTCCGCTCCGGCTATGGCCGCTGATGTAACTGTGTACGGTATCGCTGACGCGGCTATCACCAACATTTCTCAGACAGGCAAAAAGAGCCAACTGAACGTCACCTCCGGTGGCCTTTCTACTTCCCGTCTGGGTGTCAAGGCTACTGAGGGCCTCGATAACGGCATGACAGCTATCGCCGTGCTGGAATTCAAGCTGGATATTGCTGACACAGCTACGACTGTGGGTTCTAGCCGTCAAAAGATGCTGGCGCTGGCTGGCGACTTTGGTACGGTTGCTGCGGGTTTCCTGCAAACAACAGCTTATGATTTCTCTGGTAAGTACCAGCCGTTCGCCGGTTCTGCAGTGGATCCATACACTGCAGCGAACCCAACCAGTTTTATTACGACTAGCTCGCGCGCGCCTCGTGCGGTCGCCTACATCTCGCCGAACTTCAGCGGCCTGACGTTCGCCTACAATCACACGTTCGACGCGGCTGGTACGGCAACGCTGGTGCCGAGCGGTTCGACCACTGCCAACTTGACTAGTGCGAACCTGATGTCCGTGAACTTCGACCAAGGCCCGTTGTCCGTTGGTGGCGTGTACGCGGGTACAGCCAATGACAACGCTGGCTACGCGAAGGTGACTGAATTCGGTCTGGGTGCTACCTATGATCTGGGCGCAGCCAAGCTGATGGGCACCTATCTGAATACCAAAGCGTCGGGCGGCAATGCAGACAAGATGATGAACTTCAGTGTGGTTGCTCCAGTTGGTCCTGGTGCGCTTGTATTTGGCTATGCCAAAAACACTAAAGACAGCACTGCTGCTGCTGACAATACATCAGCTTTCACTGTTGCCTTCCTGAAAGGTATGTCCAAGACGGTGACTGCATATGGTGCTGTGGAGAAGATCAGCACTGACGGCACTACGACCACCGACACAACCGTGTTGGCTGTGGGCCTGCGCAAGAAGTTCTAAATCAGCCTTACCCTCTGATTTGGATGAGAACGGGCCTCTTCGGAGGCCCGTTTTTTATTGAGGCATTCCCGCGAGGTCGGGAATCCAGTAACCTTGCGGCATATTTGAAAAGCGGGAGGCAATCATGCTGAATCTGGATACTGTAATTGTTGAATTCGATAAGGGCTTGCGTACGTTGTTCGCCAAGGCGCCGACGGCGCGCCCTTACCCCGATGCGAACATCCCCGATGCGCAGATGAGTGAGGCGGAGAAGAAGCATGCGGCGGCATTGATGCGCATCAACCATACCGGCGAGATCTGTGCACAGGCTTTATATCAGGGGCAGGCGCTGACGGCGCGCGATCCGGTGGTGCAGGAGAAGTTAAATGAGGCGGCTTGGGAGGAGACGGAGCATCTGGCTTGGACTTCTCATCGTGTCTACGAATTGGGCGGTCGCCTGAGTCTGCTGAATCCGCTGTGGTACACCGGTTCCTTGGCTATCGGGGCAGTTGCCGGAGCGCTGGGTGACAAGTGGAACCTGGGTTTTCTGGCCGAGACAGAGCGTCAGGTTGGCGCCCACTTGCAAAGCCATCTGGATGGCTTACCCCCGCAGGATATGAAAAGCCGGGCTGTGGCGCAGCAGATGTACGTGGATGAGGTCGGCCATTCCGATATGGCTGTCGCACTGGGGGCGGCAGAATTGCCCTTGCCGGTGAAGCTGGCGATGCGCGGCATGTCCAAAGTGATGACCAAGACCGTTTACTGGGTCTGAAAGCTATTCACTTAAGGGGGCTGATCAGCCCTCCTGAGTCTCGAAATCGTGTGTGATGTCGGCTGCTTTGCCCAGCATAATGGATGCGGAGCAGTATTTTTCTGCCGAAAGTTTGATGGCACGTTCCACTACTTCAGTTTTGAGTCCTTTGCCGGTCACTACAAAATGGAAGTGGATGGCGGTGAATACCTTTGGGTCAGTGTCCGCGCGCTGAGCGTTAATCTCCACCACGCAATCAGACACCGGCTGGCGCGATTTCTTCAAGATGTGGATGACGTCATAGGCGGTACAGCCGCCGGTGCCGAGCAGTAGCATCTCCATCGGGCGCGGCCCCAGATTGCGTCCTCCCCCGGCTGGCGGGCCGTCCATCAACACCGCATGCCCGCTTTCTGTCTCGCCCAAGAAGGAGACTTCTTCCACCCATTTGATGCGTGCTTTCATTTGTCACCTCGTAAGTTGGTTGCGTCAGGATTTTAGCCGATACCAGAGCATGCCGATGACTTCATGCATGAAACGATAGCTGCCGAGTAAGGCGCCAGCATTGGGAATGAAGGTCAAAAGGTTGGTTTCATGGCGGGTGGTGTAGGCCGTGGCAGCCGGTATGACGGTAAAGCCCGCACGCTCAAATACTTGCACGGATCGCGGCATATGCCACGCCTGAGTGATGAGGTAGATGCGTCCAACACCTTCTCGCGCCAGCATGCTGTGGCTGTGGCGGGCATTCTCCAGTGTATTGTCGGAGGTCTCTTCAACCCAGCGCACCGGCACATAGTATTCCTGCTCGAGCACCTTTTTCATCAGCGGTGCCTCGGCGCCGCCGCCTTGCGGGTTGCCGCCGCTGACCAATATCGGCTTGCCGGTTTGGCGATAAAGCATGGCGGCATAGCGCACGCGCTCAAGCGTCTCTTTGCTGACAGTGTTGCCGCCATATTCTTGTGCGTTGAAATGTTGGCCGCCGCTTAATACGACGATGGCATCAGCGGAGTCTTTGCTGATGTCGACAGGTTTACCTTCGATGCTTTGCAGAAGGCTGTCTGCCACGAAGGGTGTTGAAAGCAGCCAGATCCCCGCAATGGAAACAGAAATAAGGGTGCGTGCAGTGCGCGGGCGCTTGTGCCACAGGAATAAGCCTGTGCCTGCCACCAGCAAGAGATTGAGTGGGGGCAGCAGGAAGGCGCTGACGAAGTTGGTGAGCAACCAGGACATGGGGAAAGGCAAGAAAACGAGTGGCGCATGATACGCCTGCACGGTGAGTTTATGCCAGCCTGCGACAGGTACAATGCCGGCATGAATATCCCCTTACAGGCACGCCATCATCCTTCAGGGCAGAACAGCAGTTTTGCCGGAGAAGGTCTGCCTTTCGCGGAATATGTTCGCAAGACGGAGGAGATGCTGCGTCAAATGCATGCAGGCAAGCCGGATATAGAAAAGATCGTGGCCGGTAATGCGCCATTTGAATTGTTGCCAACCGGGGAATTTCAGAAAGGAATCGGGAAGCCCTACCATCGCGGCGTGCTGCTTACCCATGGCCTGAGTGATTCTCCATACCACATGCGCCACTTGGGGAAGTTCTTTCAGCGCAACGGATTTCGCGTGATGGCGGTGTTGCTGCCGGGGCACGGCACGCAACCCGGCGATCTGCTTGATGTGCGCTGGGGGGATTGGGCGCGAACGGTGGATTATGGCGTGCAGTGTTTGGCTGGCGAGGTGGATGAGGTTTATCTGGCGGGTTTTTCGGCCGGGGCCGCGTTGAGCCTCTATCAAGCCGGCAAAGATGAACGAGTGAAAGGTTTGTTCATGTTTTCACCGGCACTGGCAATCGCCAGTCGTGCCCGCAGCTCACATCTGCATCGACTCTATAGCTGGCTATTGCCGAGAAGCGCCTGGCTGAACGTGATGCCGGATCTGGATTGCTACAAATACGAATCTTTCTGTCTGAATGCTGTGACGCAGATGTGGCGGCTGACACAGGCTTTGCCGCAAGGTGGATTGAACATTCCGGTATTCGTTGCGGCCAGCGCAGATGATGCGACGGTAGTTTCAGCAGCCTCGCTTGATTTTCTGCGCCGAGTGAAGCATTCCTTGCGACAGATGCAGTGGTACTCCGTGGAGGATCCGCAGCAGGCGGATGTGGAATGGGTGAAAAGCGCGTTGCCGGATAAGCGTATTCTTTCCAGTGCACATACCGCTGTGGTCATTTCGCCGGATGATGCGCATTATGGAGAAGCCGGAGAATATGCGAACTGTCTGCATTACTTTGTGAGTGATGATGAGCACTATGCTGCTTGTCAGACATCGCAAACCGCATGGCTGGGCGAGGTGACGCCTGACAATTTGAAATATGGATTGCTGCAACGGCTCATGTACAACCCGCACTACGCACAGATGGAAACCTCCATGCAGGATTTCATTGAAAGATTACCGTGAGCAAGACCTTGATCTATGCCCATCGCGGAGCCAATCGCGAGGCGGCGGAGAACACGCGCACCGCCTTTGAGCGGGCGCTGACCTATCCCATCGATGGGATCGAGACCGATGTGCAATTGACTCGCGATGAGGTTGCGGTGTTGTGGCATGACCGCGATCTAAAGAAGCTAGGCTTGCCCGGTAAACGTATCGACGACTATGACTATCAGCAGTTGAAGGAGATGGATTTCGCTGCACATTTTCCGTCCGCCCGGACGGATGGCGTGATGAGTCTGCAGGAGTTTGTCGCTGCCTTTCACGCGCGCTGCGGTTTGTTGTTGGAGATAAAGAATCGCAGCTGGGAAGATGTTGCGCGACATGAAGTAAAAGTGCGCAAGACATTGGCGCTGGCAGAGGGGGCGGGTGAGGACGTACTGATCTCATCTTTCAATCTGGACAGTCTGATCTATGCGCATGGCATCGCGCCTGATTTCCCCTTGGTGCTCAATCTGGAGCCGGAACACACGGTGAATGATGCGCGCAGGGCGCTCGATGCGCATCCGTTCTTGCAAGGCTTGTGTGTGGAGATATCCACGCTGGATGTCGATATGGTCGGACTGCTGCGTGAGCGGGGAAAGTCTAGCGCCGTCTATACCTGCAATACCGATGCCGAGATCGGGCGTGCCTTGATGCTGGGAGTGGACATTCTTATCAGTGATGTGCCGCAGAAGGCATTGCAGATGAGAGATAGATGAAGCGAAACTTTTCCACATTGCAGGGAGAGTTCGATCTGCTTGTCTGCGGTGGCGGGATCTACGGCGCATGGACGGCATATGACGCGGCGCTGCGTGGACTCAAAGTAGCACTGGTTGAACAGGGGGATTGGGCTGGTGCCACTTCGTCCGCTTCCAGCAAGCTGATACACGGCGGCCTGCGATATCTGGAGACTTACGATTTCAAACTGGTGCGCAAGGCGCTGAAGGAGCGGCAGTTGCTGCTGGACATCGCGCCGCATCGTGTCTGGCCATTGCGTTTCGGTGTGCCTGTCTATGCCGATAGCCGCAACGGTAAGTTACTTCTGAAAGCCGGGCTGACGCTGTACGACGCATTGGCGGGCTTTCCCGGTGAGTCGATGCAACACCTCCATTTCAATAAGCGGGAATTCTCGTCACGCTTTCCTTTTTTAAATGATGTCGGGTTGAACGGTGGCTTCACGTACGGCGATGCTCAGACCGACGATGCGCGCCTAGTGTTGGAGTTGGTGGCGGGCGCGGTGGAGAGTGGTGCGGTATGTGTCAACTACGCGAAGTTGGTAGATTGGCATGAAGAAGACTGCAAGGTGTGCGGTGCCGATGTCCAGGATGTGCTGACTGGCGACACGCTGAATGTGCGCGCCAGGCAATGTGTGAGTACCTCTGGCCGTTGGGCGGTGTTGGGCGAACAGGGGCGATCATGGTGTCGCTTGAGTAAGGGTGTGCATCTGGTCTTGCCCGCTCTGCCGACGCAGGAGGCGGTCTTGCTCACATCCAGGCGCGATGGTCGTGTGTTTTTCATTATCCCTTGGTATGGACGCACGCTGCTGGGTACAACCGATACCGACTATCAAGGTGATGTCGGGCAAGTGAAGGTAGAGGAGTCGGATATTGACTATTTGCTTGATGCAGCCAATGACTATCTCAAACAAGCTTGGGGTAGAGCCGATGTGATCGGGAGCTATGCCGGTGTGCGTGTGATGAAGCAGAGTGATGATGAGCATCCTTCGGCGGCCAGCAGAGGCTGGGAATTGAAAACAACCGAGAACGGACTGCATCACGCTATCGGCGGCAAGCTCACCTCGGCGCGGGAAGATGCTGCGGTGATCGTGGATACGGTATGCGAAGAATTGGGGCTGGGCGTTGCCTGTGTGAGTGATCAGCGCGGACTTGCATGGAAGCCGCAGTACGGCTTTTCGGCTTGGGTATCGGATGCCATGCTGCGGGCGCAAAGTTTGGATGTCGACACCGATAGCGCGCAATGGCTGCTGCGTCGCCACGGTGTACGTGTTGCGGATGCGCTCGACATCGTCGCCCAGACGCCGCAGCATGCGGCACGTATCGTGCCGGAATTGCCTTTTATTTATGCCGACCTGTTGTTGTGCGCACGAGATGAGATGGTGGTGCATCTATCGGACCTGTTGCGCCGTCGCATGCCCCTGCTGATTCTGGCCGAGCTGGATGCGGAGTCAGTGCGTCATCTTGCCGAACTGGTAGCGCCTGTGCTGGGCTGGGATGCGCAACGCATCGCGGATGAAGTGTCTGCATGTCTTGCATGATCGTTGCCGTCGCACTTGATCTGGGTACGACCAGCATCAAGGCGGGTTTGATGTCTGCGAATGGGGAGCTGAGCGGGATCGTGCTTCGTCATGCGCCGCCTGTTGAGGGTGAGGCGGGTCGTTATGAGAGCGATGCTGGCGCGTATGCGGAAGCAGCGGATGCCGTGCTTGCTGAATGCCTGGCGCAGACGGATGTGCTTCCGCCGCTCGGACTATGCAGTCAGCGCTCATCCTTCTTGATATGGGAGCGCGCCAGTGGTCGTCCAGTCACTCCGCTGATCTCCTGGCAAGACGACCGGGGCATCGCAAGTTGCGTAGCCTTGCACGATAGTGCAGAGCGAATACGCGCATTAACAGGCCTGCCGCTCGCCCCCTATTATCTGGCTCCCAAGCTGAACGTTTTGCTCAGCGAACATCCGGAATGGCGTGCACACTTGGAAAGCGGTGTGTGGATGCTGGGTACGCTGGATACTTTTCTCATATGGCGCTGGACGGGCGGCAAACATCATGTGACCGATGCGTCGATGGCCGCGCGCACCCTGTTGATGGATATTCATGGCCTGCAATGGTCTGAGGAACTGTGCGGGTTGTTCGGAGTGGATGCCGTCATCCTTCCGAAGATATTGCCCTCGGCTGGTTTGGAGATACAGCTGGACAACGGACTGTGTCTGCAAGCTTGTGTGGGCGACCAGTCGGCGGCTTTATGGCATGGCATAGCGCAGGGGCGGCACGAAGTGATGGTCAATCTTGGCACGGGCGGTTTTGTCGCGGCATATTGCACACAAGAGAACAGCATTCTGGCTGGGTATTTGCAGACATTGGTGTGTATGGATGCGCAGCAGCAAGTTCATATGGCCTGCGAGGGGACGTTAAATTCAATTGCAGCAGCGTTGGCTGAATATCCGGTTGAAGACAGTTCTCCAGAAGAATTGGCATGTGACGACATATATTGTGTAGCAGAGCCGAGTGGCTTGGGTGCCCCCTATTTTCGGCGCGACATCGGGCTGATCTTTTCGGCATCAATTGAGCATCTGGATGTACGCCGTATTGCGCTGTTGTTGCAGGAAAGCATCATCTTTCGAGTGGCGCGGATGATTGAGGATATTCAGCGCGAGCTGGGTGTGGATAGCGTCTACCTCAGCGGCGGTTTGTCCAATCTGCCTTGCTTGCAGCAAGGCATCGCCGGCCTTGTGCCCGCCGCGTACCGCTTGCCGCAGTCCGATGCCGGGCTGACAGGGGTGGCCCAGTTGGCCTCCGGGGCAGCTGCGGGAGGCTTCAGGCGGGCGCAAAAGCTCGAAGCGTATGCCCACCAAGCGCGGCTGCGGCAGAAGTTCGAGGGCTGGAAACTGTGGCTGGACTGCCTGCTTGAATCCGGGCCGCTGGTGCCGGGGAAGAAATGAACTCGATAAGAGTTTGACAGGGCTATTTGTCTCGCATAGAATGCGCGCCCTTCGCAGTCCGTTATTCATTTATTGTTTTAGGAAATGCCATGAAAACATTTTCCGCTAAAGCGCAAGAAGTCCAGCACGACTGGATTTTGGTCGACGCAGCTGACAAAGTGCTGGGCCGTTTGGCCAGCCAGATCGCTACCCGCCTGCGCGGTAAGCATAAGGCTATTTATACGCCACACGTAGACACCGGCGATTTCGTCGTGGTCGTTAACGCAGAAAAAGTGCGCGTGACCGGCAATAAAGCCCAGGACAAGATGTACTACCGCCACACCGGCTTCCCGGGCGGTATCTACGAAACAAACATTATCAAGATGCAACAGCGTCACCCGCAGCGTCTTTTGCAAAAGGCCGTACGCGGCATGTTGCCAAAGGGCCCGCTTGGATACGCAATGCTGAGCAAGCTGAAGGTGTACGCAGGTGCAACGCATCCGCATAGCGCGCAGCAACCCCAACCAACCGATCTGTTGAAGGCTTAATCATGAGCGTGACTTATAACTATGGAACAGGCCGTCGCAAGAGCGCGGTTGCACGTGTGTTCATGAAGGCTGGCAAGGGCGAGATCATCGTCAATGACAAGCCGCTGGACGTATTCTTCTCTCGTGAGACCGGCCGTATGGTCGTTCGTCAGCCTCTGGAATTGACAGAGATGATGGGCAAGTTCGACATCATGGTTAACGTCTGCGGTGGCGGCGAATCCGGTCAGGCTGGTGCGGTGCGTCACGGCATCACCCGCGCACTGATCGATTACGATGCATCGCTGAAGCCGACCCTGAGCCAGGCTGGCTTGGTCACTCGCGATGCACGTGAGGTCGAGCGTAAGAAAGTCGGTCTGCGCAAGGCGCGTCGCAGGAAACAATTCTCCAAGCGTTAAGCTTGTGTGGAACCGAGAAAGCCGCCATTTGGCGGCTTTTTCATTTATCATTTGCCCACTTTTCGGGAGGGTAGCGTGGTCAAGGTTGGTATCGTTGGTGGAACGGGTTACACCGGGGTTGAATTGCTCCGTTTGCTGGTGGCGCATCCGCAGGTTGAGCTGCGCGCGATTACTTCGCGTGCCGATGCGGGCACACCTGTCAGCCAGATGTTTCCCAGCCTGCGCGGACGTGTGGAGCTGGCCTTCAGCCATCCCGATGAGGCGCACCTGGACCAGTGCGATGTGGTGTTCTTCGCTACGCCGAACGGCATCGCCATGCAGCAAGTGAGAGCCTTGCTGGACGCAGGCGTCAAAGTCATCGACCTGGCGGCCGACTTCCGTATCAAGGATGTAGCGGAATGGGAGAAATGGTACGGTATGAGCCATGCCTGTCCCGACCTGGTGGCCGAGGCTGTGTATGGCTTACCTGAGGTGAATCGGGACAAGATCAAGAATGCGCGCCTGATCGCCAATCCCGGTTGCTACCCGACCGCCGTGCAGTTGGGCTTCATCCCCTTGCTGGAAGCTGGTGTCATTGAGCCGGGCTCTCTCATCGCGGATTCCAAGTCCGGGGTATCCGGTGCCGGACGCAAAGCCGAAGTACATGCCCTGTTTGCCGAGGCCGGTGATAATTTCAAGGCCTACGGTGTGGCGGGGCACCGCCACTTGCCTGAGATCAAGCAAGGGCTGGCGAATGTGGCAGGCCAGCCGGTCGGACTGACTTTCGTGCCACATTTGACGCCCCTGATACGCGGCATCCATGCCACGCTATATGGCCGCTTGACCAAGGATGCCGATCTGCAGTCGCTATTCGAGACCAGATATGCCGGCGAGGCGTTCGTGGATGTATTGCCAGCCGGCGGTATGCCCGAAACGCGTTCCGTGCGGGGGTCCAACATCTGCCGTATCGCGGTGCACCGTCCACAGGGTGGAGATACCGTGGTCGTATTGTCCGTGATCGACAATCTGGTCAAGGGCGCGGCCGGGCAGGCCGTGCAAAACATGAATATACTGTTCGACCTGCCGGAACATGCCGGTATCGATCTGGTTCCATTGTTACCCTGAAGCGAGAATGATCAAAAAATTCAAACGCCGATTCAGCATCTCAGCGCCGCGTCTTGCAGTGCGTCCTCACGTGCCATGGTATGTGCGCTGGGCTATCGTGTTGCCTTTCGTTTTTGTGTTCGGGTTTCTGGTGTGGTGGGCCTATGATGCCGGGATGGCGCTGGCGGGCTTCCATCGCGGCGAGGCTGAGCAGGAGATCACGCTGCTGCGTGAGCGCGTGCAGGAACTGGAGATGCAGAATGCATCGCAGGCCAACCAGTTGGCAGTTCATGAGCGCCAAGCCCAGATACAACAAGCCGCTGCCGACGAGGTGCTGGATCAGGTGAACGCATTGCATGACGAGAATCTGCGATTGCGGGAAGATCTCTCCTTCTTCCAGAGTCTGCCTCTCACAGCCGGTCGCGATGCGGAACTTTCCATACACAGCTTGAAGCTGGAACCCGCCAGCTTGCCGGGCGAATATCATTGCCGCATGTTGCTGGTGCAGGGTGTGCAGCGACGCGGAAGAGTATTCCAGGGAGACCTGCAGATACTGGTCAACGGTGATCAGGGGGGGCAAAAAGTGGTGTTACAATTCCCCGAGCCCGGTTCGGCTGAAGTTGCAGTACAGCAGCTGAAGTTCAAATATTACCAACGCGTTGAACGGATATTCCGCTTGCCGGAAGGGGTGCATATAGACAGCGTAGAGATACGCGTCTTCGAAAAAGGTATGCAGGAACCCAAGGTGACACAGACGGTATTGCTTTCATAATGGAGTGGTAAGATGTTCAATAAACATAGCAAACCGCAAAATCGCATCGATTCCTTGATCGGTGCAGGCACTCGAGTCAATGGCGATATCCATTTTTCAGGTGGATTGCGCGTGGACGGGGAAGTCAGTGGCAGCGTTATTGCGGATCCTGCCAAGGCCAGTACGCTGGTATTGAGCGAGCAGGCGCGGGTGCACGGCGAGATCAGCGTGACACATCTGGTGGTCAACGGTATGGTGACCGGACCGATCCAGGCATCCGAGTATCTGGAACTTCAAAGTAAAGCCAAGGTCACTGGCGATGTAAGGTATAAAACGCTGGAGATTCAGTTGGGCGCCATTGTCGAAGGTAAACTGGTGCACATCAATGAGGCCTCGGAAAAAGTCGTGTCGCTCAAGGTGAGCGGTGCTGAATCGTAATAAAAGACAAGGAGTAAAACCATGAATGCAGTGACTGAAATGCAAGACCCGCTGTTGTTTACCGACAGCGCTGCCAACAAGGTGAAGCAGCTGATCGAAGAAGAGGGGAATGCCGAGCTGAAGCTGCGCGTGTTCGTCACCGGCGGCGGCTGCTCCGGTTTTCAGTATGGTTTCACGTTTGACGAAGTCGTGAATGAAGACGATACCGTCATGAACAAGAACGGTGTGCAGTTGTTGGTCGATCCTATGAGCTTCCAGTATCTGGTCGGCGCAGAGATCGATTACACTGAAGGCTTGGAAGGCTCTCAGTTCGTGATCAAGAATCCGAATGCGACTACAACTTGTGGTTGCGGGTCTTCATTCTCGGCATAATTTGAAGGCGGCTGAATGTACGGGCGGGGCGCGCAAGCGCCCCGTTTTGTTTTATGCGGGATATATCGCGCCCAACACACATGGGTGTGATGCGCCGGTGGCAGCGGGCAGGTTGCCGGGACGCAGGTTCATGGTTTGGCGCGCCAGCCAGGCAAATGCGATCGCTTCCATCCAGTCCGCGGGGATCCCTAGTACGTCTGTTTTTTGGATGCGGCAATGAGGCAAGAGTCGTTGAAGCAGTTCAATCAATGCGGCATTGTGGGCGCCGCCGCCGCACAGATATAGCTCTTCCGTGCCGATGCAGAAGCTTCTCACTGCCTTCGCAATGCTATTGCAGGTGAGTGCCAGCAGTGTTGCCTGTACATCGGCGGGGGACTCCGTGCCATCCAGCAGGCTCTCCAGCCACCCGAGATTGAACAGGTCGCGCCCCGTACTCTTGGGGGGCGGCTCGGAAAAATACGGTTCGGCCAACAGGCGCTGTAACAAATCGGGAATGACTTTGCCGCTAGCCGCCCATTCCCCATTTTCGTCATAGGGCTTGTCTTGGTGTTTGTTGATCCAGCTATCCAGTAACAGATTGCCCGGGCCGGAGTCGAAGCCGGTCGTGCCGTGGCCGGGCCGCAGGTCGGTCAGGTTGGCGATTCCGCCAAGATTGAGTACGGCGCGATGGATCGTGGCATGGCGCAGCATCATGTCATGGAATGCCGGCACCAACGGTGCCCCTTGGCCGCCTGCTGCCAGATCGCGCGAACGGAAGTCACTCACGACATGGATGCCGGTCAGCTCGGCCAGCAATGCAGCATTGCCCAGTTGTACCGTGTAGCCCAGCTCCGGTCGATGGCGGATGGTCTGGCCGTGGCAGCCGATGGCTTGAACGCTATCATTTTGAAGCCCGGCCTTGTTCAGCAAGGCTTGCGTGGCTTCGGCATAAGCGCGCGCCAGCGCGATGGAGGCGAGTTGCGTGCGATGTATTTCATCGGCACCTTGCATGTGCAATCCGAGCAATACATCCTTAAGTGCCTGTGGATAGGGCTGGTAATGACTGGCATGAAGATGCGCACCGTCGCCAGAGAAGTCGACCAGGGCGACATCGATACCATCCAGGCTGGTGCCTGACATGATGCCGATGTAAAGATCGGAAGCAGCTTTCACTTAATCAAGTTTGGCGATGCGCGTATTGCGCAACAACGAGAGGCGAGCATGCAGATCGCGTGTGGCCTCGGTGAACGCAGTGCGCTGTGCTTCGCTGATCGGCTTGCCATCGGGCAGGGCGATCTTTAGTGGGTCGCGCTGGATCCCGCTGACCTTGAATTCATAGTGCAAGTGCGGCCCGCTGGCCAGGCCGGTCTTGCCGACATATCCGATCACCTCCCCTTGCCCCACGCGTTGGCCGCGATGCAAGCTGGAGGCGAATCTGGAAAGGTGTCCGTAGACTGTCTGATAATGGCCTTGATGCTTGAGTATCACCATATTGCCGTAGCCGCCTTGCTTGCCGACAAAGGACACGATGCCATCGGCAGTCGCGCGAACCTTGGTGCCGATGGGCGCAGCATAGTCCACCCCTTTATGGGCGCGCCATTTATTGAGTACCGGATGGAAGCGAGAGCGACTGAAGCCGGAACTGATACGGGAGAATTCGATGGGGGAGCGCAGGAAGGCCTTGCGCATGCTCTTGCCGTCGGCTGAGAAATAGTCGCCACCATGCCGCGAGTTTTGGAAGAAGAAGGCGCGGAAGGTGCGGCCATGATTGACGAACTCGGCAGCCAGAATGCGCCCCTTGCGCGCAGATTCGCCGTTCACATAATGCATTTCGTAAATTACGCTGAACTTGTCATGCCGGCGCAGATCGCGGTGGAAATCGATGTCGCCACCGAAGACTTCGGCCATTTGATTGGCGATCGAATCGGGCAGGCCGGCTGCGTCGGTGGCGGCGTACAGGCTGCTGGCGATCTCGCCGGTCTGCACGAAAACACGGCGTTCAGTCTCGGCTGCTTGTTCCGTCACCCTGAAGCTTGTGCCGTCCTTGAGTACCTGGATTAGATTGCCGTCATTGTCTGTATATCGCAGTGCAAGCAGATTGCGCGCATCATCAGTCTCGACCAGCAACGTTCTGCCGACTCGCAATTGGCGGAACGAGCGCGCCGCAGAAGCGCGCCGCAGGAATTCATCTGCCGCAGGATCCTGCACATTCACCCGGCGCAATATTTCGCTGACCGTATCTCCGCGCTGCACACGGTCATTGCGCCAGAACACGGAAGTTTCGGACGGTTGCTCGGTACTGACGGGCAGTTCAATATCCTCGATGACGCTGTATTGCGAGGCGGATAGACCGGCCGTCTGAGGCATGATGCCGAACGCCGTCAACACCCCGAGCAATGGCAGGGTGGACAAGGTGACGAACCAGCGCAGCTTCATCTTGTGCGCGTGTAGCAGGGTGTTTTGCGGTAACATTCGCGCTTCCTCGGCGGCATCATTGGCGCAAGTGCAACAGGCATTGCAGCCAACAAGCAGACTACGGCGCCACTTTAACAGAATGCGATACCCCATCAAAATCCGCCCGGTCCCCCGGGCAAGAAACAGACAAGCGGTCATTCGACATGAGTCAAAAAGAAATCCTCAATCAAATCAAACGCGGCAGCGATGAGTTGCTGATCGAAGCGGAACTGATCAAGAAGCTGGAGCAAAACCGCCCGCTGCGTATCAAGGCCGGTTTCGATCCGACGGCTCCCGATCTGCATCTCGGTCACACTGTGCTACTGAACAAGATGCGCCAGTTGCAGGATCTGGGGCACCACGCCCTGTTCCTGATCGGTGATTTCACCGGCATGATCGGCGATCCGACAGGCAAGAACGCGACGCGTCCGCCGTTGACGCGCGAGCAGGTGCTTGCCAATGCGGAGAGCTATAAAGAACAAGTGTTCAAGGTGCTCGATCCGGCCAAGACCGAAGTCGTGTTCAACTCCACCTGGATGGACAAATTCAGCGCGGTCGACCTGATCCGTTTGGCTGCCACACATACCGTGGCGCAGATGCTGGAGCGCGACGATTTCTCCAAGCGCTACAAAGGCAATCAACCCATCGCCATCCACGAGTTCATCTATCCGCTGGTGCAGGGCTACGATTCCGTTGCCCTCAAGGCCGACCTGGAGCTTGGCGGAACCGATCAGAAATTCAATCTGCTGATGGGGCGCGAGCTGCAGAAACATTATGGGCAGCCGGCGCAGTGCGTGCTCACCATGCCGCTGCTGGAAGGATTGGATGGCGTCAACAAGATGTCCAAATCCTTGGGCAACTATGTCGGCATCACTGATACACCGACCGACATGTTCGGCAAGATCATGTCGGTCTCTGACGACTTGATGTGGCGCTATTACGACTTGCTCTCATTCCGCAGCTTGGCGCAGATCGCCCATTTCAAGGAAGAAGTCGCGCAGGGACGCAACCCGCGCGACATCAAAGTGATGCTGGCGCAGGAGATCGTGGCGCGCTTCCATACGCAACAAGCAGCCGAAGATGCACTGGCCGAATTCGAGGCGAGATTCCAGAAGGGTGTACTGCCGGATGATATGCCGGAGCTCACCGTGCAGTCTGCCGACGGCAGCATCGGCATCGCCCATTTGTTAAAACAAGCTAATCTGGTCGCCAGCACTTCCGAGGCGATCCGCATGGTCGGCCAAGGGGGCGTCAAGCTGGATGGCGAGAAGGTCAGTGACAAGGCCTTGCAGATCAAGGCGGGCGCGGTAGTCGTGGCCCAGGTCGGTAAGCGTAAATTCGGCCGGGTGACGGTCGAATAAATACCGGTTGTATGTCGAGGGCGTCTTCGGTAGAATCGCGCCCTCGAATTTTTGGTTAAAGGTAGTTTGTCCATGACAACCGTACGTGTTAAAGAGAATGAGCCGTTCGAAGTAGCAATGCGCCGCTTCAAGCGTTCCGTAGAAAAGACCGGTCTGCTGACCGAACTGCGCGCCCGCGAGTTTTATGAGAAGCCGACAGCAGAGCGCAAGCGCAAGCTGGCCGCTGCCGTGAAGCGTCACTACAAGCGCCTGCGCAGCCAGACCCTGCCGCCTAAGCTGTACTGATCCGGTTTTATCCTGACGCCGCAATCTTTCGGGGTTGCGGCGTTTTGCTATTGTTTTGAGGAGTAGAGCTTGAGCCTGAAGCAGCAGATCACTGAAGATATGAAAACCGCGATGCGAGCCAAAGATACGGCCCGCCTCGGTGCGGTACGTCTGCTGCTTGCAGCCATGAAGCAGAAGGAAGTCGACGAGCGTATTGAGCTTGGCGATGCGGACGTGCTGGCGATCATCGATAAGATGCTCAAGCAGCGCCGCGACTCAATTACCCAATACGAAGCCGCTGGCCGCCAAGAACTGGCGGATGTCGAGAAGTTCGAGATATCCGTGCTGCAAACCTATATGCCGCAACAGATGAGCGAAGCGGAAGTTGCTACGGCCATCGAGCAGGCGGTTGCTGCATCCGGTGCTGCCAGCGTGCAAGACATGGGCAAAGTGATGGCCATCCTCAAGCCGCAGCTGGCAGGGCGCGCCGATCTGGGCAAAGTGTCCGGGCAGGTCAAGGCTGCGCTGTCCAAGTAATTCACACGTTCCGGTGTTAGCCGGGATTCAGAGGTTCTCTTTCGAGCGGGTGCTGGAGTGATTCCAAAAAGTTTCATTCAGGATCTGCTCAACCGTCTCGACATCGTCGATGTCATCGAGCGTTATGTTCCGTTAAAGAAAGCAGGCGCGAACTATGTCGCCTGCTGTCCTTTCCATAACGAAAAATCCCCGTCGTTCACGGTCAGTCAGAGCAAGCAGTTCTATCACTGCTTCGGATGTGGCGCGCACGGCACGGCCAT
>JBDRPZ010000047.1:0-77461 GCA_043826585.1 Pseudomonadota bacterium
GGCCGGATGACCCGCCGTTACAACATCACATTAAGCTGCTTCTGCAGCCTTGCCGATGATGGAAGCGTCTTCCACTTCCATGATGCCGAATTCCATCAGCAGCTCTTCCAGCTCGTCCATGGTGATAGGTGTCGGGATAACGAACTTCTTGTTTTCCAGAACCTTCTTCGCCAATGTGCGGTACTCGTCAGCCTGCTTTGCCTTCGGATCGTATTCGATCACTGTCATACGACGGATCTCGGCGTGCTGAACAGCGTTGTCGCGAGGAACGAAGTGGATCATCTGTGTGCCCAGCTTTGCAGCCAGCGCCATGATGAGTTCGTCTTCACGGTCAGTTTGACGGCTGTTACAGATCAGGCCAGCCAGACGCACACCACCGGAGTTCGCATACTTCACGATGCCCTTGGCGATGTTGTTGGCAGCGTACATAGCCATCATTTCGCCGGAACAAACGATGTAGATCTCCTGAGCTTTGTTTTCGCGGATCGGCATAGCGAAGCCACCGCAAACCACGTCACCCAGCACGTCGTAGAACACGAAGTCGAGGTCTTCGTCGTAAGCACCTTCTTCTTCGAGGAAGTTGATCGCAGTGATAACGCCGCGGCCAGCGCAACCAACGCCAGGCTCAGGACCACCGGACTCGACACACTTCACGCCGCCGTAACCAACCGACAGAACGTCTTCCAGTTCCAGATCCTCAACGGAGCCAGCTTCTGCTGCCAATTCCATCACGGAGTTCTGAGCCTTGGAGTGCAAGATCAGGCGAGTAGAGTCAGCCTTAGGGTCGCAGCCAACGATCATCACTTTCTTACCGGCTTCAGCCAGAGCTGCTACCAGGTTTTGAGTTGTAGTGGACTTACCGATACCACCCTTCCCGTAAATTGCGCATTGACGCAGTGCCATGTTAATCTCCTTAAGAGGTTGCAAAATTTATGTCGCGATTGAAGTTCTCTCGCTCGCACCCTTTACATCGCAAGCTCCGTGCCACCCCTCCCACAAAATACCAATCCCTTGAAATGAAACAGAATTCCACTCTGCCGCAAACCCGCAAAGGGGAAGTGGAACACAACAAGGACGAGCGCTTTGTAGGAGTAGCGACAACGACAAACGCCACGCTGCCACGCTACGCACGCCTGCCTATCAACCGCTGCAACCTGCCCGCCGACATACTGGGCGGCCTCACCTTCCAGCGCGCACCTGTCGCACTCGAACTGGACGGCGTCGCACAATTCCATCGCGGATTGTTCGAACTGCTCGACAAGCTGGACGACGCAAACGAACGCGCGCGTGCATTCGGCATCCATATGAACGCCTCTTTCTATCTGGATCAGCCGGAACAAGCGGGCTACACGGAAAGCACCCTGCACAAACGACTCAAGGCCGACTACCAGCGCATGATGCGCGGCTGGAGTTTCGATTCGGACGGCGTGGAAGGCGCCGCATTGAAAGGATGGGTGGAATCAAGATTCGGTTTGCTGCCCAGGCACCACGGCGGACACATCCGCGACTTCTCCGGCGAGGCATACAGAAGATATCTGGAGATGCGCGCCACGGCTTTGTACGGCACCAACGCGCTCGAAGCACAATTCGACCTGCTCTACACCTACTGCCAATATGAACTCGCCCGCCTGCATCCAGACGAAACACACCTGACTTTATATCGCGGCGTGAACCGCCTTGATGAATACGAGGCCATCTCAACGCCAGACAACAAACACCGCATCGTCCTGCTCAACAACCTCAACTCCTTCACCGCCAGCCTCGAACGCGCCGACGAATTCGGCGACTGCCTGCTCACTGCACGCGTACCCTTGTCCAAAGTGTTTTGTTATACGAAATTGCTGCCGGGGATGTTACTAGGGGAGGATGAGTACACCGTGATCGGTGGCTTGTATGAGGTTGGGATGGCGGCGTATTGAGCTGCACGCGACTCAAAGGCCAATATATTTTTTCTGCTTGATGCCCTGCGCTTCAGACTGTTAGATTCCTGCCGCAGGAAAACGCCACCTTTGCCAACTCGAACGCCGCGTTTGCAATGACGTGCATGAAGGGAATCAAACACATGGGAAATATTCACCAGAATATACGGCACACCCCGCCAGAATATATGGCGTTATTGCCATCTACTTTACGTTGGGCCCCTTACTTCCGGAGCATCAAATGAATTTCAAACGTCTTTTCTACGCAGCGTCGGCGATCTTTCTCTTCGCGCTACTCTGGAATGGCGTAGTGCACATGGTCATTTTGCGCAATGCAAACCTTGCCTTGGAACACATCGCTAGACCCGCTTCGGAACGAAGCCTATTCCTTTCACTGGTGCAAACGGCTGCACTCTCTTTCTGCTTCGTTCTCACCTATGCTTTGAGCGCACGTTCCAAAGGTTTCAGGGGCGGCTTGGTTCATGGCGCTCTTTTTGGGTTGGTCGCCGGCCTGCTCGTCGACCTTAACCAATACATTCTTTATCCCATTCCCGCCGCACTCGTCACGGCGTGGTTCGGATTCGGGTTTGTCGAGTTCTGCATCTATGGGCTGCTGGCCGCTTGGCTGTATCCAATCGGGGCCCAACCCATCATTCCACCGGACGCTGCGCATCTCCGGTGAATTCAAACGTTAGAACCCATGGAACAAGACTCTCCGCTCCTCGGGCAATACCGAACGGCCATGAATCGCATGCAGCTTGCGTACGCCAGTCTCGTGCTCTGGAGCTACCCGGACACGCCCCGAGCCATTGGGGACAGACCACGTTTCTCGTGAAGTGAATAAAGCGCGAGACGTGTTACTTCTTCAATCCCCCGCAACTCTGCAGATACTTCCCCAGCTCCCTGTCCGACGTTTGGATGTGCTTGAGTATCCAGTCTTTGAAGGTTTGCAGTATCAGCAAGGCTTTCTCATGATATGGCGGCTTGGCTAATTGATGGATGGACTCGATCAGCGCAGCATGTTCTGCATCATGCTTGGCCATATCCGGGTAACCGACCTCCTCCATCAATTTGTGCTCTGCCTCGAAATGGAAGACCGTGTAGGCGATCAGCTCCTCAAATTGTCTGGTGATCTCTTCACTCGCCACCTTCTGGATGATGGAGACATTCAGTTGGTTGCACAGGTATACCAGCTTCTCATGTTGATCATCGATCTCGTCAACCTCCACGCGATGGGCATTATCGAGCCTGATCCACTCCATCTTGTCCAAGCCCGACATCGGCACACGCGATGAAAAGCCGTAGCCACTCTTGCCCTTCTGTTTGATCTCATACATCGCCTCATCCGCCGCTGAAAGCATGGAGTCCATCTCCATGGCATTGCTCGGGTAGACGCTGATCCCGACACTGACGCCGATCTGGCATTCGCGATTCGCGCTCAGCACGATCTTTTCAGACAGTGCATCGACGATCTTCTGTGCGACGGACGCAGCCATCTCCGGCTTGTCCATGTCGCTCACGATCAATGTGAACTCGTCGCCGCCGATGCGAGATAGCGTATCCGCATCGCGCACACAAGCCAGCCAGCGCTGCGCCACGGTAACGAGCACCTCGTCGCCTGCCTCATGTCCGTATTGGTCGTTGATCGGCTTGAATCCATCCAGATCGAAATACAGCAGCGCCAGATATCTGTTGTCGCGCCGGGCCTTGGATATCTCTCTGGAGAGCCGGTCGAAGAAGAGCGACCTGTTGGGCAAGCCGGTCAGGCGGTCGTAATTTGCCTGATGCCAGATCTGCGCTTCTGTCTGCTGCCGCTCTGTCACATCGTGCACGATCCCTTCTATTCCGGCCACGCGGCCGTCCGCATCGAATACCGGCCCCTCGCTCACCTCCACCCAGCGCTTGCTGCCGTCCTTGTGGAACATCTCCATCATGTATGGCGCCTGGCGGACACCGCCCAAGCCGGCTTCCGTCTTCTTGATTGCTTCCTGATTCAGCGGATGATCGGTCAGCAGCGTTTGGTAATTGACCTTCAATTCTTCTGGCGTCCAGCCCAGCATGCCGACGATGGATGGGCTGACATATGTCAGATCACCGTTTGTATCGTGCGCATAAATACAGTATTCGTCGGACAGATTCTCCACCAGGCCCTGGAATTTCCTGTGGCTTTTGAGCAGCTCTTCTTCCAGCCGTTTTCGTTCAGCAACTTCTCGCGACAATTCGATCAGCATGCCGTAGGTCGTTGAGAACAAATCAAGGAATTCGACATCAGTTTGTCTATATCCACCTTGACGATTCGCCAACCCCAACACCCCCAGGATAGTTCCTGAAGCCGACTTGATCGGCAGACCGAGAAAACAATGCAATGGCGGATGTCCGTGCTCTTTTGGATAGCCGCCACGCCGGGGATCGTTATCCGGATCATTGGCGATGACCGCCTCGCCTGTGGTGATGGCCTGCCCCCACAGGCTGTTGAAATTATGGAATTCCAGACCTTGTTTTACATGAGCCCCGTAGAACGCACGTGTACTCTCATCCCATGCGATGTTGGTGATGCCGTGAGACTTGATATAGGGGGTGCCATCGTTTTTAAGCAGGAGTTCACAGATAAAACCGAACTCACTTTGCGAAAGCTGCAACAGGGTTTCCAGCACCCTGTCACACCATCCGTACGATATGCCATGCTTCAGGAAATCCATCTGCATGATGCGGATGGCATCCAGCATCGCTGCACGCGATTCGATCATATCGACAGAATTGTTCGCAGGCTTGTTCATGACAGTCAGTGTAGTCCAAGCACCATACCCCGTCGATATTCGATCATTATTAGCTTCAAACAAGTAAACAACGGCGGGCCCCGAACCGGCTCACCCGCCGCACCAGATATAGCCCGCAACAGACTTGGCCGGCTTCTTGCTCATCATCTCCCAGTGGCACGCTGCACTATCAACTGACCGCAGTCCATCTCCTGCAATCCCAACATCCGCCGCCATTTCGTGCGGCGCATCGCGGTTGTAGGCAATCCGACATCGCCGGTGTGTTGTGGCATCGCGTGCGTAATTCACTCTGGGAATAGACAATGAAGTTCTACATGACACCCGGCTCGTGTTCGACCGGCATCCATATCCTGCTCGAAGAACTGGAGCTGGTGTTCGAGGTGTATCTGGTGAACCTGCTGGCGGGTGACCATCTCAAGCCGGAGAATCTGGCAGTGAACCCGAAGGCCACCATCCCGACGCTGGTGCGCGATGATGGTTATTCCATCACCGAATTCCAGGCCATCGCCTGGTGGTTGGCGCGCAACAATCCAAAAGCGAAACTGTTGCCGCAAGACATCGAAGGTGAGGTGCGTGTGATCGAAACGCTGGATTACGTGGTGGGCACCATCCACGGTTCTGGCTACACGCGCATCTTCACCACCGACAACTATTCATCCAACACAGCAGAACACGCGGCGATACAGGCACGCGGGCGCGAGATCGTGAGCAAGGGTTTTGCTCTGATGAACGAAGTGCTGGCGGGCAAGGAATACGTGGTCGGCAGTTTCAGCATCGCCGATGCGGCCTTGTTCTACGTGGAATTCTGGGCGGACAAGATCAAGCTGGAACTGCCGCCCAATTGCTTGGCGCATTACCAGCGCATGCTGCAGCGCCCTGCGGTTCGTCGCGTGCTGATGGAAGAAGGTTACCGGGTATGAGCGAAAAGCCTGCACAGATTCAGACCAAGCTCGATTGGTCCGGCTACGAGAGCTACGGCAGTTTCGGATTCGACAGCTTCGGCGATTTCGGCGGTGGCGCTGCGGCAGAACCTGCTGCGGGCGGTGGCGGTTATGCCAAGGCAGCGGCGGTGTGCATGGGCAAGCGCCAATGCCAGAAGAAGGACAAGGGCGTGATGTGCCCCAGCTATCGCGTCACCGACGAAGATAAACATTCCACGCATCACCGCGCCGTCACGCTCAAGGCCGCGCTCGATGGCAAGTTCGGCGGGCATCCTTTCCTGAGCGAAGAACTGGCTGAAGCGATGGAGCTGTGCGTGAGTTGCAAAGGTTGCAAGAGCGAATGTCCGCATGGCGTGGATATGGCCTTGCTGCGCGTGGAAGCATTGGCACAGCGTTGGCAGCAACTGGGGCGCGTGCCATTGCGCGAGCGTTTGTTCGCCAATACGCCGCGCTTTGCCCAACATCTGAAACTGTTCAACTGGGTTGGCACGTTACGCAAGCGCGTACCGCTGATCGCGAAAGCGATGGAAAGTTGGCTGGGCATCGCTGCCAAACGTTCATTGCCCAAGGCGGCCCTGCAGGATTTCCTTTCCGGTGTGCCACATACATTGCCGGGGAGCGCGACTGCGCGCGAAGTCGTGTTGCTGGTGGACACTTTCTCCAACCATCTCGATCCGCAGATCGCACAGGCGGCGCTGGATGTGTTGCAAACCGCAGGCTACACGGTACACATCGCGCAACCCGTCGCAGGTGAGCGTGCGCTGTGCTGCGGCCGTACCTATCTCTCGAGCGGACTGATAGACGAGGCGCGCGCCGAGGCGACGCGCCTTCTGGATGCGCTCTCCCCTTTCGCGGAACGTGGTCTGCCCATCATCGGATTGGAACCTTCATGCCTGCTGATGTTGCGCGACGAGTATCACGCGCTAGGTCTGGGTGAACGCGTGACGAAGCTCGCCAGTTCAGCCGTGTTGCTGGAAGAGTTCCTCGCACGCGAACACGATGCGAAGCGGCTCACCTTGCCACTCAAAGCGCTGACTGGAAAAGTTTTGGTACACGGCCACTGTCATCAGAAAGCGTTCGGCGTGATGCCAGCGATGGAGAAAGTATTGGGACTGGTGCCGGAATTGCAGGTGGAATTCATCGAATCGAGTTGCTGCGGCATGTCGGGTTCGTTCGGCATGGAGGCGGAGCATTACGATGTGTCGATGCAGATGGGCGAAATGTCTTTGTTGCCCACGGTACGTGCCGCTGAAACGGACACCTTGGTGATCGCCAACGGCACCAGTTGCCGCCACCAGATCCGCGACGGTGCAGAGCGCAACGCGCTGCATATCGCGCAAGTGCTACAGCGCGCGATCCTTCCTCAATAAGCTTCCGCGATACACTACACCCGTCGCCGCAGCGCGGCGGTTCTCGCGCCCCGCGCGAAGATGCGCAATCTCAGTCAGGCCTATCCTCTTCCCGCACGATATCTTGCCGTCCAAGGAGATTTGACAGTGAATACATCGAGAGAAGACTTATACGCGGCGCGATTCAACAAGGTATTCGACCATATCGACCATCATCTTGATGAGCCGTTGTCGGTGGAGCAGTTGAGCCGCGTCGCGCATTTCTCCAAGTTCCATTTTCACCGTCAGTTTTCCGATTACTGCGGCATCAGTGTGATGCGTTATATCCAGCTGATGCGCTTGAAGCGGGCCTCTTACCGGCTGGTCTTCAACGCACTGGAACGGATCACCGATATTGCACTGGATGCCGGTTTCGAAAATCCGGAATCGTTCTCGCGCGCGTTCAAGAACACCTTCGGGCAGACCCCGAGTGAATTCAGGCAAGAGCCAAAATGGCAACCCTGGAACGAGCGCTACCGGTTCCCCAATATAGACAGGAGCAAACAAATGGAAGTGAATATCTGGGAGTTCGAGGAAACACCCATCGCAGTGCTGGAACATCGCGGCCCGCCCGATCTGGTCAATGATTCGGTGAAGATATTCATCGACTGGCGCAAGACCAGCGGTCTGTCACCGGTCAAGACCAGCGATACCTTCGGCATCGTCTACGACAATCCGGACACGACAGCCCCGGAAGATTTCCGCTTCGACATCTGCGGCTCGGTGACGGAAGCCGTGCCCGCCAACCCGCAGGGCGTGATCAACAAACGCATCCCGGCAGGCCGCTGCGCGGTGGTGCGTCACCAAGGCTCGCATCAACGCATCGGCGAAGCGGCCTATTACTTGTATCGGGACTGGTTGCCGGGCAGCGGCGAAGAGCCGCGCGATTTTCCGCTGTTCTTCCACTATCTGAACCTGATGCCGGACACGCCGGAGCATGAATTGCTGACAGACGTCTATCTGCCGCTGAAGTAGTTTTTCGGCCCGAGATCGCTCTACCCCCGTACCCATTCCCGACAACGGTTTAGCCTTTGTCGGGAATGCTACCAACCCCACCTAGCCACAAACCCCGCTGTTACAGGCTTTTGACTGCTGGCGCGATTATTGCGAATGGTATGGCATCCCTACTGACAGGAGTCATACCCAATGAGCAAAGCATTCGACGACATCTTATCCGGCCTGCGCGACGGCAGCGTAGTGCCCTATCTCGGCCCCGGCGCGCTGAACGGTGTGACCGATGCCGCTGGCAAGGCGATCCCCGCCGACAGCGACAGCCTGATCCTGGCGATGAACAATGGCCAGCCGATGGCACCGAAGCTGATGTACGAATTCCCGCGCGCGGCGATGAACATCGAACTGAAGCGCGGTCGCAAGGCGGTGAACAACTTCCTTGATGCCACATATAAAGACACTCAATGGAGCACGTCCGAACTGCATTCATGGCTGGCTGCGCAGAAACTGCCCTACATGATCGACGCCAACCGCGACACGCAGATGCAACTGCAATATGCAGGCACGCCGCACACGCTGGTGGTGGGCATCGCGCGCATGGCGGGCACGGCGTTCCGCTTCAAGCTCTATCACTACGACGGTAGCCGCTACACCGCCGTCGAACAGGAAGCGGTCGATAGCAGTCTGCCCATCCTGTTCAAGCCACTGGGCACGCCCACGCCGGAATCGAACTACATCGCTTCGGATGCCGACTTCGTCGACTACATCACCGAACTGATGGGCGGATTCGCGATCCCGTCCTTCATCAAGCGCTCGCGTCAGAACAAACGCTATGTGACCTTGGGTCTGCGTTTGAACCGCGACACCGACCGCATGGTGTTCTCGGATGTGATCTTCGGCGCGGACAAGCCGGCAGGCTGGGCGCTGATCCCGCACCCGACCGACAAGGAGAAGCGTTATCTCGATCGCCTCAATATCGAGATCGTTAATGCCGACATCGCCGATCTGCTTGCTGCCGCACAGGGCGTGGGTACCGCGCTGGAAGCTGCATGACGCATCCCGCAACATGGGACGATGCGCGTCACACTTTGGGGATGGCGGAGTTCGACGATACACACCGTGAATTCATCGCACAGGTGGCCGCACTCAATGCGGCCAGTGCAGCCGAGTTCCCGGCGCTGTTCCAGACGCTGGTCGCACATACCCGCGAACATTTCATCGCAGAGGGTAAACTGATGCGCGAATCGAAATATCGCGGCCTGCCGGAACACGAGGGCGAGCATCATCGCGTGCTGGGTGAGATGCAACAACTCAACCGCAGTCTCAAGCGCGGACACCTGCCGCTGGTGCGCGCCTATGTGAAGGAAGGCCTGATGGACTGGTTCGACACGCACGTCGCCATGATGGACGCAGCGCTGGCGATGCACCTGAAGAAACAGAAGGAGACGGTATGAGCATGTACAACATGGGCGACATGGTGTTCGCCGCGATCGATCTTTTCAATGAGCCGATGGAAGAGACCGGCGAGAGCGGCATCCCCGATGTCGAAGTCGGCGCGTTGCTGGCTGCAGCAGGCACGCGCGGCGTGGTGGTCAATGTCGGCCACCCCAAGGAGCTACCGGACGAAGATATCTATCTGGTGCGTTTCGAGATCGATGCCGAAGGCACATTGGGCGAACCCATCGGTTGCCTGACTGACGAATTGAGCGGACTGAATTAAGGATGGTGGATCCGCGCGCGGCGTTCGTGATGGCTTATCACGTACGCAGCAAACACGCACTGGATCGCTACGCTGCAGGCCCCGGCACACTGGACTGGGAAGCGCAGCCCAAAGCTTTCCGTGATTGGACAGGCTGCACGCAGACTTCGTTGTCGCGTGAGGTCTTGCCGAACGAGATCGCTTGGGGTGAACTTGGTGCAGAGCGCACACCATTACCATTCGATACCAACACACTCGGTTCTTTCTTCCGCCTGTCGCTCGGCCTCACCGCTTGGAAGGAATACGCCGGTTCGCGCTGGTCGCTGCGCGCGCATCCTTCCTCAGGCAATCTGCATCCCACCGAAAGCTGGCTCATCACTTCGCAGGTCGCGGATATCGCCGACGGCCTGCACCACTACCAGAACCTGTATCACGCGCTCGAACGGCGCGCGTGGAACGATGCAGCCTCCGCGCCCGGCGTGTGGCTGGGTTTCAGCTCCATCCACTGGCGCGAAGCATGGAAATACGGCGAACGCGCGTTCCGCTATTGCCAGCTCGACATGGGCCATGTGCTGGCAGCAGTGAGTTACGCGGCGGCCTTGCATGGCTGGCAACCGCGCTTGTTGCATCTGGATGCGAAGGCGACTGCACCGATGCTGGGGCTGGATCGCAGCGAAGATTTTGTGAATGTGGAAACTGAAGAAGCGGAAGTGATCGTGGCGCTGCATGCAGATGAAGGTGCGCCCGCAACAACTTGGCAACACTACGCAGGCGCACCCAGCCTGCTCGACCCGCGTCCGTTATATCAATGGCCGGTGATAGATGAAGTGAATGTCGCCACACGCGGTACTGTGCCGTTTTCTGAAGTTTCCACACAGACCGTCAGCACACACACCGATGCCTCCGACATCCGTGCCGCGCAAGTGATCCTCAAGCGTCGCAGCGCACAGGCATTCGACGGTGAATCGGTGATGCCGCAGTCGTTGTTCAAACGTATGCTCGGCAGTCTGCTGGCAGGCGGTTCACCGGTTTGGAATCTGTGGCCGCATACACCGCGCGTACATCCGGTGTTGCTGGTGCATCGCGTGGAAGGCGTCGCGCCCGGTTTGTATGTGTTGCCACGTGCCGATACTGCAGTCGCCCCCTTGCGCGCCGCGATGCGCGACAGCTTCAATTGGCAAAGCGCCGATGATGCCCTGCCGCTATACCAACTTATCGCCGCGCGCGCAGGCAAGACCGCGCGCACCCTGTCCTGCCATCAGGACATCGCCAGCCATTGCGCCGTCACCTTCATGATGGTGGCCGAATTCGCCGCGCCGATCGAAGCGGATGCAGCGGCCTACCGTCATCTGCACTGGGAAGCGGGCATGCTTGGCCACATCATCACCCTGGAAGCGGAAGCCGCCGGTTGGCGCGGTACGGGTATCGGTTGTTTTTTCGATGACGCCGACCATGAAGTGCTCGGCCTAAAGGACACGCAATATCAAGTGATCTATCACTACGCCGTCGGCATGGCACTGGACGATGCACGCATCTTGACTTTGCCTGCCTATGAATAAAAGATTGCGCCCCCATAAACAGGGCATTGAGTTTTGCAGGCAAGGTGAACTCTTTTCTCTTCTCGCACTCTGAGTGAGCAGCACGCGCAGAAAATATGCGCACTGCGGCAATCAATCTTGGAAAGGAACACGAATGAACGACAACCAACTCCGCTGCTGGCTTTCGCAGGCCAGATTCCATGTCAGCGAACCCGTCGAGACCGATATCAACCGCCCCTTGGCCAACAGCATCACGCCGTTGATGTACGCTGCACAGACTGGCGACCTGGACGCGATCAGATCCTTGCTAAAGCGCGGCGCCGACCCGGCATTGCTGAACACGGATGGCAACGGCGCATTGTGGTTCGCCTGCTTCTCCAACAGCGAAGAATGCGTTGCCGAACTGATCAAGGCCGGCGCTCCACTCGACACGCAGAACGTGAACGGTGCAACCGCACTGATCTATTGCGCATCAGCCAGCAAAGCACCGCTGGTGAAGTTGCTTCTGGAAGCCGGTGCGAATACCAAACTGAAAACGCACGACGATTTCACCGCGCTGGAACTTGCCGCCGATCTGGAATGTTTGCGCCTGCTAAAAGATGCCAAGAAAACCGAATATGCCTGATCAATGTTTCTCGGTGGAGAGTGTGCAGCACCGTGTGATGGGGCAGCAGATCCGCCTGCACTTTTCCGACGACATCGAACTGCGCTTCACCCCCGCCGAGGCATCCAGTTTGTCGCTGGCACTGGTCGCCGTCAGTCGCGGCATCAGCCCGGAGCGCGAGATCTACATGAGCCCCATTGCCAGCGACGATGCGTTCAACGGCAGGGTAGTGGAGCACGGCATGCGCATTTCGGTCCGCGATGAAGAGATCGCACTGGACTGGGAGGCCGTGGAAAAACTATCCACCGGTCTGGCTGCCGCCATCGGATGAACCCCGAAAAAATTTCCGTTGACGTCACGCCGGCGGCATGACAATAATCCGCCCCATGAAATCCCTACACCTCCACCACTGCAATGTACGACTGCTACCCGTCGCGATGAAGCGCGCGGTATGGCGTATTGCGCGCGGTGGCGCGGGAGGTTCGCAGTAGTTTCGTTATTTCGCAACTGACTCTCCCCAAGGCCACAGACATCCCTCTGTGGCCTTTTTGTTTTTTCACCGTTCGTATCTTCGGCTCGTACGAACGGCCTGTGTGTTGAGCCATGGAGAAAATCATGTCGTTACCGGCAGCATTTGTTTCTGTCGTCCTGATCTGGTCCACCACGCCACTCGCCATCAAGTGGAGTTCGCTCGGTATCGGTTTCAGCTTTGCGGTCTTTTCGCGTATGGCGATCGGCGTGCTGCTGTGCATCGCGCTGCTGGCGATGTTCCGTATTCGCTTCCCTATGCACCGCAAAGCACGACAGGCATATCTGGCGGGCGGCGTGAGCATCTTTGCGGCGATGGGTTTCACCTACTGGTCTGCGCAATACGTCAGCTCCGGCATGATCGCTGTGATATTCGGATTGTCGCCGCTCATCACCAGCCTGGGGGCGATGTTGTGGCTGGAAGAGGAAGCCCTCACACGCTACAAAGTGGCTGGCATGCTGCTGGGCTTGCTCGGACTGCTGATGGTGTTCCGCGGCGGGCTCGATCTGGGTTCGAATGCGGGCATCGGTATCGTCGCGCTGCTGTGCGCGGTGACGGCGCAGTCGATGGGCATGGTGCGGATCAAACACATCGGCGACGACAGCCCGCCGCTGGCCATGACCTGCGGCTCACTGGCCGTGTCGCTGCCGCTGTTCATGCTGGCCTGGTATGTGATGGATGGCCACGTGCCATCCAGCGCACCGCAGCAGGCGGTGGCGGCCACCGTGTATCTGGGTGTGTTCGGTTCGGTGCTCGGCTTTGCCTTGTATTACTACCTGATCAAGCATCTGGAGACAGGCCGAGTCGCGCTGATCACACTCATCACGCCGGTGATGGCGCTGCTACTCGGGCATGCCCTGAACGACGAGACCATCTTGCCGCAGGTATGGCTGGGCACTGCCAGCATCGTGCTCGGGCTGGGCTTGCATCAGTTCGGCGGACGTCTGCGTTTCAAAGCGCTGTAGTAAAAAAGTGGGCATCGATCTGATGCCCACTTTTCTTTTCGTTCGGCGCTATCGAACTATTCGCCTATCGCCTCGGCTTCCAGTTCGTAAGCACCTTGTGCGTTGTGCACTTCCTTGCCGTGCAGCGGCGGATTGAACACACAAGCCATCTTCATCTCCGTCCTCGCACGCAAGATATGTTTGTCGTGCTGATCCAGTGCGTAGATAGTGCCCGGCGCGATGGGGTGCGTCTGTCCGGTGCCCAGGTCTTCGATGGAGCCTTCACCGCTGATGCAGTACACGGACTCCAGATGGTTCTGGTAGTGCAAGGGCAATTCCGCACCTTCGTAGATGGTGGTGATGTGGAATGAGAAACCCATGCCGTCATTCTTCAGCAGCAGGCGGGTGCTTTCCCAACCCTTGCTGACGATGCGGCGTGCGCCGCTTTCTGCTTCGCTCAATGTTCTGACTATCACGCTTATTCCTCTTTAATTAGTAGATGGTTGCAGCACTCAGGATTGAAAGAAATCCTTCTCGCTCGGAATGCGGCGGAACTGCTCGCAGGATTCCTTGATGCTCTCCTCTATGATGCCCAAGCCTTTAGCCAGCGCCTCGTCGGAGATGATCAGCGGGCACAGCAGCTTGATCACCTGATCCTCCGCGCCGCTGGTTTCGATCATCAAGCCCTTCTTGAACGCGCGCAGCGAGATGTCGCCGGCCAGTTCACCGCTGATGCAGTTGATGCCCTGGAACATGCCGCGACCGCGTGCGCTGAAACTGCCATCGCCGTATTCATCTACAAAACGATCCAGATGCGTCTTGATGATCTCGCCCTTGCGGGTGATGTCTTTGGAGAATGCATCATCGGACCAGTAGTGGTTGATCGCCGCAGTCGCCGTGACGAAAGCGTGGTTGTTGCCACGGAAAGTACCGTTGTGTTCACCCGGCTTCCACAGATCGTGTTCCGACTTCATGAACACCACCGCCATCGGCAGGCCGTAGCCGCTCAATGACTTCGACATGGTCACGATGTCCGGCTGGATGCCGACAGGTTCGAAGCTGAAGAATGTGCCGGTGCGTCCGCAACCCGCCTGGATGTCATCCACGATCAGCAACACATCATGTCGGCGGCAGACTTGCTCCAGTGCTTTGAGCCATTCAAAACTCGCCGCATTGATACCGCCCTCGCCCTGCACCGTCTCGACGATGACCGCGGCCGGCTTGTCGATACCGCTGCTGGAATCGGAAAGCACCTTGTCCAGATAATTGGTGGTATCGAATCCTTCACCCAGATAGTTGTCGTAAGGCATGCGCGAAACACCGCCCAGATTGATACCTGCCGCGCCGCGGTGATGCGAGTTGCCGGTCGCGGACAGCGCGCCCAGCGACACACCGTGGAATCCGTTGGTGAAGGAAATGATGTTGTGACGACCGGTGATGTTGCGTGCCAGCTTCAGCGCCGCTTCGACTGCGTTGGTTCCGGTCGGTCCGGTGAACTGCACCTGATAGTCGAGATTGCGCGGCTTCAGTATCTTGCTCTGCAGCGTCTCCAGAAATGCCTGCTTGGCCGATGTATGCAGATCCAGACCATGCGCAATACCGTCCGCTTCGATGTAGTCGAGCAATGCCTGCTTGAACAGCGGGTTGTTGTGGCCGTAGTTCAGCGTGCCGGCACCCGCGAGGAAGTCGAGGAACTCGTTCCCTTCGCTGTCGTACAGATACTCGCCCTTGGCGCGGTTGAACACGCGGGGGAATGAGCGCGCATAGCTGCGCACTTCCGATTCCAGCTCGTCAAAAATCTTCATGGTGTTTCTCCTTGCTCCGTGGAAATTGGATCGGCCGCACTTTCGACCGGGCCGATCCGATACAGGTATTCGGTATCGTGCTGGCCTTCAAAATGCGTCGTTTTATCGAACATGACCGAACGCAGCATCTGCGCCTTGTGCTCGGCTGCGAACCCGGCGAACAATCGCTGCGATGCCTCGTTGTCCGACGTGATGGATGTTTCTATGAAGCGGATGCCTTCTGCAGCCACGCGCGCAAACAAGTGGCGCAGCATCCGGCGCGCCAAGCCCTGTCCCCGCATCGAGGTATGCACGGCGACTTGCCAGACGAACAGGGTGTCCGGTTGCTCCGGCGGACGATAGGCAGTCACACTGCCGACCAGTGCATCCTGATGTATCGCCGCGATCGAGGTGGATTTGAAATGGCTGCACTGCAACAGATTGCAGTAGGAAGAATTTGGATCGAGTGGGGGACAGTCACGCACCAGCCGGTGCAGCGCCATCCCGTCGGTTGGCTCCAAAGTACGAAATCTGATTACGGGATCGTGATCCGCTAGTTTTTTTCTTTCGGTGTTCTGTATATTCAAATCATAATTTGGCACAAATCATTTACTGCCCCAGCGTGCCTTTTGGGTTGGTTCAAAGAATTTCTCTTTTTACCGTAACACAGCAGCGGCCTCATGCCAAACTTGCAACACGCGGATTCCCAATCACTTTCGGCCCTCATCGCCGTGAACAGTACGATGCAGCCATTTGAGAAATTTTTATCAAATACCAAGGAATGACGTCATATGGCGTCCCATCTCTAATTTCACCCGCCATTTAATCCCACAAGCAGTAGGGCTGATTTGACCGGCCTTTGCGATAGACTCCCGCGCTTTGTCATCACCCCGCTATCCATATGCAGCGCCTTGTCTTCGCCCTTGTTTTTGCAGTCTCGCTAGCTTTAGCGCCCCACGCATCAGCCGACCAAAACGACTTTGAACAATGCCGACAGATATTCGCCAACGGCGAGCCGCCGCTCATCCAGAAGCAGGAGGCCCGGCAACTTCGCGCACTCTGTTTCAGCGCCTTCGCCGTGCTGCACTCCGGCCAAAGCCGCACACCGCTCTACGTTGCCGAACGACTGAGTCGCAAGTCGCTGCAAGGTGCGCATGAAAAGCGCAAGGACAGATTCTTCGCCGACGCGCGCCTGCCCCGCGCCGAACGCGCCGAGCTGGAAGACTACAAAGGCTCGGGCTACGACCGCGGCCACATGGCACCCGCCGCAGACATGACCACACCGGAATCCATGGCGCAAAGCTTCTCGCTCGCCAACATGGTGCCGCAGGCGCCGCGCAACAATCGCAAAGCATGGGCGGGAATAGAACGCGCCACACGCAAATACGTGATGCGCGCCAAAGGCGATGTGTACGTGATCAGCGGTCCGGTGTTCGATAGTGCGCCCGTCACCATCGGCAGCAATCGCGTCTGGGTGCCGAAGCACCTGTTCAAGCTGGTCTACGACCCGTCAACGAACAAGGCGTGGGCATACTGGATAGACAACCAGGCTGCCGCAAAAGCAGGCAAGCCCATTAGCTACAATGAATTGGTAAAACGCACCGGGATGGATTTTCTGCCCAACTATCGTGGCAGCTAACCTCCCCCGCCACACGAACAACGAAAGGACAAAATGATGAGAACCTTGATACGAATGTTTTTCCGCACGCTGCGCCTGGTGTTGATGCCGTTCATGCTGCTATGGGCGAAGCTGGCGATGCCGAAGGGCGTGGTGCGCAGTGCAGAGGGGCAGCAACAGGTCGATAACGAATGCGCGCAGCTGGCGCTGTATCACTTCAAGACTTGCCCGTTTTGCATCAAGGTGCGGCATGAGATGGGACGTCTGTCATTGCCGATAGAGCTGCGCGATGCGCAGCATGATGCGGAACATAAAGAGGCATTGTTGCAGGGCGGCGGCAAAGTGCAGACGCCTTGTTTGCGCATCACCGGCGACGATGGTCAGGTGCAGTGGATGTATGAATCGGGCGACATCATCCGCTATTTGCAGCAGCGCTTCGCCTGAGTCGCAATATCGGTGGAGGCAGCGAGTCACACTGCCACATGGGTCATTGTCTGGCGGCAACCATACGGACAGTATTTCGACCGGCGTGTTTCGCCTGATACAAGGCTTCATCGGCACGCTTCAACACTTCATCGATGTTCTGATCGCCGGCACACAAGCAGGTGGCACCGATCGAGACGGTAAAGTGCAGCCTTTCCCCGCCCTCCACCACCACTACACTTTCCGCCAGCGCGACCCGCAGCCTTTCTGCCACCTCCAAGCCTTGTTCAGCAGATGTTTCCGGCATCAGCACTGCGAATTCCTCACCACCGATACGGGCGACGACGTCGATCTCACGCAATGTCTGCAGACAGGTCTGGCTGAACGACTTCAATACCTCATCGCCGGCATGATGGCCATGCGTATCGTTGATAAGTTTAAAGTAGTCCAGATCCAGCATCAGCACAGCCATCGGCGCTGCATAACGCCTGGAGCGTAACAGTTCGGATTCGGCCAGTTCGTAGAAATGGCGGCGATTGCTCAATCCGGTCAAGGCATCAGTCTGTGCACGCCGTTCCAGCTCAAGTTCCAACTGTTTGCGAAGCGTGATGTCATGGAAGGCCACCACGATGCTATTCACTTTTCCTTCCCTAACAATCACAGATGCACTCACCGACAGGGGCAGGATCGAGCCGTCCTTGCATCTGAATGTCTCTTCCTCACCGCGATAGGTCGCTCCTGTCTGCTTCACTTTGAGCATCCGGCACTCGGCCCTGGGCTCCGGTGTGCCATCCGGTCTGACATGCAACATCTCGTGCATATCGCCGCCCAACAGTTCGTCCATGCTGTAACCCAGCAAGGAAAGTGCTTCCGGATTGGCGAAGGTGATCCGCCCGCCCTGATCCATCACCAGCAAGCCGTCACTCATCGTGTTGGTGATCTCGCTCAGCCTGCGCTCCCTTGCCTGCAACTCTCTGTTCGCCCTTTCTCTGCCCAAAGTCACATGCGCGATGATCGCCATGCCGATCGCCAGCAGGAGATATGCGCCGAACAGTGCCAGTATCCCTATCGGTTTCCGGTATAGCGCTCTCTCTTGCAGGGTATGCTTCGAAACAAAGGAAATGACCTTCCAGTAATATTCAGACGATGCGATCTCATGGCTGCTGGGCACATGCGGCAAAGGTGAGCCGCTGGATGAATGCAACTCTGCCTGCAGCGGATAGACTGTGTCATACACGAACAGTCCTTCGTCAGTTTCAACGTCACCATTGTCTTTCGATGCGATCTCCCGCCACTCCTGCGGATGCCTGTGCCCGAATGTCTTGTCCGCTCTGCCGAACATGAACCCCCATTCATCCCCGACATCGGGAGCGCTCAACCAGTAGCCATCGCGGTTGAGCAGCATCGCGCGGCGCGGGTCTCCGCCGCTCATGATGCGCAGAAAATGCTCGATAGCATCTTGTCCAAAATAATTGATCATCAAAACACCGCGTTTGCGCCCCTTGCTGTCGAACACGGGCGTACCAAAGCGGATCATCGGCTTGAATGGCTGTTCGATCTCGCCATGCTCGATATTCAGATCAAGCGGCGAGACATATACCTCGCCACGTCCGAGCTTGATCGTGTCGCGAAAGAAATATCGGGTGGATTTGTCCTGCAAGTCGCTTTGAGGAACGATGACGGGCTGGCCGGCATTGAAGTTGATGCGGACGACTTCTTTGCCCTTGATGTCGATATAGCGTAACTGGTCGTAGCGTCGCGCCTCCTTTGCGATCACCAGCATATGACGCGACAGATCATCATGCTGCGCGCGGCTCCCCCCGTCAAGGTAATGGAGCAAGTCCGGCATCTCTGCAAGGACACGCAAATCGGTGATCACCTCCCGGAAATCCTGGGCGATCTGGGCATGGGCATTCTCGACCCGAGCCGCTTCGCGCACTTTGGTGATCTTCAGATTCAGCGAGCTATCGGCATCGATGTACGCTGCTACAGCAATAGTGAGCAGAAATGCGGCAGGCAAGAAAAACAGCGCGAATCGCATCAATAGATCGCGAGCATCCCTCCCAAGCCATATTGAATTCGGCTGCATATTTTTTTTATTGATCCGGCAAATTCACAACAGTGACTACATTCAGGCATTGCACCCGCACCTTAGCCAGCAGACAGGCATTTGTCTATATCAACGAACTCAATTCCTGACCAGGAACTCAGGACATTCACCTATCCTTCCTCGGTGGATGCGATATGTCGGCCTGGGTCTCAGGATGCCAAGGGGCACCCACCTCTCTTCATTGCGAATACGCTGCTCCGGCCGATGCGTTGCCGAACTGCTTTGCTACCCGGATTTAGTACGGAGCGGCCAAACCAGCAGATCCCACTCACACAAGCCAAGGCTTCTTCTTGCCAAGACTTACAGGATTGCCAGCACTTGCTCAGGTGGTCTGCCGATGGCGGCTTTGTCGCCATTGATTACGATTGGTCGTTCCAGCAGTTTGGGGTTTTCTGAAATGATCTGCAGCCATTCGGCATCGGGTCGCTCGTCGGCCGGTGAGATACCGAGTTCTGTTGCGACTTCTTCGTTGAAGCGGATGATGTCCTTGGGGCCTTTACCCAGCTTCCTCAGTACTTCCGCCAGCTCGGGCACTGAGGGGGCGGTTTCCAGATATTGGATCAGTTCCGGTTCGATGCCTTTTTCCTGTAGCAAGGCCAAGGTCGCTCTGCATTTGCTGCATTTGGGGTTGTGATACATCGAAACGCTCATGTGTTTCAACTCTCCCAGGGGAATCTGGGCAGACCCATCAAGGCTTTCTCCAGCCCCTGATTCCAGACTTCGGACAATTCCTTGGCGAAGGGATCGTTTTCGGTGAGCGTCATGCGCTGGCCGAAATCGAGCGCGTCTTTTCTGAGTATGAGCAGATCTACGGGCGGGCCGACGGTGAGGTTGCTGCGGGTGGTGGAGTTCATCGACACCAGCGCACAACGCGCGGCGCGCTCCAGCGGGGTGTCGCGTTTGATGATGCGGTCCAGGATGGGCTTGCCGTATTTCACTTCGCCGATCTGCAGGAAGGGATGGTCGTCCGATTCGTGGATGTAGTTTCCCTGCGGGTAGATGAGCAGGGTCTCGGGTTTGTCGCGGCCGACTTGTCCGCCGAAGATGAAGGTGGCCTCGAAATTGGTGTTCGCGGTATCGCGCTCGGTATGCTGTTTCTGCACCGAGGCGCTGATGCTGGCGATGTAGTCGGAAGCGGCGAGCATGTTGGGCACGCTGCGCAGATTGACCGGCGCAGCCTCTTCGATGTCGCTCCACAGCCGTTTGACCACCGCCTGCGTGGTCGCCAGATTGCCGGCCGATAACAACACGAATGATCGTTCTCCGGGCCAGACGAAGGAGTGCATCTTGGTGTAGGTGGAGATGTTGTCGAACCCGGCGTTGGTACGCGAATCGGAACAGAACACCACGCCTTCGTCGGTGTTGATAGCCAAGCAATATGTCATATCGATACAGTCAGTTAAGGTTTTTCCAGTCGCCAGATCGCGGCAACGCATCTAACGGGCGCGCAACACTACCACGCACTTTCATTGCTGGGCAAACTCGATCTCACCCTGCGCTTGACCGGACGGTAGCACGCCGTCTTGCCAGGCATGGAAATAGTTCTGCAACAGCGCGTCGTGTATTTCCCCCAGCTGCATCTGCAGCACGTCTATATATTCATGCAACGCCACCGCATCCAGATTGGCTGTGTTGTGCTGGGCGATCTTGATCCGCAATAGCGCGGTGAGTTGCTGCAACTGTTGCGACTTGGGCATCAGCCGGAAGCAAGCCTCCATCTCGCTCAGACAGTGCGACACGCTGCGCGGGAAGCGCATGTCCTGCAACAGGAAGCGCACGCCGTCGTTGTTGCGCACATGCATGGAGACCAGGCGCCGGTAGGTCTGGTAGGCCGACAGCGATTCGAGTGTGCTCATCCAGATGCGCTCCACCAGCGATTCGCGCACCACGCTGTCGTCCGGGAAGCTGATGGCGGAATGCAGGTCGAGGATGCGCGTGGTCATGTCGGCGCGTTCGATGTTGCGGCCGAGTTTGATCAAATGATAGGCATCGTCGTGCGGCATGGTGCCTGAGAAAAGGCCGACGATGGCGTGCCGCTGCTGGATGATCTCGTTCAATATGATGTATCGCTCGCGCCTGCTCTTGCAGGCGGCCTGCGCGTTCTGGCGCACATACAAATAAAGACTGTTGATGCGTTCCCACATCTCGGCCGGCAACACCTCACGCAGGGTGCGCGTGTTCTCGCGTGCATATCTCACACAGGCGAAGATGGAACTGGGGTTGGCCTCGTCCTCGATCAGGAAGCGCATGATGGATTCTTCGTTCGCCTCGGGATAGGTCTTGGCGAACAGGTCGTCCAGCCCGGCGATCTCGGCCAGATTCTTCCAGCCGAACGTCGCGCCGTGCGGCAAGTCGAGCAGCACATAGGTGGTGCTGTTGATCAGGCGCGCCGTGTTCTCGGCGCGCTCCAGATTGCGCGCCATCCAATAGAGATTCTCTGCAACGCGGGCGAGCATCATGCTGCGTCCTCCACGATCCAGGTGTCCTTGCTGCCGCCACCCTGCGATGAATTGACCACCAGCGACCCCTTGCGCATGGCTACCCGTGTGAGGCCGCCGGTGGTGGCGTACAACTGGTCGGACTGCAACACGAAAGGCCGCAAGTCGAGGTGGCGCGGTGCAAGTTCACCATCCACCAGCGTCGGTGCGGTGGAGATCTCCAGCGTAGGCTGCGCCATGTAGTTGCGCGGATCCTTGCGGATGAGTTCGGCGAATTGCTCGCGCTCTTCCGGTGTGGCACGCGGACCGATCAGCATGCCGTAGCCGCCCGATTCGTTGGCCGGTTTCACCACCAGCTTGTCCAGATTCGCCAGTACATAGTCGCGCTGTTCTTCGATCATGCACAGGTAGCTGGGCACGTTGGCAAGGATGGGTTCTTCGTCCAGATAATATTTGATGATCTGCGGCACAAAGGTGTACACCACCTTGTCGTCCGCCACGCCCGCGCCCGGCGCGTTGGCGATGCCGACGTTGCCTTTGCGCCAGGCGCGCATCAGCCCCGGCGTGCCCAGCACCGAATCGGGATTGAACACTTCGGGATCAAGGAAGGCGTCGTCGATGCGTCGATAGATCACATCCACGCGTTGCAAGCCGGTGATGGTCTTCATGTAGACGATGTCGTCCGCACCCACCACCATGTCGCTGCCTTCAACCAGATAGGCGCCCATCTGCTGCGCCAGATAGCTGTGCTCGAAATAGGCGGAGTTGTAGATGCCCGGCGTGAGCACCGCGATCACCGGCTGCTCACCCTCGCGCGGCGAGAGCGAAGCCAGCATCTGATAGAGCTGGGTCGGGTAGTCGTCCACCGGCAAACTGTTCGTGGTGCGGACCACCTCGGGGAAGATGCGCTTCATGATCTGGCGATTCTCCAGCATGTAGGACACGCCGGACGGCACGCGCAGATTGTCTTCCAGCACATACACGGTGCCGTCCTTGTCGCGCACCAAGTCGGTGCCGCAGATGTGCGCCCACACACCGAAGCGGGGCGTGATGCCCACGCACTGCGGACGGTAGTTGGCGGAATCTTCCAGCACCTCGGCCGGAAACACGCCGTCCTTGATGATGCGCTGTTCGTTGTACAGGTCGTTGATGAACAGGTTCAGGGCGCGCAGACGCTGCTTGAGTCCGGCCTGGATGGATTCCCATTCCTTGCGACCCATCACGCGCGGCACAGGATCGAACGGCCACACACGGTCGATGTTGCCCGCCTCGCTGTACACCGTGAAGGTGATGCCCATGGCCATGATGGTGGCGTCCACCGCCTGCCGCCGCTTGGCCAGCTCGCCATCGTTCAGCGAGTTCAGATAGTCGAACAATGGCTGCGCCGCCGGGCGCGGTTTCAGCCCGCTATCAAGCAGTTCATCGTAAGCGGTATGTGATGCATATTCGTCTTTGGCGATTTCCATGGCTTTGTTCTGTCGGTTTTCTCACAAAACGTTAAGCGAATAGCGTGCCAGTCTGTGTTGCACTTCCGCGCCTCGTCTCCGCAGACCGCATATTTGACTCGGCAGTCAGGACAAATTACGGTGCATCCTCGACTTCATGGTACAGCATGGTCCAACCCGGGAGAACTCATGCAAGATCTGCTTCGCAGCGTATTCCTCTCTTTGCTTTTATCCGCCAGCGGCTTCGCTGTCGCAGAAACGAAAAGCGCCTGCCCGCCGCCGCCTGCCGCACCAACGCCTGACGCGGTTCAAAAGGCCATGGATCATGCGAAGGATAGAGGCTTCCTGTGGCGCATCAGCAAGGACGGACGCGATTCCTGGCTGTACGGCACGATCCACATCGCCCGCTTCGAATGGATGTTTCCCGGTCCGGCCGTGATGCAGGCGCTCAGCAACAGTGATGTGCTGGCGCTGGAACTGGACATGGGGGATGCCGACATCCGGCAACGGATGAAGCAAGGCATGGCCGCGCTTTCCCGCCCGTCCGGCAAGACATTGCCGTCCGCGCTGTCGGCCAGATTGCGCAAGCAGGCCGAAGCCAGCTGCACGCCTTACGACTCCATCGCCGCGTATCCCGGCGAGATGCAACTGATCACCATCACCCTCATGAAGGCCAGACTGGACGGGCTGGAATCCGCCTATGTCATCGATGCGATCTTGTCCGGCATCGGGCATGGCACGCACAAGGAAGTGATCTCTCTGGAGACGCCGGAAGCGCAGGTCGCCGTCCTGAAACAGAACGACGAGCAAGCGTCCATCCGCTATCTGGAGACAACGCTTGCAGAGATGGAGTCCGGCAAGGACAGGGAGCAACTGCGCCGCATCGCGAAGATATGGGAGGAATCGGACAACGCCGAACTGGCCCGTTACGAAGAGTGGTGCGACTGCGTGAACACACCGGAGCAGCGCCGCTTCATGCACAAGCTGCTGGATGAACGCAATCCTTTGCTGGCCGACAAGATCGACGCCCGGCACCGCAGCGGCAAAACGATATTCGCCGCCGTCGGCAGCCTGCACATGTTCGGCGAAACCGGCCTGCCCGCACTGATGGAAAAACGCGGCTACCGCGTCGAGCTGATCCGCTTCGCGCGCTGACCCCGCAAGCGCCGCGACTACGCGGCCTTGCGCACGCCGGCGAACGCTTCGTTCGCGCTCTGTTCCCAGGCCGCGCTCGAAAGTCCGACCTTGAGCAGATCGCCGCTATCCACGATGCGAAAATGATCCGCCAGCCAGTGTTTGATGAAGTACAGCATGTCGAAATAGACAGGCATGTCTTCCTGCTCGTGTCTCCTGCACAGCAGATCCAGTTGCTCCAGCAGCTTGCGATTATCGTACCGGTGCGCGGCCACATCCTTGTGCGCCATCTGCTGCAGCAAACGCTCTTCCAGTTCGAAGTGCATCTGGCAATGACGCTGCAAGGTATGCAGCATATCCACGATGATGGCATTGGCCTTACGCTCGAATGCGGCGACGAACAGGCGATTGAGCATGCCCACCAGCTCTTTATGCTGCGTATCCAGCAGCTGGATATCGACGCCGTAATCGTCCTGCCATGCAAAAAATTCTTTCCGGGTTGTCATGTGTTCTCCTTTGTCGAACGCGTCAGTGAAGATGCCCTTTATCCAGCAATTGCCATGCCATATACATCTCCGCTCACGCAGCCTTCCACAACTCCCACCACTTTTTCGATTCGGACATCTTCGCGAATTCCTCGTTGGCGCTCTGCTCCCACGCGGCGGTGGAGAATCCCGCCGCCAGCAGATCGGTGCTGTACAAAGTATCCACGCCCTGAATGTGTTCCCTCAGCCAGCGCTTCAGGAAACTCAGCATCTCGAAATAGATAGGTTGCTCTTCCAGCATGTGCTTCTTGCACAACTGTTCCAGCTGAAGGAGCAAGCTGGTGTGCTCCGCCTTGTGCGCCACGAAGTCTTTGTACTTCGCCTGCTGCATCAAACGCTCTTCCAGCGCGAAATGCTCCTGCGTGTAAGCCGTCAGCGCATCAAGGATGCCCGCGATGACCTTGTCGCCCTCGCGCATGGAAACCGCGATGAACAGACGATTGAGGATATTGACGAGCTCTTTGTGCTGGTCGTCGATGGTCTTGATGTTGACGCTGTACGCGTCGGACCACTTGAAGAAAACTTCCTGGTTCGACATGAACTCTCCTTGATTGATAGATGCCGGCAACGGCTATCGATACTCTGCAAGCAGTATGCCAATCCAGTATTACAAGGATGTGTCCATGTTCATAAAGTGGTTAAGCGCTGAAGGTCGCAGAAAATGCACCGAATCCGGTCGCATCCCGCACTCCTTGCGTGCGTGAAGTTTCGGCTCAGGCCTGGTTGTAAGCCGCGCTCAATTTCTCCGAGACGAACTCGGCGCGCGCTTTGGAATCGTTCTGCAGCTGATGCTGTGCACACCAGTCGGCGAACACTTGCGGTTCGATCTGATACTCCACTGCCTGTACGCCGGAGCGCTGAAACTCTCGCCGAGCAGAGACGGCAACGTCCTTCCACTTCTCGAAAGTATCTTCAAAGCATTGCGGATCGGCGGCGGTGGCTTTCACTTCAGCCCAGGTCTCTGCGGTGTAACCGACCACACCGACGATCATCGCCTGCTTGCGATTCTTTGCCCGCAAGCTGCGCATCATTACAGAACGCCGTGAACTCATAATGGCAGGCCGAATGCAGGCGCGATCAACTTCAACCAGGCTTCCACCCGTGCATCGGTCATCAATTTCTGGTTCTCCTGATCCAGCGCGAGGCCGACGAAGTCATCGTCGACAAGTGCTTTGGATTCGATGAACTCATATTCATCCGCAGGCCATGCGCCGACGAAACTCGCGCCGCGTGACTTGAAGAACTCGTACAGGATGCCCATCGCATCGACGAATTCTTCCGCGTATTTGTTCTGGTCGCCCAGTCCATACAGGGCGATGGTCTTGCCGCTGAAATCGAGATGTTCGATCTGCGGCAGGAACTCTTCCCAGCCACCGCCCATACAGTCGGTGGACAGCCCCGGCAATGCACCCGCCCCCAAGGTCGACGTGCCGAGAATGAGTTGTTCGTAACTACCGAACAACTCCGGCGTCGCCTTGTTGACGTTCAGCGCATCGGCCATCGTCTCATCATCGAAACGTTTCTTGATGGCCTTGGCGATGCGCCGGGTGTTGCCGGTGCTGCTGGCGAAGAAGAGTCCTATTCGTGCCATCTATAACCTTTCATTCAGCGAACCAAGACGTCTTCAGAAATCCAGCTTATCGGGATGCAGCGCAAGGCGCACGGAGCGCAGCAGCCGAGACATACCTTAAGGTAGGCGAGGTTGCGAGCACCGCGCAACGCCGCGATGCGCCCGATAAATGGATTTATGAAGATGTCTTAGACCGGACCACGACCTGCGCGAGTGAGTTCAACAGTGCGTGTCAGTGCGTCGTCGAACGACACCTTGTCGCCCTTGGGCTTGTAGTCGGACAGCGCCTTGTACACGGTGACGATCTTGGTGGTCGGAGACTGGCCTTTGAAGTCGCCCTTTTCCAGTGCAGCCATGTCGATCAACTCGTTCCAGATCAGACCTTCCTGCATGGAGATCGCGGTGATCGTGTAGCCGTCCTTCTCGATCACCAGCGGCTTGGCGATATTCACCACGAACAGGATGATCATCACGTCGTCGGCGAAATCCGCCTTGTAGTAGTCCAGTATCCGCGGCAGCAATGCCAGATCGTCCAGGCTACCGACATACAGTTTGATCTTGTCGTCTTCTGCCAACACGACAGTATTCTTGATGGTGGACACGGGCGGTTTGCGATGGCCGAGTGCATCGCCCACTTCGCCCAGTTCCAGCACGAGGTCGCCGCGGTAACCGGCGTATTTGCCGTCTGCCTCCTTGAAGTTCATGTTGAACAGCAGGCCTTTGGTTTCGTAGGTATCGAATAGCATGGTTATGTTTCCTGATGGTTGGTTAAAGAAAAAAGTTGTCACTCGTCATCGTCTTCGTTGGCGAAAACGCGACGTGGAACCGTTGCCGGATCGGCCGTGATGGCGCGATAGATCTCTACACGGTCGCCCGGCTTGAGCTTGTCATCCAGCTCGGCCATCTTTCCGTAGATACCGACCTTGTATTCGGACAGATCGATGTACGGGAATTTTTCGAGGATGCCGGACTGCTCGATGGCGAGCTGAACGGTGGCCTCCTCCGGCACTTCGATGCGCAGCCAGAGTTGATTGACGGTTTCGGAATAAGCGATACCGACTTGCATTAGTACACCTCCATCAATCGCTTACGCGGTGTGAACTGCAGCATTGCGCGGTGCACGCAACCTTGCCCATCCACCCGATATGTACTGGCTATTGCGCGCGGTGCACTTTGCATCCCATACCGCTTGAGCCCATTACTGAAGGTGTTCATTGCCATCTCCTAGTTCGCCACTGTGGCAGCGGCAGCGACAGCTTCGGCACGTTCGGCGCGGCGGCGGTCGAACACCCGCTTCGCAGCCAACAGGAAACCCAATGCCATGAAACCGCCCGGCGGCAGGATCATCAGCAGAAAACCTTTGTAGTCGGGCACGATGGTGGTTTCGAGAAAGGCGAACGCCGGGCCCAGCAACAGATGCGCATTGGCGAACAAGGTACCGCTGCCCAATATCTCGCGCACGCCACCCAGCGCCACCAGCGCCAGCGTGAAACCCAGCCCCATCATCAGACCATCCAGTGCCGCGTCCGGCACCGAGTTCTTGGAAGCGAACGATTCCACGCGACCGAGGATGGCGCAGTTCACCACGATCAACGCGATGAACAGACCCAGCACTTTGTACAGCTCGTGCGCCCATGCATTCAGGCTCATATCGACCAAGGTCACCAGCGTGGCGATCAACACGATGTAGACCGGGATGCGCACCTCGGGACTGATCAGATGGCGCACACTGGACACGATGATGTTGGCCAGCAACATCACGGCAGTACTTGCCAAGCCCATACCCAATCCGTTGGTGGCCGTGCTGGTCACTGCCAGCAGCGGACACAGCGCCAGCATCTGCGCGAACACGACGTTGTTGTCCCACAGACCCTCACGAGTGATGCGACCGTATTTTTCGTTCACTTTTCACCTCCCACTTCATCCAGCAAAACCGCCTTGTTCGCATCGAAGAACTGCAAACCGCCCTTCACAGCCTTCACCACCGCACGCGGGGTGATGGTGGCACCGGCGAACTGGTCGAACACGCCGCCGTCCTTCTTAACCGCCCATTTATCGATGGACGGTTCACCCAGCCACTTGCCTGCGAAGCTGTGTATCCAGTCGGCCTTGGCCGGTTCGATCTTGTCGCCCAGGCCTGGCGTCTCGGCATGTTTGATCACGCGCACACCCAGTATCTTTCCCTCGCGCGAGATGCCCATCACACACACGATGGCACCGGAGTAGCCGTAGCCGGTGACGCGATACACCACCGCTTCCACCTTGCCTTTGTTGCGCGCACGCCATGCCAGCACTTCGCCATCCGCACCCGGCAGGGTCACCGTGTCTTTCAACAGTTCGTTGTCGTAGCTGCCCGGCAACACCTGCGTCAGCGATTGCTTGAGGTCGGCCTCTTCCGCCGCCTTGATGTCCGGCCCGGTGGCCAGCGAGGCGAAAGCCAGCGCGGCACTGGTGAGCAAGGCCACACTGCCCAGCAGCGATGCCTGATATCCCAGCTTGGAGCGCAATTCTTCGAGTTTCATCACGCCCCCTTCTTCGCGGGCAATGCAGCGCCCTTGCTGTCGCGGCCGTAGATGCGCGGTTTGACGTATTGGTCGATCAATGGCGTGGCGGCGTTCATCAGCAGCACGGCAAAGGCCACCCCTTCCGGATAACCACCCCAGGTGCGGATGACCCAGGTGAGCAGACCGCAACTCAGACCGAAGATGAATTGCCCTTTGGCCGTATTCGGTGATGTGACCGGATCGGTGATGATGAAGAACGCACCCAGCATCACCCCGCCCGACAACAGATGCACCAGCGGTCCGGCGTAGTGGTTACCGTCGATGAGGCTGAAGATCAGCGCGGGCACGGCCACACCGAGCAGCATGGCGAGCGGCGCATGCCAGGTGATGATGCGGCGCGCGATGAGGAACAGTCCGCCGAGCAGCAACAATAGCGCTGCCGTCTCACCCAGACTGCCGGTGCGCAATCCCGACAACGCATCCATCGGCACGAAGTAACCGGCAAGCGCCTGATCGAGTCCGATGCCGCGCGTGAATTCCGTTTTCACATGACCGAGCAATGAAGCGCTGGCCATGCCATCGATAGGCTGACTGAGGAAGGTGACCTTCAATCCTTCGATCAGATTCAATCCGTTCGGCGAAGTCAGCGGCAAAGGCGCGCCCCAGGTCGTCATCTCCAACGGGAAGGAGATGAGCAGCATCACGCGCGCCGCCATCGCCGGATTGAACACGTTCTGTCCCAGACCGCCGAAGATCTGTTTGCCGACGATCACCGCGAACAGACTGCCGACCACCGCGATCCACCAGGGCGCATACGGCGGCAACGACAAGGCGAGCAACCATGCGGTGAGGATGCCGGAGCCGTCCATGATGACCGGACGCACCGCGCGCTGCTGGATGCGGATGACGAATGCCTCGCCGAGGATGGCGGCGATGATGGCCACCGCCCACAGATGGATGGCTGGCCAGCCGTACAGCCAGAAACCGAACACTGTCGCCGGTGCGAGCGCCAGCATCACGGTGAGCATCACTTTGCCGATGGAACTCGGTGCGTGCGCGTGAGGGGAATGGGCGATGGGGTTCATGCGGTCTCCTCAGGCGCCTGTGCGGCGGCTTCTTTCTCTGCAGCTTCCTTCTCAGCGGCAGCCTTGGCAGCTGCTTCTTTCGCGGCGCGCGCGGCTTTGCGTTTCGCCATCATCTCGGCGCGTTCGCGCTCGATGCGTGCGATGCGCTCGGTGCGCGCCTCGGCCAGTTTCTTGGTGGCTTCCTGTTTCAGCTTGCTGCGCTCCTGCGCGGCGAGTTCGCCCTTGGCGTAGTTGAAGAAATGCACCAGCGAGATGTGCGCCGGACAGACATAGGAACAGGAGCCACAGGCGATGCAATCCTTGAGGCCGAGATCGACAGCACCGGCAAGATCGGAACCGCGGATGTGCGCCGCCATCTCCAGCGGCAGCAATCCGACCGGACAAGCGCGCACACAGGTGGAACAACGGATGCAGGGCGATGCTTCATCGTGTCCGATCTCGTCGGCGGTCAGCGCGAGGATGCCGCTGCTGCCTTTCACCACCGGGATGGCTGTGTCGGTGATGTGCTGGCCCATCATCGGCCCGCCCAACACCATACGTGCCGCAGCTTGTGAATAGCCGCCCGCGAACTCGATCAACTCCTGAACCGGCGTGCCGACCAATGCTTCCACATTGCACGGTGATTTGATGGCGCCACCGCTGACGGTGACGATGCGCGAGATGAGCGGCCTGCCGAAACGGATCGCCTGATGCACGGCGAACGCAGTGGCGACGTTATGCACCAGCACGCCGATATCGGCCGGACGACCACCCGCAGGGATCTCCTGGCCGGTGAGCACCTGGATGATCTGCTTCTCTGAACCCATGGGATACATGCTGGGCATGGCGACCACTTTCATGGTGGAGGCGCGTGCCGCACTGCGCATCACATCGATGGCGTCCGGTTTGTTGTCTTCGATGCCGACAATGACTTCCTTGGCGGCGACGGCTTGCGCGATCAGGCTGATACCTTCCACGATGGCGGTGGCACGCTCGCGCATGATGCGGTCGTCGCAGGTCAGATACGGTTCGCACTCGCCACCGTTGATGATCAGCGTCTGCACGCCGCGACTGAGACTGAGTTTCAGCGCGGAAGGGAAGGTCGCACCGCCGAGACCGACGATGCCGGCTGCAGCGACGCGTGCAGAGATGTCTTCCGCTTCCAGTGCGAACGGATCGTCGCATGTTTGCAATTCCACCCACTCCTCCAGCCCGTCACAGGCCAGCGTGAAAGTCGGCACCGGCAGACCGGAAGGGTGAGGCGCGACATGGTCGCCCAGCGCAACGATGATGCCCGAGGTGGGCGCATGCACCGGCGCGGAAACGTTGCCCTGCGCGGCGGCAATGAGTTGTCCTTTCAATACGCGGTCACCCACATTGACCACCGGGATGGCCGGTGCGCCGATGTGCTGCTGCAAAGGCACGAACAGTTTCTGCGGCAACGGTAACGCGCGGATACCGCGTGCCGCCGACAGGTCTTTGCGACCTTCGGGGTGCACGCCGCCGCGCATGCCGGAGAAGAATCTGTCGAATAGCTTCACGCGGCCTCCAGCTTCGGTTTGTTCCAGTACCAGGACTGCAAAGTGACCGGCACCGCTTGCAGCGACAACGCCTCGGTCGGGCAGACGTCCACGCATTTACTGCATGCCGTGCAGGCTTCGCGGAACACCACGTGTATCTGTTGCGCGGCGCCCATGATGGCGTCGGTGGGGCACACCTTGAAACAGCGCGTGCAGCCGATGCAGATCTCTTCCTTCACTTCGGCCACCTGCGGGCCTTTGTCTTCCACACCGGACAGGTCGGCTTCCACGCCCAGCTTATCGGCCAGTGCCTGCACCAGTGCCACGCCGCCCGGCGGACACAAAGTGACCGGCGCACTGCCATCTGCCAGTGCCTGCGCCGCACCGGTGCAGCCGGGATAGCCGCATTGACCGCATTGCGAGCCGGGCAGCATCTGCTCGATCTCGGCGATGATGGGATTCCCTTCCACGCGCAGATAGCGCGCAGCCAGCCCGAGCAACAAACCGAGCACGGTGCCAAGAACAGTCAGACTTACGATGGCGGCGACTAACATCTCTTATTCCTTAATGAGAAGCCAAACCGGCAAAACCCATGAATGCCAGCGACAACAGACCGGCGACCACAAAACCGATGGGCGCACCCGCGAACGCGGCGGGCACTTGCGCCAGTGACAGGCGCACACGCAGGCCGGTGAACAACAGCATCACCAATGTGAAGCCGAGTGCGGAACCGAAGCCATATAGAAGACTGTGCATGAATCCGTTCTTCTCCTGCACGTTGAGCAGCGCCACACCGAGCACCGCGCAGTTGGTGGTGATCAGCGGCAGATAGATGCCCAGTACCTGATACAAGGCCGGGCTGAGTTTGCGGATCGCCATCTCGGTGAACTGCACCGTGGCGGCGATCACCAGAATGAATGCGAGGATGCGCAGGTACTGGATACCCAGCGGCTGCAGCAGCCAGTGTTCCAGCATCCAGCTGGCGGCGGTGGCGAAGGTGAGCACGAAGGTGGTGGCCATGCCCATGCCGAGCGCGCCGTCCATCTTCCGGGACACCCCCATGAATGGGCACAGTCCCAGGAACTTCACCAGCACCACGTTGTTTACCAGCGCCGTGCCTAACAACAGTAGAAATATCTCTGACATCGCGTTCGTTCTCCTGAGCCCTACTCTGCAAGGCCCGTGCCAACTACCGCGCACCGAAAGGGTGTGCACGGAATCAGGCATTTGGGAGAACTCCGCACCAGCTCGGTGCAAAAAACCCTTGTCGTTGTCAGGTTCGCCCATGCACCGATGTAGCAAATACAACAATTCGCCCAATAGCTGCGGCATTGAGTGCAAAACAAAAAATTACGGGCATGTTTATTGCTGAATGAGGGGTGTCATTAAATTGGAGTCCATATGTCCGACCAAACGCAACCTCCAGAGAACCTGCCTACGCATCTGTTCCGGCAGGCGGTCGCACAAGCCGCGCTGGCGATATCGATCACCGATGCGCGCGCCAACATCCTGTATGCCAACAATGCGTTCTCGCGCATCACCGGCTATGGGCAGGACGAGATCGTGGGCCACAACGAATCCATCCTGTCCTACCGCGTCACGCCCAAGCTGGTGTACGAGACGCTGTGGGCGCAGATACAACGCCAGCGGCCGTGGAACGGATTGCTGGTGAACAAAAGGAAAGATGGCAGCCGCTATCTGGCCGACGTGACCATCACGCCGGTGGTCAACGATCAGGGCGAGACCACGCACTTCCTCGGCATGCAGCGCGATGTCACCGAGGTGCACCGTCTGGAACGCCAGGTGCAGAACCAGAAGACATTGATCGAATCGGTGGTGGACGCGGCGCAGGTTGCCATCGTGCTGCTGGACGAGTCCGAACATGTGCTGCTCGACAATCAGGAATACAAGAAGCTGATCGGTGATCTGGGCAAAGAACCTGCTGCACGTTTGCTCGCCGCGCTGCGCGCGCAGATGGGCGACGCCTTCACCAGTGCCTACGAGAAACACAACAATATCGCCGCACGCGAAGTGCAGCTTGAAACACCCAACAAATCCTCACGCTGGTTCTCCTGCGCGGTGTCATGGTTCGAAGAACATGATGTCGGTGCCGACGCTTTCTATGAGCCTGCCCGTCGCCACTACCTGCTGCTCACCATCCAGGACATCAGCGAACTGAAACGCCAGCAGGAAGACCTGCGTATCAACAGCCTGCGTGCGTTGCTGGCCGAGCAGGAGCGCATACACGGCCTGCGCGAGACATTGGCCGGCGCGGTGTTCCAGTTGGAAGGCCCGCTCAATATGTTGAGTGCCGCCACCGCCATGCTGGAGCGTCGCTTGTCCGCGCAAGGTGCGCCAAGTGCTGCGGGTGACATCTCGTCCAGCGCGCTGGACGAGGCGATCAACAAGAGCCGTGAAGCACTGGAGACATTGCGCGCCTGCATTCCCGCCAACGATGACGAGAAGATGCAACTGATAGACATCAATGAAGTGCTGGTGGATGTACTGAAACTCGCCACCGCCAATCTGCTCAGTGCGGGCATCGTGGTGGAATGGACGCCCGCTGCGCAGTCTGTCTCACTGGCTGCACATCCCGCGCAACTGACCAATCTGTTCAAACATCTGGTGGCGAATGCCATCGAAGCGATGAACGAACGGCGCGGCGGCACGCGTGAATTGCATATCGCGTGCGCACTGCACAACGACCATCTGGACGTGACCGTGGAGGACACCGGTCCCGGCGTGCCGGATGATCTGCGCTACACCGTATTCCAACCCTTCTTCACAACCAAAGGGGCTGGCAAACAGCACCTCGGACTCGGACTTGCCATGGCACAAGAAGTAGTCAGTCGTCACGGCGGCACACTGGACATCGATCCCGACTATCACAGCGGTTGCCGCATGCGCGTGCAACTGCCACTGACGAAGGGAGGCAACCATGTCTGATTCCCGCAACGAACTCGATCTGCTGCGCGCAGAACTGGAGACGCTGTATCAGGTGAGCCGTGTGCTGTCGCATTCGCTCAATTTCAAGCAGACACTGGACGGCGTGCTGAACGCGCTGCATGAAGGTGTGGGGCTGGATCGCGGCATGGTCAGCCTGATCGACGCTGCCACCGGCGAACTGCAAGTGTCGCTGGTGTATGGCGTGTCCGACACCGTCACCGAAGAGGTCAGCTATCTGCCCGGCGAAGGCGTGGTGGGCACCATTCTCAAGACCGGCAACAGCATCATGGTCGATTGCATCATGGACGAGCCGCGTTTCCTGTCGCGCATGGGCATCTACAACCCGCAAGGCGCGTTCGTCGGTGTGCCGATCCGCATCGGCAAGAAAGTAGTCGGCGTGCTCGCCGCGCAACCGGCTGCGGGCATGGCGCATAAACTGGATGAATATCGTCACTTCCTGGAGATGGTGGCCAACCTGATCGGCCAAAGCGTGCGTCTGTCGCAAGAAGTCGCGCAGGAGAAACAGGAACTGGCGGAAGAACGCGACGGCCTGCGCCGCACCGTGCGCGCGCAATACGGTTTCGACAACATCATCGGCCACACGCAGGCGATGCGCCGCATCTTTGAACAGGTACGACTGGTGGCGAAGTGGAACACCACGGTGTTGATCCGCGGCGAGACCGGTACCGGTAAAGAGCTGATCGCCAACGCCATCCATTACAACTCGCCACGCGCACGCAACGCCTTCGTCAAACTGAACTGCGCGGCGCTGCCCGAGACCTTGCTGGAAAGCGAACTGTTCGGCCATGAAAAAGGCGCGTTCACCGGCGCGGTGGCACAACGCAAAGGCCGCTTCGAACAGGCCGAGGGCGGCACCGTGTTCCTCGACGAGATCGGAGAGATCTCCGCTTCGTTCCAGGCCAAGCTGCTGCGCGTGCTGCAGGAAGGCGAGCTGGAGCGCGTGGGCGGCACCAAGACCATCAAGGTCGACGTGCGTGTGGTGGCGGCGACGCACCGCGATCTCGAATCCGAAGTCGAGAAAGGTCGTTTCCGCGAGGACTTGTATTACCGCCTGAACGTGATGCCGTTGACATTGCCACCACTGCGCGAGCGCATGGAAGACATCCCCGACATCGCGCGCTTCCTGGTGGACAAGGTCAGCCAGCAGCAAGGCCGCACACTGGGTCTTACTGAAGCTGCACTGCGCGTGCTGATGCACCATGACTGGCCGGGCAACGTGCGCGAACTGGAGAACTGCCTGGAACGCGCCTCGGTGATGACAGAGGGCGACACCATAGACCGCGACGCCATCCTGCTCACCGGCATCGACGAGAAGATCTCAGCCAGCCGAGGCCCGGTGCAGAACGTCGATCTGGACGACCCGCATCTGGACGAGCGCGAGCGTGTCATCGCCGCGCTGGAACAGGCGGGCTGGGTGCAGGCCAAGGCCGCGCGCCTGCTGGACATGACGCCGCGCCAGATCGCTTATCGTATCCAGACCTTGAACATCAAGGTGAAGCAGATCTGATCATGCAAACGAGTTCAGCTTTATTGCAGGAGATCGGCATCGACGATGCCGACATCTTGCAGCGCAAGGCTTTCCTGTCATTTGACGAGGAAGATGCGGCGCTGCTAAAAGAACTGCACGGTGTGCTGGCAAGCAAGCGCGGCGAACTGATCGACGTGTTCTACGAGCACTTGCTGCAATTCCCGGAGATACGCCCGCTGCTGGGCGATCAGGCGCGACTGGAAAGGTTGAAGCAGGCGCAGATGACCTACTTCGACCAGTTGACGCAGGGCGACTACGATCATGCGTATGTGGGGAACCGGTTGCACGTAGGCGTTGTGCACCAACGCGTCGGCCTGACACCCAAGTGGTACATGAGTGCCTACTGCAAATACATGAGCGAGGTGCAGCCCCTTATAGCCGAACACTATCGCGATGATGAAGAACGCGGACAGCGTGCCGGCAACGCACTGCTGAAAGTGGTGTTCTTCGACATGGGTCTGGCACTGGACACCTATTTCCACGCCGAGCACAAAGCACTGACACTGGCGCGCAGCTATACGGAACAGATCGTCAGCAACATGCCGATCGGCTTCATCGTGCTGGATGCCACCGGACAGATCCATCTCGTCAACAAGGCGGTGCTGGAGATGTTCGAACTGCAAGACAGTGTGTCCTGGCGCAACCACACACTCAGCACTTTCCTTGGCGTGTCCGAACTGGATGGCGCGATCACGCAGGTGATCGAGACGCGCCAGAATCATAACGAATTCAGTTTCGGCCTGACCATTGGACAGCAACCGCGCACCTTTCTGGCAGACATCTCGCTGGCGCATATGGGCGAAGAGCGTGTGGTGCTGTTCATGGTGCAGGACATCACGCTGCGCAAACAGTCCGAAGACGAGATCCACCGTCTCGCCTTCTACGACACGCTGACTGGTTTGCCGAACCGTCGCCTGCTGCAGGAGCGTTTGTTGCAGAGCATGTCTATCAGCGCGCGCAGCGGAAAGCACGGCGCGGTGATGTTCATCGACCTCGACAATTTCAAATCATTGAACGACACACAAGGACACGATGTCGGCGACGAACTGCTCCAGGAAGTCGCCACCCGGCTCACACGCAACGTGCGCGAGGGCGACACCGTGGCGCGACTGGGCGGCGACGAATTCGTGGTGGCGCTGGAATCGTTGAGCGGTGTAGAAAAGGAAGCCGCCAATCAGGCGGAGACCATCGCCGAAAAGATACGTGCCGAACTGAGCCAGCCTTACCAGTTGAAGACCGTCGAACACAACAGCTCGCCCAGCATGGGGGTGAGCCTGTTCCGCGGCCACCAGAACAGCATCGACGAAGTGCTGAAGCAGGCCGACCTGGCCATGTACCAAGCCAAATCCACCGGACGCAACCGCGTGTGCTTCTTCGACCCGGAGATGCAGATAGAGATGGAGCACCGCGCAGAACTGGAAAAGGATCTGCGTGCCTCGGTGCGACTGAATCAGCTCGAGCTGTATTACCAGATGCAGGTGGACGACAACGGACGCATCATCGGTGCCGAAGCGCTGATACGCTGGAACCATCCGCAGCGCGGCATGGTGTCACCGGCGCAGTTCATCCCGCTGGCGGAAGAGATCGGCATGATCCTGCCCATCGGCGACTGGGTGATAGAACAGGCTTGTGTGATGTTGAGACGCTGGGAGATGGACGCGGAGATGCGCCACCTCGTGCTGTCGATCAACGTCAGCCCGCGCCAGTTGAGCCAGACCTGGTTCGTGGAAAAAGTGAAAGACACGCTGGAATCCTATGGCACCCGCCCTTCAAGGCTCAAGCTGGAGCTCACCGAGAGTTTCATCCTCGACGATGTGGATGACGCCATCGGCAAGATGCAGGAACTGCGCGATATCGGCATCCGCTTCGCCATGGACGATTTCGGCACCGGCTATTCCTCGCTGTCTTATCTGAAGCGCCTTCCCCTGGAACAGTTAAAGATCGACCAATCCTTCGTGCGTGACATCGCGACCGACAAGAGCAACAGCGTGATGGTGCGCACCATCATCAACATCGCCAACAACTTCGGACTTGAGATCATCGCCGAAGGCGTGGAGACCGACGACCAGCTCGCCTTCCTGCGCCAGTTCGGCTGCAACCGTTATCAGGGTTACCTGTTCGGCAAGCCGGTGCCGCTGGCCGAGTTCGAACGTCTTTGCCACCTCAAAGAGTAGCGGCACGCTTATTGCTGCTGTACTGCCCAAGGCCGTAATCGACAGGTTTTGGCTGACAATTACGGGATGCAATGCAGCCCGTTGTTTCGTTTACTCCAAAAAAAGAGACAAACATGGCAATCAAGAACATCAAGGATTTCTCCGACAAGGCACGCAGCGACGCCTCCCTGAAAGAACAACTGGCAGCATGCATGAAAGTGCGCGAGCTGATCGCACTGGCACAGGCGAACGGATTCGACTTCATCGAAGACGAACTATATCCGCCCAATGAGCCGCAATTCACCGCCGATCAATTGTCCGAGCGCATGGCCAAGGCGCTGCTGCGGGCCTGATCATGTGTGGCAGCGACAAGCCGGGCACACCCCGTTACTTCGTCACCTACACCGGCATCAAGATGCCGTTCAAGCTGGTCAACGAGCTGGAGCCGCACGAGATACAGAATCGCAACACCTATTTCTGCGGCTTCTTCGACGGCGACCGCATGCTCGGCTTCGATAAATTCGCCTACGGCGAGGTTGAACTTGCGCACCGCTACAGCTACCACGACAACGGCAAACTGAGCGGTGCCGAGATCACCGACATCGACGGCGAGACAACATTGCTGGTGTTCGATGAGGAAGGCAACGCGGCGTGAGTATCTTCACACCGTGCAAAGGCAAGACCGCTTGCCGCGACGACGGCGAACGCTGCATCACTTGTGATCGCAGCTTCGCCGAGATCGAACAGACGCGTGCCCTGATTGAAGCCCTGGCGGGCTTTGCCATGAAACAAGGCTACGACAATATCGAGGCGTTCACGTCATACGTCGCGGACAAAGCGGTGAAAAAGGTCAAACACCGGCGAGACCCGGCGCCATCCCCCTGAAAATATAAAGATAAATATCCGGGAACTTTCCTCAAGTATTACCCTCTGACGCACGTCTGCATCGTGCGGGCAACATTGCGTTAACTAGAGAGGTATCAAATGAAAAAAGCTTATGAAGGTGTTGCAAAGTTCGTTCGTTGGGTCATCGCCAGCGTGGTTTCTTTCATCGTCGCGCTGCCGACATTCACTTCCATCAGCGCATCCCTCTGACGCCATAAACGACAACGCCCCGGCACATGTGTGTCGGGGCGTTTTTACGTCTGCAGGATATTCACGCGTCCGGTTTCGAACAGCAGGCAGAAGCCGAACGATGCGCGGCCACCTCGCGCAGGATGCGGATGCCGCCATACAACACCAGCAAGGCGATGGCCGTGCCGATGATCAGGTCCGGATAACGACTGCCCAGCCACCACACCAGCGCGCCGGACACGATCACGCCCAGGTTGGCGATCACATCATTGGCGGAGAAGATCAACGAAGCACGCATGTGCACACCACCATCCTTATGCCTGGCGATCAGCGTGAGGCAGATGCTGTTCGCCACCAGCGCAACCGTGCCGACCGCCATCATCATCATGCTCACCGGTTCGCTGCCATAGATGAAACGACGCAGCACATCGGCCAGTACCAGCAAAGCCAGGAATATCTGCAGGAAACCACTCAATCGTGCTGACCTATCCTTCAGCGCATCGGACTTACCCACCGCATACAAGCTGACGGAATAGACCAGCGCATCAGCCAGCATGTCGAGCGAATCGGCGATCAGACCGGTGGACTGCGCCAGCCAACCCAGCACGATCTCGAACAGGAACATCAGCGCATTGATACCCAGCACGATGCGCAACGTCTGCCGCTCCTGCTCGTTCCTCGCCTCCATCTCACATCCACAACCCGCCATCACCAGCTCCAAATTTCTGACAGACTGGAATCTCTACTATTCCGTCTTTTCGCGCAAGGAGCTTGCGGGCTTACCCTTCGGCAAAGATGGGGAATGTCTTCCACTTGCTGTCGTTGGTTCTTTCGGGCTACGTCGGCCATCCTTCATGTAAACCGTAAATTTCACGAAAGCTCTTGCCTCCGATCCATTCCATTATTTCGCCATCAGATTTAGCGTGAGGCATGACTAGGAGAGATTCAGGCAAAGATTTTGATGCCCATGGATTTACGTAAATAGTGCTTCGGCGTGAAGCGACCGTATAGGGGGTCAGATCGTTAAAAAGCCATGCTCCTGAAACTCTCTTGTATTGCGGACCCGTAGGTCCATACCACGCACCGTTGGGCTCTCTTTGCATTTCAGGCTCGTGCTCCGGCTGCCCCACTGAAATGATGTACTTTTCCTGGCCGAATAGCGCTTGCATTTCATCTATTGGATCCAAAGCATAGCTATCTACATTAACTGCAATGAGAAATGGCAATCCAAGCTGTCCATATTTCGAACCTTTATATTTCACCGCATCTCGAATTGGAGTCCAAGCATTAATATAACCAGCTCCCCCCATGAATGCCCCGATGAGAGATTTTGATTTTCCTCGACGATCTGGTTTCAGAGGAATTGGCCGAATAGTTAGAGACCATTCTTCATGTTCCCACTTAAAAAACTCAACTGCATCCAAACCTTCCAACTCTATTGCCTGCTGGATATTTTCAGGGTCAAGTGAGTCAAGCCATTTCAATATTTCAACAGCCAGTTTCTTGCCACTTGGTTGCGTGGTGGGATAACCCTTACTCGTAACGTCAATCATAAAATCATGATGATGAGCTGATGTTAGGACATCCATAACAGCACCCTTGATTGCTTCTCCACCTTGGTTAACTTCCTTAATTTCTGAAGCAAGAACTGCCTCAAGATAAAACTGCCCACCATCAGGGGATGACACCAAGAAATCTGGGCGAGCCATTACCCCATTTTCTAGTTGCGGATGAGGTTCCAATTCAAAACCAATCCTAGAAAGTGCCTCGTATAAAAGCAGTTCAAATGTGGCCGATTTGAAATGGTTTTCATCCCCCGATCTGATTCTGGCTATAAGCTCATCAATCTCAGACGTGGGATATTTTTCACAACATGACTCAACAAACTCACGAACACGCGATATTTCAGGTCTTGCGGATCGATTGAGAAAATCAAATGAGCCTTCGAGGTTCCACTTGGGTTTTATGTCCGTTCTAACAACGTTATCAAAGAGCATAGCTATATTCGATATATGTCTGCTTCTTGGCCGATAACCGAAGTCTACACATGATTCCACATCACCGTATAACCAGCACCCGCTACCAAGTCAGCCAGCGCTGCACAAAGCGATTGTCGCGGCGGATCAACCAGCGCCGCCATTCATCACCCAGCAGGATCGCCGCTGCGAACGGTAGTGCCAGCGACACTTCGAACAAGCCTATCGGTGCGGTGCCGAAGAAGGGCTGCAGGAACTCTATCTGCGAGATCGCCACGACGATGCCCAGCTCCACCGCGATGCCCACCCAGATCAGTTTGTTGCGGAAGATGCCTGCGGACAGGATGCTTTGCCGGCGCGTGCGGCAGATCAGCACGTCCGCCACCTGGCAGATCACCACCGCCGCGAAGAATGAGGTGACCGCCGTTTGATAGAGCAGACCCGAGGTCGGCAATTCCGCGCCCCATACCCAGCCGCCCTGATACAGCACGGTGAAGAAGGCGAAGAATCCGGCGGCGGCCTGGATCATGCCGATGATGCCGTAGCTCATGCCGAGCAAAGTCCAAGTGAGCAATCGCTCGTCGCGGCGGCGTGGCGGTTGTTTCATCACGTCCTGTTCCGGCAGTTCGCGACCCAATCCCAGCGCAGGCAACAGGTCCGTACCCAAATCAATAGTGAGGATCAGCACCACGGTCAGCGCCAGTGGTGCGTCGATGGCGACGAAGGCGATGAAAGGCAATATCTCGGGCACGTTGCTGGTGAGGATGTAGGCGATGAATTTCTTGATGTTGGAGAAGATGGTGCGGCCTTCTTCGATGGCGTGCACGATGGTGGCGAAGTTGTCGTCCATCAGCACCATGTCGGCTGCCTCCTTCGCGACCTCGGTACCGCTGACACCCATCGCCACGCCCATGTCGGCGTTCTTCAGTGCGGGCGCGTCGTTCACGCCGTCGCCGGTGACTGTGACGATCTCGCCTTTCTTCTGCAGGGCTTTGACGATCTGCAATTTCTGCAAGGGCGAGGTGCGCGCGAACACCAGCTCGCGGCTGTCCAGCAACGCGGAGAATTCCTGCTCGTTCATTTGCAATAACTGCTCGCCCACGATGACCTTTCCGTCGCCGGTGAACAGGCCGACTTGGCGCGCGATGGATTCGGCGGTGGTGTGATAGTCGCCGGTGATCATGAACACGCGGATGCCCGCACTGCGACATTTATCGACCGCATCGGCGATCTCGGGTCGCGGCGGATCTAGCATGCCGACCAGCCCCAGATAGATGAAGCCGTCTTCGCTGGCGACTTCGGCATCGGTAGTCTTGTAAGCCAGCGCCAGCACACGTTCGCCGCGTGCGGCCAGCACTTCATACAGCTCCAGCGCACGACTCCGCGCCGCTTCGTCGAACGCGACCCGCTCGCCCTGATGCAGGATATGCGCGCATTTCTTGAACACGATCTCCGGCGCACCTTTCATGTAGGCGATGTTGGGCTGACCGTCGGCGACCTTGTGCGTGGTGATCATGCGCTTGGTGGCGGAGTCGAACGGGCTTTCGTGCAGACGCGGGAATCGTTCCGCCAGATCGCCTATCAGTTGCAGACGTTGCGCCAGTACCAACAGCGCGCCCTCGGTTGGGTCGCCCAGATAGTGATGGTCGGTGAGGCGCGCGTTGTTGCACAACACCATGGCGCGCCACGCTTCGCTGAAACCTTCCGCCTCGTTCAGCCCGCTCTGATAGGCCGAACGTTCATGCTCGCCCAGAACCAGCGTGGCGACCTTCATCTGGTTCTGGGTGATGGTGCCGGTCTTGTCGGTGCAGATCACGGTGGTCGAACCCAGTGTCTCCACTGCTTCCAGATTCTTGATCAGCGCGTTCTTCTTCGCCATGCGTTTGGAAGCCATGGTCAGAGCCAGCGTCACCGTGGGCAGCAACCCTTCCGGCACATTTGCCACGATGATGCCGATGGCGAAGATCAAACTGCCGATGAAGGGATTGCCGAGCAGCACACTGAGCGCGAAGAACAGCAGACCGAGCGCGATGGCGATGATGGAGATGACGCGGATGAAATGGCGCAGCTCCTTGCGGATGGGCGTCTCCACCGTGCCCGCGTCCTTGGTCAGCTGCACGATCTGGCCGATCTGCGTGTCCATGCCGGTGCCGTACACCAGCGCGCGACCGTTGCCACTTTGCACCAGCGTGCCGGAGAACACCATGTTGCGGCTTTCCAGCAAGTTGTCGTGTGTGCACACCACTTTGCGCAGTTGCGGTTCGCTCTCACCGGTCAGTGAGGCATGATCGACCTTAAGCTGGTTCACTTCCAGCAGTCGCCCGTCGGCGGGCACACGGTCGCCCTCTTCCAGCAGAATCACATCGCCCGGCACCACCAGTTTCGCTTCGATGCGCGATATCTGCCCGTCGCGTTGCACCGTGATCATCTGCGGCAGCATGTTGCGAAAGCTTTCCATGATGCGTTCGCTCTCGTGCTCCTGGATGTAGGTGAACAGCGCGTTGAGCAGCACCACCGCCAGCAGCGCGACGCCGATGTAGAAATTGCCCTCGCCCGGCTTGAGGTAATCCGCGAAGAAGGCCAGCGCCGAACCGACGATGAGCAGCAGTGCGAAGAAGTTGGTGAACTGGCGCAGGAACTTGACGATCTCCGGCGTCTCTTTGCGCACGCGCAGTTCGTTGCTGCCGAACTCGGCAAGTCGGCGCGCGGCATCAGCCGAGCTCAGCCCCTCGCCGGTGCAGTGCAGACGCTGCTGCAACACCTCCAGCGGGATGCGGTGCTGGTCGGCAGGCATGGTCTTTCCATCAGGATGATCCATGAAACCCCTCACAGTCGGGTCGCAGTTGCTCCAGCCGGACGCAACCGATGGCCCACTGTACTACACAGGGCGGAAGAATGAACATCGTGCGCGCATGCATGGTCAAAGCACGGCAACTCCGCTACATTCCGCGCATGAGATCGCGCCGCAAACATTACAACGTCTATGTGATCGAACTGTCGAAGGACGTGCTGTACGAAGCCAAGTTCAAAAAGTGCAATCCGGATTACATACCCGGCAAGCCCTGTGTCTACGTCGGCATGACCGGGCTCGACCCCGACATCCGTTTCGACAAACACAAGGCGGGCATCCAATCCAACCGCTATGTGAAACAGTACGGCCTGCACCTGCTGCCCGACCTGTATGAAGCCTTCAACCCGATGAGCTACGACGACGCCTGCGAGCAAGAGGTCGAAATCGGCATCGACCTGCGCAGTGCGGGATTCGGGGTGTGGCAGGCTTGAAGACTTTCCTCAAGCCTCGCAATAGCGGTTGCGCCCGCTCTCTTTTGCCCTGTATAAAGCCCGGTCTGCCGCGTCGATCAGGATGAGCGGATCGGCATCCTGATCCGGCACGGCCTGCGCCAACCCGAGGCTGATGCTGACTTCATTGCCAGCCAGTGAAAAATGATGCGGAATGGCCAGTGCGCGCACGCTCTCGACCACCCGTTGAGCGACGCTCCTCGCGTCGTCGCGCGTCGTATGCGGCAACAGAACGACGAACTCTTCCCCGCCGAAACGCGCTACCAGATCGCCCACCCGGCATACCGTGTTACTGATCGCAGTGGCGACCGCTTTCAGGCAGCGGTCGCCTTCGAGGTGGCCGTAGTTATCATTGTAGAGTTTGAAGCAGTCGATATCGATCAGCATGATGGCGAGCTCGCTGCCGGTGCGCGATGCGCGCCGCCATTCCTCATCCATCACTTTCTGGAAATGCCGTTTGTTGGCCACCTGGGTCAGCGCGTCCGTATAGGAGAGTTTCTCGAGCTCCTCGTTGGCTGCCTTCAGCTGCTCGGTTGCCAGCGAAAGTTCGCGGGTGCGTTCCTGCACGCGCTGCTCCAGCCCCGCATAGAGCTGGGAGTTCTCGATAGAGATGGCTGCCTGTGCGGAGAGCATCTGCAATAGTTCGATGCGAGCCGGCGTGAAAGCGCCGCTGGCGAGATTGTTTTCCAGCAGCACCACGCCGATCACCTGCCCATGGTGCATGATCGGGCTGCACAGCAGCGACTTGGGGCGCACCCGGACGATGTATGGATCTTCCCAGAAGCGCGCATCGGATTCCGCATCGTTCAGCAACACGCTTTCACCGAGGCGCGCCACATACTGCACGACGGACAGCGGCAAGCGCTCGGCATCAGGAGGCACACCGCCACAGATCTTCACCGCCTCGTCGTGCACAGCCCCTTCCGCCTCCAGCAACAAGTCTCCGTGCACCACGCGTATGAAGCTGCCGCGCTCCGCCCCCGCATTCTCGATCATGATCTTCATCAGTTTCTGCAACAGCGTCGCCAGCTTGATCTCGCCGGAAATTGCCTGCGTGGATTTGATGACGGTTTCCATATCCAGTCCTGAGCGCCTGCGCGAGCTGGAGGTTGTCTCAAGAAGGTTGCCATGACTCACCGAGGTCGACGCAACGGAGGTGGCACCGAAAGAGCGTTCCACCATGGCGCTGCCGGACAGGGCGTCTTGTGCATGCCGAGCCGCAACAAAGGGGAAGGCCTGTGCGAGATTGTCAGCGATGCCCGAAGCCCCCCAAAGCTGGTATCCGTAATACGCCTCGCGCAGATGGCTGCGTGCAGCCGACTCGACGTTCACCGTATTGAAGAAGCGTCCCGCCAGTTCATTGGCCAGCGCCTTGTTCTGCATGTAACCATGCTCATCTGCGGAGCGGATGGCGCGTGTGTACAGGTCGGACACCTCCCATGTAGCGCCTTCAAGGCGGGCGATCTCGGCGCGGATCAACAGTGCCTTGTGCTCGAAATTGGCCGGATTCAGGAGCGACCACTGCTCGAACCGTTTCAGGATGCGCTTTGCCTTGCGCAGATGCTTCTGCTGCGGCGCGGCATCGCATACCGCGCACAGGATCAGCGCATGGTAGAAGTGATGCTCAACGGTGTGCAGCATGGCAAGCGAATGCTTGAGGTATTTCGCTGAAATCGCGGCCACCGCCAGCGCCTCGTCCGCCCTGCGCCACAGGTATAGCGCCTGCATCTTGTTGACCCAATAGAAATGAGCGAAATGCTTGGAAGTGAAAGTTTCAAGCCGGGTAGCGAAGGCGGCCTCGCTGAAGTCCGGATCGCCGAACGAAGATGCCCCATCGGTCAGCCCCTCAAGGTTCAGGATGGTGCGCAGCGTGGCGGTGATCGCGCCGGCTTGTTCGGTGCTGCCGATACGCTCCATGAAATGCAGATGATCGGCGGCCAGTTTTTGCACCTCGGCCAGCGGCACGCCGCGAATGAACTGACTCTCAACCAGGGTACAGGCTGCGCAGGAAAGGTGGAAGTAATCGCCGGTCTGCAAGCCGCTCTCGTATGCGGCGCGGTAATACGCTTCGGTGTCGCGTGCATGCTTCAGCCAGAAATGGGTGAAGTAGCCGCTCACAAAGTTGATCTCGCTGCGTTGCTTCAGATTGTCGAAACGCGCGTTCATCGCCAGAGCGAGCTGGCCGAACTCGTATCCTGCCTGATGCCGTCCCAGCACGCCGCCGAGGAAGATGCCGCCAAACACCAGATAGGCCACGGCATTGTCTTCCATCATGCCGTGCTGCAAGCTGAGGTTGACCGCTTTCACGGCGTTGGCGACGCACAGCTCGGGACGGATCTGGTAGGCGGCCTTGAGCAGCGCAGCGATCAGGCGCATCGCGGTACGCATCCGCTCGTCGTTGCATAACGGCAGGTCGAGCAGATCGGCGACCTTGCGTCCGCGCATGCGCCACTTAAGCCTTGCCAGGTCAGCGAGGAACAGCGGGGGCACGAAGCCCGCAGGCAATGAAACGCCGAACAGTTTCAGCGCTTGGCGACCGGTCTGGTAAGCCTTGCGGTAATTGCCGGTGTTGGTGTGGAAATGGATCATGGCTTCCAGCACCACGGCACGCTCTGCATCGTTCGCCGCGATGTCCAGCGCCTGCATGAAACAGCGCTCTGCCGCCGCACTGTCTCCGTTCAGGTATTCACATTCGGCGTGTTCGGACAGCAGCCTGAAATGCAAGGCTTGTTGCTGCGCCTCCGCGCCCTCCAGGAACTGCTCGGCATGCTGGATGTATTTCACCGCTGGGGCATACGCGATCGCATTCTTGGCGCGTATCCCCGCCCGGAGATTCAATGCGGCAAGCTGCAGACGCAGTCCGGCATCGGTAACGTGCGCAGCCGCAAGGTCGAAATGGTTGACGATGTCGAACACCATCTCGTCCAGCGCTTCTTCAGGCGTGCTTTGCAGCAGCAGCTTGCCCACCTTGTAGTGCACTGCGATCTTTTCTTCCGCACTCGACAGGTCGTAGGCGGCCTGTTGTATGCGGTCGTGCTGGAAACGGTAGTTCACACCAAAGGCTCGCGTGTCTTCATCGGCCAAGACCTCAGCCCCGCCGAAATAGCGGTATTCATTGCCCACAGGCACGAGGAGCCTTTCCTGCAATGCGGGATGCAGGGTTTGGGCGATGACATCGCGCGAACTGTCGTCCACCATGGACAGCGCGTCCAGCGTGAACTGGTTGCCGATGCAGGCCGCGAGATTCAGCAAGCCGCGGGTCGCTTCGGGCAAGCGGAGAATATTGGCAGTCATCAGCTCGACGACATTGTCGGCCATGCCGACACGTTCGATCCGCGCGATGTCCCACACCCATTTGCGCTGTGAACGGTCGTATGTCACTTGCCCGGTTTCATGCAGTTCACTGAGCAGACGGCTGACGAAGAACGGATTGCCGTGGGTATTGCGGTAGATCAACGCGGCCAGCGCCTGCACCTCATCCGTCGAACAGTTCAGGGTATCGGCCACGATTTGTCCGACAACGCCGGACGGCAAGGCTTGCAGATGAATATCGTCCATGCGGCAACCTTCGTTGCGCATGCGCGCCAGCGCCAGACTCAACGGGTGGGATGCATCGACCTCGTTCTGGCGATACGCGCCGATGATCAACAAGTGACTGCACGCGCCATGCGCAGCCAATCGCTCCATCAGGTTCAACGAGGGTTGATCCGCCCATTGCAGATCATCCAGGAACAGCGTCAGCGGATGTTCCGCTTGCGCAAACACCTGCACGAAATTTACAAAATAGTAGTTGAAACGGTTCTCTGCTTCCTGCGCTGCCAGCGGCATCACTGGCGGCAACTCGCCCAGGATATGCCTGAGTTCGGGAATGACGTCCGCGATGAGCGCCGCATTCTCGCCCATTGCTGCGCGCAGATGGCCGCGCCATGCGGCAATACGCTCCTCGCTCTCGGTCAGGAGCTGGTGCAGCAGGTTCTGGAAAGCCTGGATCAGCGCAGCATAGGGAATGTTGCGCCGGTACTGGTCGAACTTCCCCGCGATAAAGAAACCTCTGCGCCGCGCGATAGGTTTGTGTATCTCCTGGATGAGCGAGGATTTTCCGATACCCGAATGACCAGACACCAGCACCAGCCCAGGCCGTCCCTCGCACATATGATCGTAAGCAGCCATCAATTGGCCGATCTCCGCATCGCGCCCGTACAACCTGGCAGGAATATTGAAGCGCTCCGAGACATCGTGCGCTCCCGCCACAAAATCACCGCCGTACAAGCCGCCATTCAGCGCCTCAAGACAGATATGCAGATCCTTGCTAAGACCCTCCGCACTCTGGTATCGGAGCTCCGCATTCTTCTCGATCAGTTTCTGCACGATGCGCGAAGCAATGGGCGGAATCGAAGGCTCCACGTCGTGCGGTGCTGGCGGAACGGCGGCGATGTGCATATGCACCATTTCCATACCATCCTGTGCATCGAAGGGTCGACGCCCGGTCAGCAGCTCGTACATGGTGATGCCCAGCGAGTAATAATCGCTGCGGTAATCCACGGGGCGGTTCATGCGCCCGGTCTGCTCTGGCGCGATGTAGGCCAGCGTGCCTTCCAGCTGGTCCGGATGCACCAGTTGCGAATCCTCCTGGCCGATGCGCGAGGCATAGCCGAAATCGATGAGCTTGATCTCGGAAGATTCCGGATTGATCAGAATGTTGTTGGGATTGATATCCTTGTGCACGATACCGCGCGCGTGCACCTCGGCCAGTATCTCGCTGATGCGATGCGCGATGCGTAGCTTGTCGCCTACCGAAAGCGCATGCCCGGACAGGAACGTGCGCAGCGGTATGCCACCAAAATCCTCCATCACGATGGCCAGCGAATTATTCGCCTTTTCCAGCGCGTGCACTCGAATGATGCCGGGATGCGACAAGCTGCCGAGCAACTCATACTCGTGCCGGACGCGAGCCAGCTGAACCGGGCTCGGGAACGCCACATCCAGCAATTTGATCACCACCGGCGAGCCATCTGACTGGCGCAGCCCCCGGTAGATGCTGGTGGGCATGCTTTGTGAAAGTAGCTCTAAAATCGAATAGCCTGTCAGCAAGATCATGCCCCCTGTCGCACCATTAACCATTCCAAAGGAATGGATATTCAGTATGAATACTCACGAATTTCCCGATCTTACTGAATCATCCCAAGCCGCAGCAAACAAAAAAACGACATTCGCATGCATGCGCGGAAATGGTATTACTTTATCTGGAGCTCCCGGGGTAAACACAAGCTGAGGAATACATTCCTGCGTTGAATCACGAAACAGCCGCCGTCATCCATTAGAATCACAGCCCCCTTCCTTCAGGAACGTGACCAGATGAAACGCATCGGATTACTCACCAGCGGCGGCGACTCGCCCGGCATGAACGCGGCGATACGCGCCGTGGTGCGCGCGGCCACTTTCAACGGGCTAGAAGTGTTCGGCATCGAGCGCGGTTACAAAGGCCTGATCGAGGGCGACATCCACCCGCTCGGGCCGCGCGATGTGAGCGGCATCATCAATCGCGGCGGCACCATCCTGCACACTGCGCGCTGCAAGGAATTCATGGAACCCGAAGGCCGCGCACAGGCGGCGGCGAATCTGGCGAAACACGGCATCGAAGGGCTGGTCGTCATCGGCGGCGACGGTTCGTATCAGGGCGCGGCAAAGCTGCATGCAGAATTCGGCATCCGCTGCATCGGCCTGCCCGGCACCATAGACAATGACATCGGCGGCACCGACTACACCATCGGCTTCGACACCGCCATCAACACCGCGATGGAAGCCATCGACCGCATCCGCGACACTGCCAACTCGCACGACCGCATCTTCTTCGTCGAGGTCATGGGCCGCCGCAGCGGCTACGTCGCCATGATCAGCGGCATCGCCGGCGGCGCGGAAGACATCCTGCTGCCGGAAGTCGAGACCAGCGTCGAGACGCTCATCGAACGCCTGCGCACCGGCCAGCAACGCGGCAAGAAATCCTCCATCATCATCGTCGCCGAAGGTTGCGAATACGGCGGCGCCATGGTGCTCGCCAAGCGCGTGAGCGACCAGTCCGAATACAAGGACAACCGCGTCACCGTCATCGGCCACCTGCAACGCGGCGGCAGCCCCACCGCCTTCGACCGCGTACTCGCCAGCCGCATGGGCGTGCACGCCGTGGAAGCGCTGCTGGCAGGCGAGTCCGGCAAGATGGTCGGTGTTGCAGGCCAGCAACTACAACTGCGCCCGCTCAGCGACGCCTGGGAGCAACGCACGCGGTTCGATATGGAACTGCTGCGTGTGGCGCATGTGTTGAGCGTCTAGACACAGCCACGCCGATGCAACACTCTCACTTGAACATAAGGATAGGAATCGCATCTTGGCTTGCAGCAGGACTGCTGATGCTGACCTCCGCACGCACTCATGCAGAGGATCTGGAATTACAGAGTGTAGGTATCCGCTTGCAGGTCGGCGAGAAGAGCCATGTGATCGGTGCGCTGCAACCCGAATCGTTCCGTGAATCCGATGTCGAGGCCGTCTTCGGACTACCTTGGGAACATCAGTTCCAGTCCGGCTGGGAGGCACGCGCAAGACTGGTGACGCATGCAGGCGTACTCAGGGGACAGAGCGATTCAGCACTGGTCGCAGTCGCCATCCCCACCCTCACACTCGGCACGCAGAATGGCAGCTTCCTGATCGACACCGGGCTGGGCCTGGCTTATCTAAGCCGTCATCGCTTCGACCTGCAGGATTTCGGCGGCCCGCTGCAATTCGCATTGACGCTGGGTATCGAAGTCCCGCTATTCCAGAACTACGCTGCCGGTTACCGCTTCATGCACTACTCGGATGCCGGCTTCTACGCGCCCGGCACCATCGGTGCGGATATGCATATGGTCGAATTGCTGTATCGTTTCTGAGCCAAGGCACGTCAGTGCCCGGCAAGGTCAGCATCACATCCATGCCGAAGTGACACACCCCAACTTAAGCAACTTCACAGCCCGCTGATCACCGCCGCCTGACTGCCGAACACCACCATGAACCACGCGCCCCAGCGCGAGCCTTCGGCGATGGCATCTCCGATACTTTGATCGGGATCACGGTCGATGATGATGCCGATCATCAAGACCAGTATGCCGACTGCGATGCCTGCCATCAGTGTCCAAAATTCCGTCATGCCATTCTCCTTTGAGTCTTACGTAATGTCCCGGCAGCAACCCTGTGTTGCATATCCGTGAAGCATTCCTTACATCTGTATAGCGTTCACGCATCGCTACCAGTCTTTGTCCTATTCAATGCAATATCGATGCCATGCCCGGCGAATCTGTACTCGCGGCTGCCCACACCGCCATCGCGCACCGCTACGGGGCATTGGGCATTCGGGTATCATCCATGCCGGTGCGCGATCTTCTTGCACTGCCATATTTCACAGGACTCCCATGCAGCCCCAAATCACCTGGAACGAATCGAACAAACCCTGCAAAGCCCGTTGGCGTTCCGAAAGCGGCATGCCGCCGCCCAAGCGAGTGATCATCGCCGACGACACGATGAAGGCGGACGAGGCTTACCGTCTGGCATGCGAGGGTACGGCGCTGTTGTGGCGCGGTGATTTCCAGAACGCGAAACAGTTGTTGCAGGCGATGTCGCGCCGCAATTCACGCAAGGCCGAACGTTCGCGCAAGACAGCAGCGCTGCCCGGCGAGGCTTTTCATCTGCATCGTCAGGCGCAGTCGCAACGTGCGCGCACGCTGGCGATGATCCTCATCCCGCTCGATGCCGACTACACCATCCCCCTGCGTCGCGCGCCGGATATGCTGCAGGCATGCAACGAGGCTTATGGTCGCGGCGACAAACCATCGGTCGCTTCGCTACGCGAGTTGCTCGGCTTGGTTGGCGCGCACGAATGGCGCAAGAAGGGTGTAGAGATCCCGCTGTTGAATGCGCGTATCCATCCGCACTACGGCGTGTTCTCGCCGGTGCGCGGTGAATATCTGGAGCTGGTGAATCAGGCACCGCTGCCTGCTACCGATCTGGCTTTCGACATCGGCACCGGCACTGGTGTGCTCGCTGCATTGTTGGCACAGCGTGGTGTGCAACACATCGTCGCCACCGATCAGGACCCGCGCGCACTGAGTTGCGCACGCGACAACCTCACGCGCCTCGAACTGAACGACAAAGTGGAAGTCGTGGAAGCCGACCTGTTCCCCGAAGGCAAAGCGCCGCTCATCGTGTGCAACCCGCCCTGGATACCGGCCCGCCCCAGCTCGCCGGTGGAACACGCGATCTACGATCCGGACAGCCGCATGCTGCGCGGTTTCATCAGCGGACTGGCAGCGCACCTCTCGCCCGGCGGCGAAGGTTGGTTGATCATCTCCGACATCGCGGAACATCTTGGCCTGCGCACACGGGAAGAATTGTTGGCACTGTTTGATACAGCAGGTTTGAAAGTGATCGAACGTCTGGATATCACGCCACACCATCCGAAATCCGCCGACAAAACCGACCCGCTGTATGCGGCACGCGCGGCGGAGCTCACCTCGTTATGGCGGCTGACAAAAAGCGACTGAACGTCATCCCTTTCTTGTCGCTCGCGTTATTGTTCTTGTCCGGCAAATTCCATCCGCTGCAATCCTAAGGAGAACACCATGATCCTCGGCCTGCGCACCGCCATCTACCCCGCCCCCGATCTGGCCGCCGCCAAACGCTGGTATAGCAAAGTGCTGGGGCAGGCGCCTTACTTCGACCAGCCGTTCTATGTCGGCTACAACGTGGGCGGTTTCGAGCTGGGCCTGTTGCCAAATGCTCAGCCCGCGACCGCCGGACCGCAGCCGCTGTGGGGTGTGACCGACATCGAAGCGGAACACGCGCGTTTGCTGGAACTGGGCGCGACCGCACTAGAGCCAGTGACCGAAGTCGGCGAGGGTATCAAGGTCGCCGCGGTGCAGGACCCGTTCGGCAATCGCTTCGGCCTGATCCAGAATCCCCTCTTCGATCCAAAGACCGTGCGCTGAATCTCCCGCCCCAAAAGCTGCCCATGCTTACCCGCTTCGACGTCCCGATGATCTTTTCAGGCGACAAGCTGGCCGCACTGCAGCTGTGGTGTGTCCTGCTATTGGCAAGTGCCCTGCTCTCCACACCGGCGCACGCCGGTACACCCGCGCTGACCTATGAACACCAAGCCTTGATGGTGGACGGCGAACGCAGGATCGCGCGCGTACCCAAGGGTTACCTGCTCGAGTGGCTGGCCGCCATGGACGAACCGCGCATGCTGACCTTCGCCGCCAACGGCGACCTGTATGCCGGCTCGCGTGCAGGCAAGGTGTATCGCCTGCCGCCGCCGTACACGCGCGCCGAGGTGCTGGTGGACACCGGCGGTTATCCGCACAGCGTGGCGTTCCGGCCGGGCGAGATCCTGATCGCGAAAACGGACGGCGTGTACCGCGCGCCCTACCGCGCCGAGCAGACGCGCCTCGCGCCGCAGGCGTTGCAGTTGCTGGCCGCGCTGCCCGCCGGCGGCGGCCACAACAGCCGCACCGTGGGCGTGGGTCCGGACGGACGCGTGTATGTCAGCCTCGGCATCCAGCGCAACTGCAGCGATCAGTATCTGGGCGCAGGATACGATTTCGATGACCGGCGCGGCGGTGTGCTGGTGCTGCACGAAAGCGGCGGCAAGGCGATATGGCAGACCTATGCCTCGGGGCTGCGCAACCCGGTCGGTTTCGATTGGCATCCACAGAGCGGCGCACTCTACGCCAACAACAACGGGCCGGACCATCTGGGCTTTGGGCAGCCGCCGGAATATTTCAGCCGACTCGATGCCGGCTCATTCCATGGCATGCCTTGGTTCCAGTTCGATGGAAAAAATATGCAGCGCGACGATTGCGTGTCGAGTCCGCCGCCGCGCCCGCTCGGCGAAGTGACGCTGCCGGTCGCCACCTTCCCCTCGCGCAATGCGCCGCTGGGCATGTCTTTCGTTCCCAAAGGCGCAATGGATGCACAGCTGGAGTTCGATGCGGCGGTGGCGCTGCACGGCTCGTGGGGCACCAAACCCGGCGGCGGTTTCTTCGGCCCCAACGCCACGCGCCGCCCGCCCGCGCTGGTGGCGGTGCGCTTCGACGGGAATGCTGTTGTGCGCGTGGACGAACTGGTCGGCGGCTTCCAGTTGCCGGACGGCGAACGCTGGGCACGCCCCGCAGGTGTCGCGTTCGGCCCGGACGGCGCGCTGTATTTCAGCAGCGACAGCGAAGCCAACGGGCTGTTCCGTCTGCGGCGACGCTAGCGCGCCGAGACGAACTGCGGAAGCCATGTTTCAGAATGCGTCGCGGTTAATCGGTTAGACTGGGCTTCGATGCATCCCGCGATGCATGTCACTGAAAGTCAGCATGAACTCTGCAGCAGCTCAGTCTTCCGATGCGCCACGCATCGATCAGGACAACCATTTGTGGCTTGAATTCTGGCGCGATCAGCGCAGCGATTTCCATCAGTCCGTCGTCAACCCGCTCCTGACAAAATTCTGGCCCGAGCTCGGCTTGGCGCAGGGCAGCCGCGTGTTCGTGCCGCTGTGTGGCAAGAGTCTGGATATGCTGTGGCTGGCACAGCAGGGGCACGAGGTGATCGGTATCGAACTGAGTCCGGTGGCGGTGGAAGCGTTCTTCAGCGAGAACGGATTGCAGCCGACGCAACAGCAGGTCGGCGCGTTCACCTTGTGGCGCGACGGACGTATCAGCATCCTGTGCGGCGATTATTTCGCTTTGACCAAAGCCGATCTTGGCATGATCGACACGGTCTATGACCGCTCCGCGCTCACGGCATTGCCGGAGGAGATACGCAACGAATATGTCGCGCAGTTGAGTCGTCTGGTCTCGGATACTGCCGTGGTGTTCCTGCTAACAGTCGAGGATGCCGCAAAGGACGCGACGATGCAGCAGGCGACCGGCGTGGACGAAGAGATCGCGCGTTTGTACTCGACCGGCTTCGAGATCGAACTGACTTTTGTCGAGAGCGTGTTCGAGGCCGATCCGGAATCGGCATCGCTCCCCGACATACGCGCCGAGTACAAGGTGTACCGGCTTACGTCCCGCTAGCCGGCACTCTCTTCCGGATCAGAAGAACGAGATCAGTGCCGCATGGCTGGTGAAGGTCACGAAGAAACCCGAACCCCAGCTCACGGCTTCGGTCATGCTGCCGTCCAGACTGCGCTCTTCGTTCCTGTTGAGGCGGATGCCAATCATCAGGATCACAGTGCCCGCCAGTATCATCGCCATCATCATCAGAAATTCATTCATCTTATTTTCCTCTTTCGCTTAAGTATTAAACTGCGTCACATCCATTTGGTTCACAAGCTGCTGATCACCAGCGCCTGACTGCCGAACACCGTCATGAACCATGCACCCCAGCGCGTGCCCTCAAGAAGCGCATCGCCCACGCTTTGCTCGGGATCGCGATCGATGATGATGCCGACCATCAAGATCAATATGCCTGTCGCGATACCTGCCATCAGTGTCCAGAATTCAGTCATGTCTTTCTCCTTTTGTTACCCGCCACGTTGACGGACTTGTTGCAAAGTCGTTGCGTCGCTCACATCACCATCGAGAACAGCTGCGGCTGCGTGCGCTTGTAGTCATACAGCTGTTGCAAGGTCATCGGCGTCAGTTCCTTGATCGCCACCCATATCTGCAAAGGGTGCTGGTCCGGTTTGGCGAGCGCGATCTTCACCGCGTGCCAGGCCGCCCAGTCGATCTGATGCATGCGTTCGCACGTCTCGGGCGGCAGGTTCGCACAGGCCTTGGCCAGATTGCCCAGCATCATCAGCGTCTGCGCACGCGTGATGCGGCTGTCGAAGAATTCGCGTTCGCTGCTTTCTTCGGTAAGCGTGATGATGTTCAGGGCGAGCTGTTCCATCAGCCCGAGTAGTGCGCCCACGATCATGATGTTTTCTCCTTGAGTGCGTCGCGCAGCAACAGCGCGACGTGTTGTGCATTTCGTTCCACGCCTTCGCGTATCTGGTGGCGGCATGAGAAGCCGTTGGCGAGGATGGCGGCATCCGGTGCAGCGCGCAGCGCGGGCAACAGATCCAGTTCGGCCATCTGCATCGATATCTCTGCGTGCTCCGCTTCCAGTCCGAAACTGCCTGCCATGCCGCAACAACTGGCTTCGATGAATTCAAAATCGAACTCCGGGATCATGCGCAACACTTTGCGCAGCGACTTCATCGCGCCGACGGCCTTCTGGTGACAGTGCCCGTGCACCAATGTCTTGCCCGGCGGCAACGGTTTGAGGTCGAGGGTGAGGCGCTTGCGATCGTGTTCGCGTGCGATGAACTCTTCGAACAGATACACCTGCTTCGATAGCGCGACCGCCTCATCGCCCAGACCGAGCTTCAAGTGATCGTCGCGCAAGGAAAGGATGCATGAAGGCTCAAGGCCCACGATAGGCGTGCCCGCTGCCAACGCAGGACGCAACGCCAGTTGCATGCGGCGTGCTTCGTGTCTGGCTTGCTCCACTTGCCCCAGCGAAAGATAGGTACGACCGCAACACAGTGCGCGCTCGGGTTCTTCATCGAACAGATCGGGCTGCAAGGTAGTGACGCGATAACCGGCGGCGCTCAGCACCTGATATGCGGCTTCAGCGATCTCGGGTTCGAAATGGTTGGAGAAGGTATCGACGAACAGGATGACGGCGCGGTCATCTTTAATTTTCGCTGTGCTGTATGCAGGCACAAGATATGGCGCAGCGGACGGCTCGGGCAGCTTGCGTTTGGCCGAGATGCCGAAGAAGTGCTCACCCAGCTTCGCCAGCCACGGTGCGCGGTTGCGCCAGCGGATGAGGCTGCGCATGAAAGTGCGGTAATGCAGCTTCTGCGGCAGGTCGGCGATCAGTCGTTCGCGCAATGGCACGCCCGACTTCTCATTGCGCTGTGCCTGGTATTCGATCTTGATGGCGGCCATGTCGACCTGGTTGGCGCATTCGCGTTTGCAACCTTTGCAACCGACACAAAGCTCCAACGCCGCCGCGAGCTCAGTTCCGGCGAAAGCGTGTTCACCCAGTTCGCCGTTCAGCGCGGCCTTGAGCACCTGCACCCGGCCGCCCGGCGAATGTGAGTCATCGTCAGTGGCGCGAAAGCTGGGACACATCACACCCTTGGGTTTGCGCTGGCATTGCTTGTCGCTAATGCACACCGCCACCGCCTTGGCGAAGTCGCCGCCGGTCGCGGGGATGCCAGCGTAGGCATCTCCTTGTCCGGCGGTTTCATAAGCTGTCCAGTCGAGATGGAGTTTCATGCCTTTGTATAGGCAAGTTGGATGCCAGCCCGCAACGGATACCGCACTATTTATGTAAGCCATTGTGCGCACGGCAATTTCATCTGCATGCCTGCTCCTACCCTCGCCCCCTGCGTTGCCGGTGTTGTGATTTTTGTCGTCTTCGTCACAAGCTTGCACGGATTTCATGTGCAATTTGCAACAGGCAAATCCACAACGCCGAATCGGGAACCCAACAAAACAACAAGTTAAGCGTGCCAGCCGGTCAGGCACGCGGCTTGCTGATAGTCAGGCGGACCTAACCGGAGGACATATTGTGGAACTACCAGTCTTGAACAACACAGAAAGCGAAGCCCCCAAGGGAGGCTGTTCCGCCGGATCGTGCGGCTCGACCGACGACCAGATGAATCACCTGCCGGATAGCATCCGCGACAAGGTGAAGAACCATCCCTGCTATTCCGAAGAAGCACACCATTATTTTGCGCGCATGCACGTCGCTGTCGCACCGGCCTGCAACATCCAGTGCCACTACTGCAACCGCAAGTACGATTGCTCCAACGAATCACGCCCCGGCGTGGTATCCGAGGTGCTCAATCCCGTGCAGGCGGTGAAGAAGGTGATGGCCGTCGCGGCCACCATCCCGCAGATGACGGTGTTGGGTATCGCCGGTCCCGGCGACGCGCTGGCCAACCCGCAGCGCACCTTCGACACCTTCCGCATGCTGAACGAGCAAGCACCGGACATCAAGCTGTGCGTCTCCACCAACGGCCTGGCCTTGCCGGAGAACGTCGAAGAGATGTGCCAGTACAACATCGACCACGTGACCATCACCATCAACTGTGTTGATCCGGACGTGGGCGCGAAGATCTATCCGTGGATCTTCTGGAAGAACAAGCGCATCAAGGGCCGCGAAGGCGCTGCCATCCTCATCGAGCAACAACAGACGGGGCTGGAGATGCTGGTCGCCAAGGGCGTGCTGGTGAAAGTGAACTCGGTGATGATCCCAGGCGTGAACGACAAGCACCTGGAGGAAGTCTCGAAGATCGTGAAGGCCAAGGGTGCGTTCCTGCACAACGTGATGCCGCTGATCTCGGAAGAGGAACACGGCACGTTCTACGGCCTCACCGGCCAGCGCGGCCCGACCAACGAGGAACTGCAGGAATTGCAGGACTCGTGTGCGGGCGACATGAACATGATGCGTCACTGCCGCCAGTGCCGTGCCGATGCGGTGGGCCTGCTGGGCGAAGACCGTGGTGCAGAGTTCACGCTGGATAAGATCGAAGAGATGAACATCGATTACCCCGCAGCGATGAAGATGCGCGCCGAAGTGCACGCGGCCATCAACGAGGAACTGGAAAGCAAGCACGCCTCCAAGGCAAGCAAGCTGGTCAGCATCGAAGGCCTGAAGAAAGAAGTGACCCGTCCGGTATTGATGGCAGTCGCCACCAAGGGCGGTGGTGTGATCAACGAACACTTCGGCCATGCCGGCGAGTTCCTGATCTACGAAGCATCGTCTGACGGTGTGCGCTTCATCGGTCACCGCAAGACCACGCCGTATTGCGAAGGCGGTGACACCTGCGGCGACGGCGAGAGCGCGTTGGACGTGACCATCCGCGAACTTTCGGGTTGCGAAGTGGTGTTGTGCAGCAAGGTCGGCTACGAACCCTGGGGCCCGCTGGAAGCCGCAGGCATCCAGCCCAACGGCGAGCATGCGATGGAAGCCATCGAAGATGCGGTGCTGGCTGTGTACGAAGAGATGCGTGCCGCAGGCAAGCTGGAAGCTAAAGCAGACACCGCGCAAACAGCGGCATAAAGGAGAACATCATGGCATTTGAGATCATCGAATCCTGTACCAACTGCTATGCCTGCGAACCGCTGTGTCCGAGCAAGGCGATCTATGAAGCCAAGCCGCACTTCCTCATCGACCCGGACAAGTGCACCGAATGCGCGGGCGATTTCGAAGAGCCGCAGTGCGCGAGCATCTGCCCGATCGAAGGCGCGATCCTCAACGAGGACGGCGTGGAGCTCAACCCGCCCGGATCGCTGACCGGCATCCCGCTCGAGAAACTGGCCGCATAACATCATGGCGACCGTCGTCTTCTACGAGAAACCCGGCTGCGGCAACAACACCAAACAAAAGGTGTGGCTGGCCGCGTCGGGTCACACCGTGTTGCCGAAGAATCTGCTCATCGAGAAATGGACAGCCGAAAAGCTGCGTCCATTCTTCGGCGAGATGCCAGTCGAGAAGTGGTTCAACCTTGCTGCGCCCAGTGTGAAATCGGGCGAGATCGACCCGAATGCTTACACTGAAGATGAAGCACTGGCGATGATGGTGGAGCAACCGCTGCTCATCCGCCGTCCGTTGATGGATGTCGACGGGGAGCTGCGCGTGGGTTTTGATGAGAATGCCGTGCGTGCCTGGATAGGACTCAACGATGCCAAGCCGGAAGGCGATATCGAAGCCTGCCCCAAAAGCCACGACGCGAAACCCTGCCCGGCGCCGGAAGCCGTGACATGAACACCTCGCCGAATGCTGTCGAAATCGCACCCGGCACGCACTGGATCGGCGCACTCGATCCAAGCCTGCGCGAATTCGACATCATTCTGAAGACGGCGAACGGCACCACCTACAATTCCTACTGCGTGCGCGGCGACAACGGCGTAGCCATCATCGACACGGTGAAGGCTTCGCATGCCGATGAGTTCTTCGCGCGACTGGAACAAGTCACACGCTATGACGAGATCAGCACCATCGTGCTGAACCATCTGGAGCCGGACCACAGCGGCGCACTGCCGGAACTGATGCGCCGCGCACCGCAAGCGAAACTCTACATCTCCGCCAAAGCCCAGTTGATGCTGAAGGCGCTGGTGAAGATCGACGATCTGCAATTCAACATCGTGCAGACCGGCGACCGCGTCGATCTGGGCGGACGCACGCTGCGCTTCTTCAGCACGCCGTTCCTGCACTGGCCGGATACGCAATGCACGCTGGTGGAAGAACAGGGCATCCTGTTCAGCGGCGATGTGTTCGGCTGCCATTTCTGCGACCCGCGTCTGTTCAACGACAAGGTCGGCGATTTCCGTTTCTCCTTCGAGTATTACTACCAGCACATCATGCGGCCGTTCCGCGAACATGTGCTGGAAGCGCTCGAACTGCTGGAACCGCTGGCGCTGAAAACCATCGCCCCGGCGCACGGCCCCATCCTGCGCGATGCTCCGCGCAGCTATCTGCAACGCTACAAACAACTGGCCGTACCACTGCTGCACAACGAGGTCGGCGCGAACGACAAATCACTGCTGGTGTTCTACATCTCCTCCTACGGCAACACCGCGCTGATGGCGCAGGCCGTGGCCGAAGGTGCCGAGATGGAAGCTGGCGTGCGCGTCTCGCTGTATGACCTGCAAGCCAGCGGCGGTCTGCCCTTCGTCGACCTGATCGAGGAAGCAGACGGCATCGCCATTGGCTCGCCCACCATCAACGGCGATGCCGTGAAACCGGTGTGGGACCTGCTGTCCTCGCTGGCCGTGATCAAGGTGCGCGACAAATTGGGTGCTTCGTTCGGTTCATACGGCTGGAGCGGTGAAGCGATCAACATGGTCGAAGACCGCCTGCGCGGTTTGAAGCTGCGCGTGCCGGTCAAAGGTGTGCGCGCCAAACTGATCCCGAACGAAGAAGAGCTGCAGCGTTGCCGCGATCTGGGCAAGCAGCTCGCCCAACACCTGACCGGCAATCTGCAACGCCGCGCCATCTCCATGTCCGAACTACTTTCCCAGGAGCAATCACATGCCTAAGGCAAATGTCACTTTCGAAAAACTCGGTGTCACCGTCAGCGTCCCGGCAGGCACACGCCTGATCGAGATCAGCGAACAGGTGGGCGCGAGCATCACCTACGGTTGCCGCGAAGGCGAATGCGGCACCTGCATCATGAAGATCGTCTCCGGCATGGAACACATGAGCGAACGCTCGGTGCTGGAAGACAAAGTGCTGCAAGAGAACATGGCCGGCAGCAGCCAGCGCCTCGCCTGCCAGGCGCAAGTATTGGGCGGCGACATCGTCGTCAAAGCATAACCACTTCATCAACCACTGACTCAGGAGTACTGCAATGCCGACCATCACCTTCTCCAGCCCCCTGCACAAGGACAAGACCGTCTACGCAACAGCGGGCAGCCACACCATGACCGTGCTCAAGCTGGCACGCGAGAACCACATCCCCATCGACTTCGGTTGCGAAAACGGTGAATGCGCGACCTGCCTGGTGAAGGTCACCAACCTGTCCAACAAAGGACCGATGGCCAGCCCGCTGACCGACCGCGAGATCGCCGTACTGAAACAGGAAGGCAAGATCACCGCCGCGCAGATCGAAGCAATGAAGGTCAATGACGTGGTCACCACCGAATGGCGTCTGGCTTGCCAGATGGTGTTGCGCGACGAAGACGTACTGATCGAATACCCAAGCAAGTAAGGAGCAACCATCATGCAGCCCGCCGTCATGCAAGTAACCAGCACACCACCGCAGCCGGAAGGCCTGTATGCGGAGTTGATGACGCATGCGGCCGGGCTGCCCAATGATGAGATTTTCGCGCAGATGATCGCCAGTCAGATCGCCGGCATCGGCGCCCTGCCGCCCGGTCTGGGGCTGAGCGACGAGACCTTCGCCGCATTGCTGTCGCGTCACTTCCCCGGCATGCAACTGGTGTTGCACGCCAACACATCCGAGCCGGACGAACGTGCACTGGAGCGTGACGACGTGCTCGCGCTGATTCTCGAACATCGCGCGCTGGCCGACGAATCCGAAGCATGGATGGCAGAGATCGTCACCACCGCCTGCATGGCCAACGACCACCTGTGGCAGGACCTTGGTCTGTGGTCACGCAAATACCTCTCACAGTTGATGACGCAGAACTTCCCCACGTTGGCCGCGAAGAACAACAAGGACATGAAGTGGAAGAAGTTCCTCTACAAGCAACTGTGCGAGAAGGAAGAGATCCGTGTCTGCCGCGCACCGAGTTGCGAGGTGTGTGCGGACTACGCCAAATGTTTCGGGCCTGAAGAATAAGGCCGTATTGCTTCGGATTCAGAAAACGGTAACAATCCGCACCCATCGAAACCCCTCCCCCGGAGAAACGCCCTTGAGCCTGTAAGCCCCCTCACCGAATCCATCGCATCCCATAACGGGTTGCGCCTGATCGACTATAGAGGAGCGCTTATATGGCCCGTTTCGATTCCCCGACTGCGTTCGCCCAAACAGCGAACACGACAAAACCAACCTCCACCATCCAGCTGCACCATGTCTCGTTGCGCCTGCCGGACGGACGCATGCTGTTCGACGATCTGAACGAGAGCTTCGCGCACGAACGCATCGGTTTGGTCGGGCGCAATGGTGCGGGCAAGAGCATGCTGGCCCGCATGCTTGCCGGGCTGATAGCGCCAGAGCACGGACGCATCGAATGCAGCAGCGTGCCTGCCTATGTGCCGCAGGACCTGCATAGCCATCCTGATGCAACCATCGCCGAACTGGCTGGTCTCGCCCCACTCTTCGCTGCGCTGCAACGTATCGAAGCAGGCACTGCCAATGACGATGACTTCGATCTGCTCGACGGGCACTGGGACATTCGCCTCAAGCTCGCGCAAGTACTCACCGAGGCCGGTCTGGGAAGCCTGCACGCCGATTCCCCTGCCGCCGCACTCAGTGGCGGTGAAGTAACGCGTGTCGCGCTGGCTGGGGCTTTCTTGTCTGGTGCAGACATACTCATCCTGGACGAACCCAGCAACCATCTGGATCGCCACGCCAGAGCATGGCTCATGGAGAACATCCGGCAGTGGCAAGGCGGCCTGATCGTGGTCAGCCATGACCGTACCCTGCTGAGCCACATGGATCGCATCGTTGAGCTAGAGGCTGGCATGCTGCGCAGCTATGGCGGGAACTACCGCGTCTATCGCGAGCAAAAGGAACGCGAGCAATCTGCCGCACAGGATAGCCTGGACCACGCACGGGCCGCGCGCGCGCGGACACTCCGCACGTTGAAGCAGCAGCACGATGATCGATCCCGCCGCACGGCGCGCAATGCCAAGCATGCGAAAACCGCCAACCTGCCCGGCATCTACCAGAACCGTTTGCGCGAAGGGGCGGAAGCGTATGCCGGGCGCGAGCGTCAACGTGTAGACGATACCAAGCGCGAACTGGATCAATCCGTGCGAGACGCCGCTGCACGCCTGACAACGCCTCCGCCCGTTGCGTTGATCCTGCCCGGCACGGCCGTGCCTGCAAGCAAGCGCATCCTCGAACTGGAGGAGGCCATCCCGCCGTACCCGGCACACGCACCCGCCATGAACATGATCCTGACCGGCCCGGTCCGCATCGGTCTGGTCGGCCCCAACGGATGTGGCAAAACGACTTTGCTCAAGATGCTCGCTGGTCAACTCGCCCCCGCATCCGGTTACTGTCACACGCATGTGGCTACCGCCTGGCTGGATCAACATGCGACCCAGTTGTTGCCACCCGACAAGTCGGTGTTGCAACAACTTGATGCATTGAATTCACCTTTGTCGGAAAGCGAACGCAGGGAACGGCTGGCATTGCTGGGCCTTGCTGCGGCACATGTGGGCATCGCCTCAGGTCTGCTCAGTGGTGGCGAACGATTGAAAGCGGCGCTGGCGTGCGCGCTCTGGGGAGAAGCACCGGCGCAGCTGCTGTTGCTGGATGAACCTACCAACCACCTCGATCTGGCCTCTGTTATCGCCTTTGAACAAGCCCTGAGCGATTACCCCGGCGCACTCATCATGGCCTCGCATGACCAAGCCCTGCTCGATGCACTCAACCTGAGCCACCATCTGCGCCACAGCAACGATGGCTGGCAGCTCATAGCGACTTAACAGATCTTGTGATTGGGCTTGAATCTTGCTTATTTACAAGGCATTGCAAAAGAGTGGAGCTCGCCCATGTCACTGAATGACCGCGCCATCGCCGCCTACCTCGGCCTCGCCATCGGCGATGCGCTGGGGGCGACGGTGGAGTTCATGACGCCGCGCGAGATCAAGGCGAAATACGGCGTGCATGACAAACTCATCGGCGGCGGCTGGCTGCACCTGAAACCCGGCCAGGTCACCGACGACACCACCATGTCACTCGCACTCGGCACTTCAATCTTGAAAGCAGGCAAGGTCGATGCACACGCCGCCGCGCAAGCCTTCGACGACTGGATGCGCGGCAAGCCGGTGGACATCGGCAACACCGTGCGCCGCAACCTGCTGCAATTCCGCAAGACCGGAAATCCCGAAGCCCCCTACTCCGACCACGACGCAGGCAACGGCGCCGCCATGCGAGTGCTGCCCGTCGCACTCGCCACGTTAGGTCAAAGCGAAGACGAAGTGCGCGCCGCCTGCCGCGCTCAGGCCCACACCACTCACCATTGCGCCCTATCCGATGCAGCCTGCGAATGCTTGGTACTGATGGTGCAGGACGCACTACGCGGCGCAAGCAAGAACGACCTGCTACACAAACACGCCCACCCTCTCGCGCAACAACAACCCCTATTCAAGTTCCGCGCCGTCAAACCCGCCGCCAACCCCAGCGGCTACATCGCCGACACCATGCCCGCCGTGTTTCAGAGTTTCTTCGACACCGATGATCTGCACGATTGCCTGATCGACGTAGTGAATCGTGGTGGCGATGCAGACACCACAGGTGCGATTGCGGGCATGTTGGCTGGGGCATTGTATGGCACCGAGGCCATACCGGAAGATTGGATGAAGGGGCTGGATGCTGACATCCGCAGTTTGTGTGAGATGCAGGCGCGTGCTTTGCTACTCTGAAATCCGTGAAGAACAATCTCTTTAAGAAATGTAGCATTCACTTATCACTTATGCAGATTACACTCCCGCCATACTCAGTTATAGTTAGTTGCGATTCAATGCTAGAGATCCTCAATCAATCATTAAATTAGGAGGTGCAAGATGAGCCGTCTCGCTCCATGCTCCACATTCAATCAGATTGTCTTCTGGCTATTGGCCTCAACTACGGCTTCTGCCGCACCTCTATATGATTGGGAAGATCCCAATTCTCAAGCAATCATCGAGGAAATTTCAAAAGCTGGAATTGCTAAAGATGAAGAAAAGCAGAAAGAAATCAAATGCCCGCCTCGGCTTACACCATACAAGCCCAATCATGTTGTGTACCAATGGGCAAAGGATGACGAATTAGCTTTCCGAGTACATTATTCATTCAAATATCGTTTGTACCCACTGAACAATCCAGACATCTGCTCCTCATCAATTTCTGGGTTTAATAGCCAAGCGTATTTTTCATACACAGGTGTATTCGATTTTTATGCTGGCACACGTTACTCAGGGCCCGTAATCAACAGAATCAGCAATCCCGCATTTCATTATCGTTATGCAAATGCTGAAGAGCTTGAGAAGCGCATTCCTTTTCTTTCACTAAAATGGATTGATTTTGGATTGGAACATCGGTCTGATGGGCAAGTAAATGAACCACTTGATCTGGCAGTTCAAGCCGCCGCCCAACAAGCCTTTGACGCGAATGATCACAAATACTTCGACTCAATCAGCCAAGGCTCTAACTATGTTTCTGCGGAGGCTCACTTCAACCCAATTGGCAATTGGAGCACCTATGCTTCGATAAAGGCCTATATAAGCCAGAACAGTCAGGTTACTTGGGGGCCATTGAAAAATTCCAATGTCTCAATTAGCAATTATGACATTTTAAATATTGTTGCCAGAAAGGCTATTGGCAACGGAGAGTTAAGCTTGGAATACATCATCGGTAGCGGTGGATTTAGAAAATCATCTGGCAACATCGATTATTTATTTTCCAGAGAAACTGCATTCCCGATGTACGTTCGTGTGCATTTCGGACCTTTCCAAACGCTATCGAATTACACTGTCAGCAAACCGTCTATCGGCATCGGGGTCAAATTGATCCCATAACCATAGAGCAGTATGTATTCGAGCCTATCTCATTATCCAGAAACCTCGTCGAAAGATTGATAAGACTGATAGATGGTGGCCCACCCTAAAACGGGCCACCATTGAGCACTACTGTTTGTTCAACACGACAGCGAACTCGCTATTGCCCTCTGCATATTCCCCACCAGCCACGTCAGCGTGAATGGCTGAGACTGAGAAGCCTGCCTGTTCCACTTCCTTACGCAGCGCATCCGGATCGAAATATTGCAGCCAGTTATATACCTCCCACTCTCGCGTTTCCGTAAAGAGCACATATTTGTCGAGAGCGACTTTTTCTTCTTCGTAGAGGTAGGTGTTCAGGAAGCCGTAATACGCTTCCGCGGCCCAGAATCCATTGAGCAGATTTGGTGCATATTGCGCGACTTCCTCTCGCTGCCCAAAGCCAGCCAGGCTGTAGACATCGAATACGACATGGCCGTCCTGCGCCAACAATGAATGAAACTTCTGCAAAAGTTTCGAGCGTTGCTGCGGGCTCAATGCGCAAAAGTCGCACATCAGCAAAGTGATGAGGTCATATTGCACAGGACTCTCGAACTGCAGGTAGTCCTGATTGAGGTACTGCACCGGCAACGATGCCTTCTCAGCCTGCGACCTGGCGTAGTCGATCGAGCGCACGGAGAAATCGATCCCCGTCACCTCCGCGCCCAGTTGTGCAAAGCGGTGGGTATAGAGCCCGGGGCCACAGCCGAAGTCGCAGATCTTCGTGCCAGCCCCCAGAACGAAGCGCTCTTTCATCCACGCCACGGAGCGATCAATGAACGCACTCCGGCGTGAAGCCATGTCGACATCAGGATTGAGGTGAAGTTGAAGCATCTGCTCGGAAGTGTGCTTGTCGTTCCAGAGCAGCGATGCCGTATACCGCGACCATACCTCCGGTCGCTGATTGATCTGTTTTAATTTATTGAACATGTCGTGATCCTTAAAACTGTGAGTACGGATCAGCGACAATCGAGGCGGATGATTTCTAGATCATCGCGTGAATTGCCACTGAACTTGAGGTGTTGATCATGTATTGAGTAAACATCGTGGCACCTCCTTTCTGTAGGCAATTGATTGAGGGCGCGAAAGGTAACACAAGCGCAGCGCAAAGTTAAGGACGGCTAGATGAGCCTGCCAGCCTGAACAATGCCTGCCTGTCCTAACCCGGCGAGTCAGGTGTGACGGATATGCTTGACGCCAGAACGAACGTTCTTTACAGTGCGAAGAACGTTCGTTCTGTAAGAGATAGCCATGAATCGCCTGATCCCAAACACCTCGTTGCGCAGCACACACATGCACCACCCGGCATTGCTGTCGCTGACCCGCCCTAACCGCTCCATGTTCGAGAAGCAGCGCGCACTGCTGCGCAAGGCCGTGCCGGCCGGCTTCCCTTCGCCTGCCGATGATTATGTGGAACACCGCTTGAGCCTGGACGAACACCTGATCCAGCACAAGGAATCGACCTTCTTCATGCGCGTGGCCGGGCACTCCATGCGCGGCATGGGCATCTACGACGGCGACCTGCTGATCGTCGACCGCGCCCTGCCCGCCACCGATGGCTGCGTGGTGGTGGCGGTGCTGGATGGGGAGTTCACGCTCAAGCAGTTGTGCTACACCGCCCAAGGAAAAGTGTTGCGCGCCGCGCACCCCGACTATCCAGACATTGCCATCGGTGACGATCAGGATTTCTCCATCTGGGGGGTGGTGCAGTGGAACGTCCACCGAGTCTAAAAACCAGAATTCCGTCGCAATACTGCGTTACTCGCAAAAAATCACTCCTTACATATTGCACATATGCTGCGTCGTGATTTTTTACTCGCGCCTTGTCTTGCTTAGGACTTCGAATTTTTAAATGTGCTCAAAATGAGTCTCGCCATCGCCCTGATCGACTGCAATAACTTCTTCGTTTCCTGCGAACGACTGTTCCAGCCACATCTGCAAAGCAAACCCGTCGTGGTGCTGTCCAACAACGATGGTTGCGTGGTGTCGCGTTCGCAGGAGGCCAAGGCCTTCGGCATCAAGATGGCTGCCCCCTGGTATCAGATGAAGGGGCTGGCCAAGCAGCATGGCATCGTCGCCTTCTCTTCCAACTATGCGCTGTATGCCGACATCTCCAACCGCGTGATGTCGCTGTTGTCGCGCTTCAGCCCGGAGCAGGAGGTGTACTCCATCGATGAGTCCTTCCTCGAACTGACCGGCATGCCCGGCAATCATGCGGAGTACGCACAACTCATCCGACATTCTGTGCGCCAGTGCATAGGCATGCCGGTATGCGTGGGCGTTGCATCCAGCAAGACGCTGGCCAAACTCGCCAACCATGTCGCCAAAATGAATCCGCAACGCAACGGCGTGTGCGATTTCAACAGCATGGATGAATATGAGCTGGATGCGTTGCTCGCCACCATCGATGTCGGTGAGGTGTGGGGTGTGGGTCGGCGTACTGCGCCCAAGTTGCAGGAGATCGGCATCCGCAGCGTGCTCGACCTGAAACGCGCACCCGCCCAGCAAATGCGCCAGCGTTTCAGCGTGGTGTTCGAACGCATCGTGTCCGAACTCAACGGCGTCGCCTGTCTGGCGCTGGACGACATCCCGCGCGACAAGCAGCAGATCATCTGCTCGCGTTCGTTCGGCATGCTCACTTCCAGTCTGGAAGATCTGGAGCCGGCCGCCATCGCCTACACCACGCGCGCCGTGGAAAAGTTGCGCCAGCAACATTCCATCGCCAGTGCGCGGCACATCTACGTGCGCACCAATCCGCACCGCACACAGGACAGGCAATACCAGCAGGGCATTCTGGTACCGCTGAACGAACCCAGCGACGACACGCGCGCCTTCTGCAAGGCCGCGCTGCACGGCCTGCGCCAGATCTACCGCCCCGGTTATGCGTATCAGAAAACAGGTGTCATGCTGGCCGAGATCATCCCCGCCAGCGAGCGCCCGCGCACCTTGTTCGACGATGATGCGGCACGCGCCAAGTCGAAGTCGCTGATGACCACACTGGACCAGATCAACCGCCGCATGGGCAGCGGCACTTTGAAGTTATTGGGCGAAGGCACGGATCAACGCTGGGCGATGCGCAGGGAATTGCGCTCGAAGTGCTATACGACGGAGTGGGACGGGTTGCTGACTTGCAGTTGTTAGCCACTGCCAACCTATCCCTCGATTTCATTAAATTGACGGGGTGTATCAATGCCCGCTGCTTCTCACATTGCGATGGTGTACGAAACATCAGGCAGCGCATCAAAAAAGTTTTATATTGAGTTCCTCAGTTTCAATTCAAATCGAAACTGCCCAAGTAATCAGTTGCCGACAGTCAGGTTTTCTCCGTGAAAGGAAGGACATGATGATCAAGAAAGCACTCCTCATCGCTGTTTCGCTCACATTGGGCATCAACCTCTCAGCCTGTAACAGCGGCGCCACCAGATCCCTGCAGTTTATGGAAGAGTCGGCACCAGTTAAAAAGGTGGCCGAGTTTGAACGGCACACGCTTGAACACGACAAGGCTGTTCAGTATGTCTTTTCTGAAAAAAGTGATGCCTCCAACTTCGAAACCGGCAAGAGCTATGGTGCTTTGTTTGAGCTACCGGAGTTCAAGGATGCAAGCACGGTTGAGGTCAAAAGCTATTGTGACTGTCTGGGCTTGTACAAGAATGTCTTTATTCCGATCGGCGTGCTGCTGGATGAAGGTTTCAACAGGGTAGGTGAAATCAAGTTCGTCACCCATAGCCAAACGATGTGGGAACCCGTTCATTTTGTATCCGAGGTCGCCCTGGACAAGAATGACAGGTACGTGCTGATCTATTCAGATCCGCGCCGATACGGAAAGCCGGCCGACAGCGTGTCCGCCGATGTCGTCCACGTAAGGACTGAGCGGATGGATTACATCAAGAAGGGCACCGTCATGCAGACATATACAGACGCCAAGGCAGGCGTGTGGTGGAAAGGGGCGGCCGTCGGGGAAATCCAGATCCTGGTGAAGAGTCCCAAAAAATAAGAGTCCGCGAAAATCAAAGAGGGGAGCTCATGCTGATCCTTTTGAAGGCTTATATCTTGCATCGCCCCGTTAAAACTCTCAGCTTTCCTGCACTTCAGGCCCGGCACGCCGGGCCTGATACAAATCAATAACCGGCTTTGCGACCTGCAATATCCGGCAGGTCCGTATCCACGACCAGTGCAGCGATCAGACGGGCGACGGTCTCGGAGGCGATCACGGTGTGCAGATTGTTCGTCTCCAGCATCTTGGTGCGCAATTCGCGGCGCACGGCGGGCACACCGGTCAATTCGAAGATGATGTCCACGCCATCACCCATTGCGACGATCTCTTCCAGCGTGCAGATCTTTAAGCCTGCGGCTTCTGCATTCGCCTTGCCAGGAGTATTCCCGACCTCGGCGACGCAAACCAGATTGATGCTCTGCTTCTTCTTCAACATGGTTTCCAGAAAGACCGTGCCAATCCTTCCCAGGCCGATGATGGCGATATTCTGCATCTTCACAATGAGTTCTCCTTTAATATTATTAATAACCATAACCGAGGCGAGAGTATATAAACAATGTCCGCTCGCATGTAATAAAAGGTTGCCGATTGTCCCATGTCACATCTGCATCAAGCTGTCGCATTCCTCTCCTGTCCAGATAGCGCTTCACCCTTCACAACACTGCTGTTCAAGGCTTCTGGCCTGACAAGCATGCTGGCTCATATTTTGCTGCGTAGATGAACGATCATGCCCCGACTGTGCGGGCTGCGCTTTTGCTATGGAGCCTTCAATGAAACTTCGCATCGAACGACCGCTTGTGGAAGCAATGGTCAGTGAATTCCCCCGTCTGGTCGGTCTGCATGAACAACTGCGTTTCGGCAACAGCGCGGAAGTGGCAATCAGCCAGTTGGGCAATGACGAGATCGCCTTCCTGCGCAATATCTATGCGAGCGGCGATGCGGACCAGCGGGCGCGCGGCGCGCAGTTGGCGACCTTGCAGCAGGCCATGAACGATGATGGCGAACGCTTCGACGGCGATGACCTTGAACCGCTGATACCGGCCATCGCCCGTTACCTGACTGCGGGCGCGATCCGCGGCTGGCTGTTCAGCGCGGCCATCACCGGCAAGCCTACCGCATGGGTGGTGACGCGGCTCGACTACACACCCGCTTCCAACGAAGAGACGGGGCGTGTGCTGATCGAGTTGAAGAGCAACGCGAAAGGCAAGCTCGCCAGCGTGACGCTGATGATCTTGCCGCGCGATCTGTGCAAGCGCACCGTGGCCGAGATATTCGCGGCCAAGGGTTATCTGAAAGAGACCGAAGAACTGATCCGCAATTACGACGAAGCGGCGGAGCGTTACTTCGACTGGCGCGGCCGTTACGGTGCGCAATTCTCCGGCAATGGTGTCGGCTACTACGCCGAGAATCCTGCTGCCACGCATCGCGATACGGACTGGGCACGCAAGGATGTGGTGGTGCTGTCTTCCGGTGGTGGCAGCGCGCGACTGGTCAACGATGAAGGCATACTCAGCGAACGCGTGCTGGGACTGGATAGCAACGGCGACATCCTGGGTCGCTACCTGCGCCGCGCTTCCAAGAACCTGCGCTACAAGTCAGACGACGAAGTGGAGAAGCTGCAGACCGAGATGCCCAAAGGGCTGTTCATCCAGTTGCCGGTGCACTTCTACATCCTGATGTTCCATCTCGAACTGCATCACTACATCTGGGTGCATGTGAACGACATAGAGCCCTATGCCTATCAGCCGGAATTGAAGACCAAGCTGATCCTGCCCGAGGAACAGACCGACCTGATCGACATCCTCACTGCCGAGATGGATGTGCTGATGGATGACATCATCGAAGGCAAGTCCGGCGGCACCACGGTGCTGTGCGCGGGACCGGCCGGCGTCGGCAAGACGCTCACGGCGGAAGTGTATGCCGAGATCATCCGCCGACCTTTGTACCGCGTGCATTCCGGACAACTGGGCTTGAATGTCGCGGCGATGGAGACTGCGCTAAAAGAAGTGCTGACGCGCGCGCAACGCTGGGGCGCGGTGATGCTGATCGACGAGGCCGATGTGTATATCCGCCGACGCGACGACAACATCGCCACCAACGCGGTGGTCGGCGTGTTCCTGCGCGTGCTGGAATATTTCAACGGCCTGCTGTTCCTCACCACGAACCGCGTGGACGATATCGATGAGGCCATCGTGTCGCGCTGCATCGCGCTCATCAAATACAACCATCCGGAAGTGGAAGCGCGACGCCGCATCTGGCGCGTGATGACGGATCAGTTCCAGCTGGGGGTGGATGACGAACTGCTGTCCCAACTGGCAGAGATATTCCCCACCGCATCCGGTCGCGATATCAAGGGACTGACCAAGCTGGTTTCAAAGTTCTGTCACCAGAAACAACTGCCGCCTGATCTGGATGCGTTCAAGCGTTGTTCGGTGTTCCGTGGCTTGGAGTATGTGAAGCAGGCGGATCAGTTCGCGTGATGCGCTTCAGCCGAACAGCCCATCACGCAGGAAAGCCTTGTAGCTTTTCATGACCGGCTTGGGGATTTGCGCTTCGGCCTGCACTCGAAGGTGATGGACATGCTCGCGTGCAGCGTCGCTGTCTTGTGTGCGCAGGGCGCGAATGGCCTCATGCACTGCGTCACCCAGCATGGGCGGGAACATGTCATGCACGACGTCATAGATCGCCAGGATCGCGGCCATCTCGCCCGCTGACATCTTGCATTTACCATCGAGTATCTTCAGCACCACCGCCGTGGTGCAATCCACTTGCACGGCATCGAAGCCTGTTTCCAGCGCCCACTCCGCAGCCGGATGTGTCTTGTCTTTGTTGGTTCCGACGTAACCTGAAGGTGAGTCTCCGCCGAAACTCGCTTCGCTCGTTTTCATGACAGATTCTCCGACCAGCGCTCTGACTTGAACGCCGTCGCGATCGCCAGTGCGCGCGCTTCCATCAGTTCATCTTGATCGAACTCGTCTGCATCGATGTCATTGCATGCTGCGAGTGCGCGGTGCAGCAGCGCGGACTTGGGATAACTTTTTGCTTCATACCCCGGGTAAGCGCGGTAGTCGCATGCACACAACAACAGCAATCGTTCAAAACGTTCCATATCGGTGAAAGCACCCAGGCGATCCAACATGGCCGCGACCGGACCGGCGCGCACTTCAGATGCGCGATGCACGCGCTCACATTCAGCCAGCGCCAGCAGCGCAAGCTCGCGACAGTCATTCGGCAACTCGAAACGTTCGCAAATTCTTTCGATACGATCTCGTCCGCGCTCGATGTGACGATAGTGAACTGGCAGGTGTTGGGGTGGCGAATCGGACTTGCCAGTGTTCATCACCAGTGCGGCGAAGCGCACGGACAGCGGGGCATCGCAACGTGCTGTTTCATCCAGCACGCGCAACACATGACAACCGATATCGACCTGATCGGGATCGTTGGCGATCTGAAACACACCGAACAAAGCGGCGACCTCTGGCAGCAGAACATGCAGTGCGCCGCAATCCAATAGGTTGCGCAGCATGTTTGAAGGAAGCCTGGCCATCAAGCCGGGCTGTAGCACCGGCCACACATCATGCGTGGCGATACTGGCCAGCGCACCCGCGTTCACTTGCTGCAGCATGAGTGCTTTGGTTTCCGCATCCAGCACTTCGTCTGTTTCTGCAGAAAGCGCAGCCAGACGCAGGATGGTCAAGCCGGGTTCCGGGTGTTGTAGCGAGAGCTTGTTGGAATCCATAACATCAGCCCACCCGTGATGATGGGCAGGCCGTTATTATTTCGCGAGCAGCGCTTTCATCCATTGCTGCTGTACCGCACGTTTGCGCTTCTTTTCCAGTACTTTGCGGATTGATGATTTGGCCTGCGCAAAGTCCAGCACGCTGGCGGGGGTGATGGTGTCGCAGCGCAGCACGTGAAAACCCAGTTCGGTTTCGACCACGTCGCTCACTTCACCGGCATTCAGTTCGAACAGCGCTTGCTCCAACTCCGGGAACAGTTTGCCGCGCGGCAGATTGCCCAGCTTGCCGCCTTCCAGTGCGGTGGGACATTCTGAATGCTTGAGTGCCTGTTCCTCGAAACGACCCGGCTCTTTCTGCAAACGCTTGGCGACTTCGCTGATGCGCTTGAGTGCCGCTTCACGCGTGTTCTCTTTGATGCTTTCGTTGATGGTGACCAGAATGTGGCGCGCCAGCCGTGTCTCCTGACGACGGAACTGGTCGGGATGGTACTGGTAGTACAACTCCACATCGGTGTTGGTGACATGCTCGGCGAGCGTGCCGACCTTTTCCAGAATGGCTTCCACCCTGAGTTCGCGTTCCAGTGCGTTGGCGAACTCGGATTCGCTCAGCCCGTTGCTCGCCAGATCATCCGCGAAGTCGTCCTCGTTCTCGTAACGGCCGCGTATCTCCTGCAGCGCGGACTTCAGCGTGGCAGGCGGCACCATCGCATCGCGCGCTTCCGGCGCGGCGAGGATCTGCGCTTCGAGTTCGAACTGTTTCTGTGCCATGTTCTGCACGCGCTCTGACTCGTCCGCTTCCAGCGCGGCCGGCGCCTTGCCGTACAGCTTCTGTGCTGCTTTCAGCGCGAGGTAGGCAACGCCGCTATCTATCACTTCAGGCATTATTTTCCTCCTTGCTGTCGTCATATACATGTACCGCCTCGATGGTCGATTCCGGCACTTGCAGGATATGGTCGTGAAAGATGACCTGGTACTGCACGCCGCCGTCTTCGTCACGCAGCACTTTCAACACTTCACCTTCCATCCCCGGTGTGGCGCGCACTTCACCGCCCACGACCAGCGTGATCTTGCTGCGCACTTTCTCGCGGCTCTCGTACTTGCTGGGCACCCATGGATCGTTGATGCTGATCAATTCTTCTTCGCGGAAGCCGACGATCTTGTTCTGTTCCAGGAAATTGACGGTGTAGATCAACTGGTCCTGCAAGAAAGTGCCCACGTTCATCACAAAGCCTGTCGAGCCGCGACGGATCAGCAGCGTGCCGATATCCACGCCGGGGTAAGTGCCGTCATTTCGCACATTGCGAATGATGCGGACTTCGTCGCCGAATTCGAATTTAGGCAGCATCTTTCTTGTTCACTGTGATGGAGGTGATCGGTACGAACTGCGTTTGCGGTTCGTGCATGTGGAACACCTTGAACACTTTCTCGGTGAGCGCGTCGGACTCGACGAAGTCCTGGTAGGCTTTCGTCAGCAATCGCGTGTAGACCTCGCGTTGTGCGGCTTCGTCTTCCGGCAGTTCTTCCTTGCTCAGGTAGTTGTGATAACGCTGCAGGATATGCAGACGATTCACATGCACCACAGAGGGATCGAAATCGATTTCGAAGTAGTTCAGGAAATCCTCGGCGGATACCAGATCCTCCATTGCTTCTTCCAGTGTCAGATCATCAGTCATCACGTATTCCTTTCTTCATGTTCTACTTCAGTCATCACTTCAAGCAGAGCCTTGCCGCCCATGCGGTCATGGCTATCCAGTTGCACCAGCTTCTCCAGCATCGCGCGGCCTGTCTCTCTATTGCCAAGACGCAGATTGATGTAGCCCGCCGCTTTCAGCACCCTCAGATAGAAGCGCACCAGCCCCATGGAACGGATCACACCGGCCCCGATGTTCTCTTCGCGCAGATTGCTCCATGTGTCCGGGAACTCCAGACGGCGACCGACCACTGCCAGCGCACTCTCGGCCACCAGCAACGCATCGTCCAGACGATGCTGGTAGAAGTAGTAGCGATACAACGCGACCAGCACCATCAGGTGTTGCGGTGCCATCAGGTTGGCTCGCAGCAAATAGCCTTCACTCTCCTCGCTGCCGTAGGTGTCCGCCGCCTGCACCAGCAGGCGCGCGACGTCCTGCGCCAATGGTTCGTCGAAATACAGTTCAGCTTGATCGAAATCGAGCAGGTCCATCATTCTTTCCTCAGTTGACGCGCCACTTCCGTGCCGCACAGATCATCCGCATCGCAGGTATGGCATTGACCGTCCACCGGCTCGCCCTGTTTGCGCAGTTGTCCTTCCAGTACTTCGATGCGTTCCATCAGACAGGCGATGGCGCGACCGACCGGATCGGGGATGAGGTGATGATCGAGGTTGATGCCGTAGATGTTGTTGGCATCCGCCTCCTCGGTACGCAGCACGATACGCCCGGGGATGCCGACCACGGTGCGATGCGCGGGCACATCTTTCACGACCACCGAGTTGGCGCCCACGCGCACGTTCTCGCCCAGCGTGATCGCGCCCAGTATCTTTGCGCCCGCGCCCACCACCACGCCATCGGCCAATGTCGGATGGCGCTTACCCTTGTTCCATGTGGTGCCGCCCAATGTCACGCCGTGATACAGCGTCACGTCATCGCCGATTTCTGCCGTCTCGCCGATCACCACACCGGCACCGTGATCGATGAAGAAACGACGGCCCAAGGTCGCGCCGGGATGGATGTCGATGTTGGTGAGCAGACGCGCGAACCAGCCCAACAGACGTGCCAGATAGCGCAACTTCATCGTCCACAGTTTGTGCGCGATGCGCTGCAGCAGGATGGCGTGCACACCGGGATAGGTGGTCAACACTTCGAAACGCGAGCGCGCGGCGGGATCGCGCTGGAACACACAACGTACGTCTTCGCGCAACAACTGGAACAGCGAAGGCATGGCTGCTTTTTCAAGTTCGGCGGTGGCGGTCATCGTGTCTTCCATGCCGCTCTCCTAATGCGCCAACAAGCCGGGCTCGCTGCGCCCGCCATGATGTTGGCCGATGAACTTCTGGTAGATGAACAGCAATTCCTGATCGGCG
>JBDRPZ010000048.1:0-25460 GCA_043826585.1 Pseudomonadota bacterium
TTAACGACTGGGGAATTATATATGGATATCACCGAACTGCTCGCCTTCGGCGTGAAGAACAAAGCTTCCGACTTGCACCTCTCCGCCGGGTTGCCACCGATGATCCGCGTGCACGGCGATATGCGCCGCATCAACCTGCCAGCCATGGAGCACAAGGAAGTGCACGCCATGATGTATGACATCATGAACGACGGGCAGCGCAAGCATTACGAGGAGAACAAGGAAGTCGACTTCTCCTTCGAAGTACCCAATCTCGCCCGCTTCCGTGTCAACGCATTCATCCAGAACCGCGGTGCCGGTGCGGTCATGCGTACCATTCCTTCCAAGATCCTCACACTGGAAGACCTGAATGCGCCACCCATCTTCAAGAACATCGCAGAGAACCCGCGCGGCATGGTGCTGGTCACCGGCCCCACCGGCTCGGGTAAATCGACCACGCTGGCAGCGATGGTGAACCACATCAACGAGAACGATATGGGCCACATCCTGACCGTGGAAGACCCGATCGAATTCGTGCATGAATCCAAAAAGTGCCTGGTCAACCAGCGCGAAGTCGGCCCGCACACATTATCGTTCAACAACGCTTTGCGTTCCGCACTGCGTGAAGATCCGGACGTGATCCTGGTCGGCGAGATGCGCGATCTGGAGACCATCCGTCTGGCCATGTCCGCTGCCGAGACCGGCCACCTGGTGTTCGGTACGTTGCACACCAGCTCCGCTGCCAAGACCATCGACCGTATCATCGACGTGTTCCCCGCCGACGAGAAGGAGATGGTGCGTGCGATGCTGTCCGAATCGCTGCGTGCCGTGATCTCGCAGACCCTGCTCAAGACCAAGGACGGCGCAGGCCGCGCCGCAGCGCACGAGATCATGATCTGTACCCCCGCCATCCGTAACCTGATCCGCGAAGCGAAAGTGCCGCAGATGTATTCCGCCATCCAGACCGGCGGCAACATCGGCATGCAAACGCTGGACCAGTGCCTGACCGATCTGGTCAAGCGCGGCGTTGTCGCCTCGGGTGAGGCACGCAGCAAAGCTGCCAACAAGGATCTGTTCCCCGCTTAAATCGGCACCGGGCATCATCGAATCAGGAGTGCACCATGGAAAGAAGTCAGGCAACCGAACTCGTACACAATCTGCTCAAGGGCATGATCTCGCAGAAAGCGTCCGACCTGTTCATCACCGCCGGCTTCCCGCCGGCGTTCAAGGTGGACGGCAAGATGACGCCGGTTTCCAATCAGATATTGTCGGCTCAACATACGCAAGAACTGGCGCGCAGCATCATGAACGACCGCCAGGCAGCGGAGTTCGAATCCACACACGAATGCAACTTCGCCATCAGTCCGCCGGGTATCGGCCGCTTCCGTGTCAACGTGTTCATGCAGCAGCAAAAGGTCGGCATGGTGTTGCGTACCATCACCACCAAGATACCCAGTTTCGAGGAACTGCGTCTGCCTGATGTGCTGAAGGAAGTCACGCTGACCAAGCGCGGTCTGGTGATCCTGGTCGGTGGTACCGGCTCTGGTAAATCGTCCACCTTAGCGGCCATGATCGGCTACCGCAACTTCAACAGTTTCGGCCACATCATCACCATCGAGGATCCGGTCGAGTATGTGCACGAACACCAAAAGTGCATCATCACCCACCGCGAAGTCGGTGTGGATACCGACAACTGGCACAACGCGCTGAAGAACACGCTGCGCCAGGCGCCGGATGTGATCCTGATCGGCGAGATCCGCGACCGCGAGACCATGGAGTATGCGGTGGCCTTCGCCGAGACCGGCCACCTGTGCATGGCAACGCTGCACGCCAACAGCGCCAACCAGGCGCTGGACCGCATCATCAACTTCTTCCCCGAAGAACGTCGCGAACAACTGCTGATGGACCTGTCGCTGAATGTCAAAGCACTCATCTCGCAACGATTGATCCCAAAACGGGACGGTAAAGGACGCGCTGCCGCGTTCGAGATCCTGCTCAACTCACCGCTCATCTCAGACCTGATCTTCAAGGGCGAGGTGCACCAGATCAAGGAAGTGATGTCCAAGTCGCGCGAGATCGGTATGCAGACCTTCGACCAGGCGCTGTTCGACCTGTTCGAGGCCGGCATGATCAGTTACGAGGAAGCGCTGAAGAACGCCGACTCGGTCAACGACCTGCGTCTGCGCATCAAACTGGAAAGCAACGAGAGCAAGGACAGAGATGTGATGAGCGGCACCGAACATCTGAAACTCTCTTGATGATTCAATCTCAGTAATAAGCCGCCCTGAGGCGGCTTTTTATTTGCGGTTGCTGCCGCTGACGATCTTGTATTCGAACAGACGACACTCGATCGCGCCGTTGAACAGCGGCGTACGTTTGGACGGCGTCAGCCGCATCAACTTGGCGATACGCAGATCGCCCGTGAACAAGTAGGCATTCCAGCCGCCGAACTTCTTTTTCAGTGCATCGCCTAATTTAGGGTACAGCTCCGCCAGCTCGTCTTCGTCGCCCATACGTTCGCCGTAAGGCAGATTGGCAACGAGTATGCCTTCCTTCTCCGGCGGCGAGGCTTCCAGCGCGTTGCACTGCTTCAGATCAACGGTCTCGCGTATGCCCGCTTCTTCCAGATTCTGGTGCGCCGCCACCAGCGCATCGCCATACAGATCGCTTCCGTGCAGCGGCAATTCGCATACCGGCTTCTGCGCGGCGATGGCCGCTTCGCGCATCGCGGCCCAGGTCTTGGCATCGAAGTTCTTCAGTTTCTCGAAAGCGAAATGGCGCGCAATACCCGGCTGGATGTTGAGCGACATCTGCGCCGCCTCGATCAGGAAAGTGCCGCTGCCGCACATCGGATCAAGCAGCGGAATGCCTGGTTTCCAGCCCGTCATCATCAGGATGCCGGCCGCCAGATTCTCGCGCAGCGGCGCGATGTTGGTATGCGTGCGCACACCGCGCTTGTACAGCGGCTCGCCCGAGGTATCCAGATACAGCGTGAACTTGTCACCCTCGAAGAAAGCGTGGATGCGCATATCGGGTTCCAGCTTGGCCACGCTGGGCCGCTCCTTCTTCTCGGCGCGGAATTTGTCGCATACCGCATCCTTGATCTTGAGCGTGATGAATTCCAGACTGGTCAGCGGACTCTTGATCGCCGTGACCTTGACCAAAATGGTGTGCTTCACATCGAACCAGCGTGTCCAAGGCAGATCGTAGGTGGCCTTGTACACATCCTGTTCGTTGCGATACGGCGTCGGTGCCTGCACGCGCCACAGGATGCGCGACGCGAGGCGGCTTTGCAGATTGACGCGATAGCAGGTCGGCCAATCACCCGAGAAACCGACACCACCGTCGGTCGCTTTCACCGCGGTGGCTCCGAATGAGGTCAGCTCATCGGAAAGGAGTTTTTCCAGTCCGCGCGGACAGGTGGCGAAGAAATCAGGCATATGAAAGTCCTTGGGAATTCATTCTTGCGGGATGAAGCGCAAGGAGCCGCGCAGCGAACGACGAGACATACCGCGATGGGTAGGCGAGGAGTGAGCGAGCACGCGACGCCGCGATTCGCCCGCAAAATGAAGAGCCCAAGACTTTCATCAGAAAGGCTTCACGACGACGAGTATGACGACCGCCAGCAACACCAGCACCGGCACTTCATTGAAGAAACGGAACCACACGTGACTGCGCACATTGCGGTCTTCCGCGAACACCTTCACCAGATGACCGCAGTACAGGTGATAAGCGACCAGACCCGCCACGAAAGTAGTTTTGGCGTGCAACCAGCCGCCTGTGAACCCGTAACCGAACCACAGCCACAGACCGGTGATCACGGCCAGCGCACCGATGGGCGTGACGAACTTGTACAGTTTGCGCTCCATCAGTTTCAGACGTTCCTTCACCGCCGCCTCCTCCGCCATCGCGTGGTTGACGAAGATGCGCGGCAGATAGAACAAGCCGGCGAACCAGCTGACCACGAAAAATATATTGAATGCTTTCAGCCACAACATTATGAGAACCTCGACAATCTACGTCTGAACAGAAGCAGAGACAAATAGAACCCGACCAGCGCATAGGTCAGCAGCACGCCGATATGGAAAACCGCCTGCGCCGGCACCTCCCCCTTCATCAAGGGGCGCGCCAGATCCACCGCATGCGTCAGCGGCAAGGCGGCGGCAAGCGCCTGCAATGCCTCCGGCAGCTGGGTGACCGGAAAAAAGACGCCGCATAGTAGCATCAGCGGTGTGATGACCAGCGTGAAGTAGTACATGAAGAAGTCGTAGGCGGGTGCCAGCGCGGTCATGATCAGACCGACTGCGGCAAAGGTCAGACCGATGAGCAACACCAGCGGGATCATCCATAACGACATCAGCGAATTGGTCAGGTTGAGCAGCCAGATCACGATGAGCACGGCCACGCCCGACATCAAGCTCTTGGTCGCCGACCAGAGGATCTCCGACAGCACGATATCGTCCAGTGTCACCGGCGTGTTCATGATGGCTTCCCATGTGCGCTGCTCGTGCATGCGCGCGAAAGCGCCGTACAACGATTCGAAGCTGGCGCTGTTCATGCTGCTGTAGCACAAGGTACCTGCCGCAAGGAAGGCGATATAAGAAGTGCCACCCATCTCAGGCAACAAACTGCCCAGACCGTAACCCAGGCCCAGCATGTAGATCACCGGATCGGCCAGATGACCCAGAATGGCGGGCACGGCGACCTTGCGCCACACCAGCCACTGCCTGCGCCAGATGGGGAAGAAGCGCAGCGTCAAACGCGGCAATGCAAAATATTGAACACTCATTTCGACCTATCCTGTTCTACTGCGTCAAAAGCTTCGGCCGGCGCCACCACACCCTTGCCCCGCGCATAGACGCAGCCTTTTGATGTTCCTTCAGCAGCGACTATGTCTCCGCACATGAAGGTATGTGCCATATAGAAATACTTCTCGTCCCAGTACTGCACTACTGTCTTCACCTCGTATCGCTGAAAGAGGTTCAGCGGTTTCTTGTATGTCATCGTGTGCTCGGCGATGACCGGTATCCAGTTGCGCTTGAACATCGCCTTCAACAGACCGCTGCGCGCAAACACATCCACACGATTCAAATCACAGATAGTCAGATAGCGGCCATTGTTCATATGCAAGTTGATGTCGATATCGTTCGGCAACACACGCAAGAAGAGTGCGCTCGCATAGGGCCTCTCCATCCGCGCCATGAAAAAGGAGCGGATGATCACCCACAGCATGCGGAAGATCAGATTCATTCGCGCATCTCTCTTCCGGTCAGCTTCAGGAACACATCTTCCAGATTCGCCGGGCGATGCAGGTAGCGCAACTCAGTCTGCGCTTGCAGATGCGCCACCAGTTGCTGCGCATCGTGCACGTAACAGAACACCGACTCTCCACTGACTTCATGACGCTGCGCATACTTTCCGGCATGCTCGCTCGCCCATTGCCCGGCCGTCTCGCCGAACACCTCCACCACCTGCGGCTCGATGTTGCTTTCGATGAGTTCGCGCGGCGATCCCTGGCTGATCAGCTTGCCGTTGTCCATCACCGCCAGCCGGTGGCACAAGCGCTCTGCTTCGTCCATGAAGTGGGTAGTGAGCAACAGCGTCTTGCCCTGTTGCGTCAGCGCGTTCAGACGTTGCCAGATCAGGTGGCGCGCCTGCGGGTCGAGGCCGGTGGTCGGCTCGTCGAGAAACACCACATCAGGATCGTTCACCAGCGCGCGTGCCAGCGTCAGGCGACGTTTCATGCCGCCTGACAGCGTCGGCACTTTCGCGTCGCGCTTGCTGGTGAGGCTGGCAAATTCGAGCAAATCGGGGATGCGCGCCTCGATCTCGCTGTCGTGCATGCCGAAATAGCGGCCATACACCAGCAGGTTCTCCGCCACGGTGAAGTCAGGATCGAGGTTGTCCATCTGCGGCACCACACCCACCTTGATACGCGCCTCGCGCGCTGCTTGCGGCACCGGCAGATCGAGCAAGTTCGCCGTGCCCGCATCGGGCTCGATCAGCCCCAGCAATAGACGCAGGGTGGTGGTCTTGCCCGCGCCGTTGGGGCCGAGCAGGCCGAAACATTCGCCTTTGCGTATGGACAGGTCGAGGCCGTCCACCACGCGATGTCCGGCGTAGGATTTTTGCAGGCCTGTGGCTTGTATGACTGGATTCAAAACGGTACTCCATTGAAATGCTTCTTCACGATATCGCGCAATTGTGTCAGGCGTCCGTGAAAGAAATGTTCTGCCGCCGGCAGCACCACGACAGGCAGATGCTGCGGCCGCGCCCACTCCAGCGCATCGGCCAGTGGCACCACATCATCGTGCTCACCATGCACCACCAGCGTATCGGGTGACACGGCGGGCATTGCGAAACGACCGACGGCCGGGGCAGCCAGCACCAAATGTTGCGGCTGCAATCGTTGCGCGGCGCGTGCTGCGACATAACCGCCGAACGAGAAGCCGGACAACACCAGAGGCAGTTCGCTGCCGAACTGTTCCTGCGCGTAGCTCACCACGGCGAGCAGATCTTCCGTCTCGCCTTCACCGCCGGTGAACTCGCCAGCACTGCCACCGACGCCGCGAAAGTTGAAGCGGAAGGCCGCACAACCCATGTCTGCAAAGGTCTTGGCCAGCGTCACCGCAACCTTGTTCTCCATGGTGCCGCCCATGGTGGGTAGCGGATGCGCCACCACGGCGATGGCACGCAATTCGCCATCCGGCAGATGCACCACGCCTTCGAGGTACCCTGCCGGACCTTCCAGCTCATAGTTTTTCAGGGTAACAGCCATCAGATCTTCAGCCGCTCCACCACGCGACCATTCTTCAAATGTTCTTCAATGATCTCGTCCAGATCGCTTTCGTCGACGAAGGTGTACCACGTGCCTTCCGGATAGATCACCAGCACCGGACCGTCGTCGCAACGGTCCAGGCATCCGGCCGAATTGATGCGGATCTTGTTGTGGCGATCCGAGATACCCAGCGCCTTGACCTTGTCCTTCACGTAGTCGCGGGCCTTCTGCGCGCCGTGGTTGTTGCAACAATCACTGCCATCCTCGCGCTGGTTGGTGCAGAAGAACACATGCTTGTCGAAAAACTGCGTCATTTGTCTCTTTCCTCCACATTCATGATGCGGCGACGTGCCCACGCCAGATAGATCAGCAGCAAGACTGGAAACACCGCCGAGGCGATCTGCGACATCCAGTTGAAGTTGCGCAGATGACCGTAGTGCCAATGATACAAGCGCATGGCAGCCGCGGGGGCTGCACTGTCCAATACCCCTGCCGCCAGTGCCAGATATACCGCGCTCGTCGCCAGCGCCGCCCACAGCAGCACCGAACGCTGCAACCAGAAGCTGGCTCCGGTCAGCGCCAGTCCTGCCAACAGGCCTAGCACTGCCTCACCGTTCAACCACAACATCAAAGCCCAGGACCGCAGCAGCACCGCCGCCGTGATGAATTTGCCCAGCGCCACCACGCTCAGCATCAGCAGCAATGCCGCCACCACATGACGGCGGATGCGGACCAGGGTTTGCAGCAGCAAGCCGATCAGCAACAGGTTGCAGGCCACCGCCGCGCTCGCCCACTTACTGAACTGCGGCGGTGCGAAGGCCGCGATGCGTCCCGCTTCTTCGGTGAGGAACACATTGCCGAGCATGGGCAGCGAGGGGTTGATCTGCGCGAACATCCACAACATCACCAGCGCCAATCCGAAATCCACCCCGTCACCCCGCTGAAACAGCTCGATACGCCATTGCGTGGCGCGGGCGAACCATTGTTGCGGTGCGATCAGCACCGCCAGTGCTGCGCCGCACAACGCCCCCGCGCCATTGGTCAAGATATCCACATTGGCGCTGGCGCGTACCGGCAGATACATCTGCAGGTATTCCATCGCCACCGACAACATCGCTGCCGCCAGTGTCGCCAGCAACACACTGTGCGAGGGTCGGAGTCGCGTGCTCAGATTTAGCGCCAGCAACATGCCCAGGGGCAGATAGGCCAGCCAATTGGCGGCCGCATCGAATCCCGTGTAGGCCTGACTCAACGGCGAAGTGAGCACTTCCCAAAAGGTCGCATTCGATGCCTGCCAACCGGCAAAAGGAGACAGACTGGCATACACGATCATCAACAAATATCCCGCCAGCAGATAGCGGCGCAATAAGGAGCGATCGTCTTGCGGGATAAGGTCGGACATCAGATATACCCGATGAAAAAGGTCGGGCGCATTTTAGTTGACTCACAAGTAGGGGTAGTAAAGAATGCGGCCCGCAGTTATAAAAATTACTACGTTCGACGCATCGCACGAGAGGAGATTATGGCATACCTGCACTGGTCCAATGAGCTGGACACCGGGATCGAAGTCATCGACAAACAGCATCGGCGCATCGTCGATCTGATCAACGAATTGAATACCGCCAACGAGGGTGGCGACACCGCAGTGATCAATCACGTGCTGGGTGAATTGGTCGATTACACCCTGTCCCACTTCAGTTTCGAAGAGGAACTGCAGGAGAAGGCGAATTACCCCTTCTACAAGGCACACAAACGCGTGCACGAGATATTCACCAAGCGCGTCGGAGAATTCCAGAAACGCGCCGCCGCAGGCGAGAACGTCGCGCCTGAACTGCTATCCATGCTGAAGATCTGGCTGGTCAACCACATCAAGGGCGACGATGCCGATTATGTCGAAGCCGTCGTGCAATCCCTCGGTGTCGAGATCAAGAAGTCCGACACATCGGGCGGCTGGCTGGGCAACGCGCTGAAGAAATTCTTCGGCTGATTCACTCGGAAGCGGCATCCAGCCGCTTCGCGATCACTGCAGGCAATTTATTCGGCGCCTTGATGCGCAACTGCTTGTTCACGCTGTACACCCCGAACACCACCGTGATCGCCTTTTCCGGCACCTCGAAACGACCCGCCAGATAACGCACCAGATGCGCTGTAGCGCGTCCACGCACCGGATTCTCCGCAACATAAACCTCCAGCTGCGTACCGATCACCTTGCCGACGCGCGTCCGGTTCGCACGGGGACGGCCCAGGATGTTCAACACCAGCGTATCGCCATCCCACTGGCAGAACGCCTCCATCTCCAGCCCGGCTTTAGAACTTTTCATACGGTGCCAGATAACGCCATTGACCCGGCGGCAACTTGCCCATGGACAAGCGGCCAATACGCAAACGGCGCAGGCTCAACAACTGCAAGCCCACGCTTTCACACATGAATGCGATCTGTCCCGTCCGCACACCTTTCAGCGCGAAGCGCAACCTGGTCTCGCTCTGGCGACTGACCTTGGCCGGAGACAAAGGCCTGTCGCTGTAAGTCAGCCCATGATTGAGCAGCTTCAGCCCCTCCTCCGACAATTCACCCGACACCTCCGCCACATACTCCTGCTCCACCGTCGCCGCCCCGTCCACCAGCTTGCGCGACACACGGAAGTCCTGCGTGAACACCACCAACCCGCTCGCCTTCGGCTCCAGCGGCAGACAAGGCGTCATGCGCACGAAATGTTGTTGCAGCACGCGGATATGGGAATGGTCATCCTCCGTTTGCGACTCGGCACGCAGCAGCGATGTCACCGCTTCATCTTCCAGATCGGCAGGCTGATGCAACAAGATCGTCACCGGCTCCACCGGCACCGCCTTGGCCGCCGGATCAAGCTCCACCTTCTGATCCGTCACCATGAACTGCGGCAACTCCACCACCTGCCCGTCCACCTTCACCCAGCCGCCCGCGATATACAGCTCCGCCTCGCGGCGCGAGCACGCGGTCAATTCGGCAAGTCGTTTGGCAAGGCGGACGGGTTCGGTCATGGCAGGGACAACGTGGAGACAAGGCGCGCATTGTAAACGCTAGCCCCCGCCGTTCCCCTGTAAAATCCGCGCATGACTACCCCAAACACCAACCGCCCGCCGCTGGAAGGCATCACACTGGAAAAGATCGTCACGCAGCTATCCGAGAGCATGGGCTGGGAAGCCATGGGCGAAGCCATCCCCATCCGCTGCTTCACGCATGACCCGAGTGTGAAATCGAGTTTGAAGTTTTTGAGGCGGACGCCCTGGGCCAGGGCTAAGGTGGAGGAGTTGTATTTGCGGACGCAACGTTCGCGTTGAGCTTCATGACATACCGTTCGCCCTGATTACCTGCAACGCAGGATGGGTTGAGCATAGCGATACCCATCAATGCAGCCAGGGCAAATTCGGATTATCGATGTTCTTGTCCGGTAGCGCCCCTCGGCGAAACCGTAGTGTAACGGTCTGATCGGCACCATCATGCTTCACTGTCAGCACCACTTCCGAACCCGGCTCTCCGCGCAGATGCCGAATGATGTCTTGGTCCGACATGCCCACACCGGAAACCTTTACCCCATCCACGGCCAGGATGACGTCATCCTCGGTCAGGCCCGCTGCGGCAGCCTCGAAGCCGGGATGCGGGTCCTGATCCACTTCCAACTCCTCGTAAAAATTAAGCAATGCCCCTATGCCACCAGCAGGCAGAGGGCCGCGCATCTCCAGTGTAACGTCGCGAGTGCCCGAGACATTGACGCCGTTGCAGGCTGTGGTTCCCAGCAACAGCGACCCTTGCTGATCCAGCACATACGTCTGTTCCCGGTAACGCAGTGTGATTTTGCCACTGCGATCATCAATCTCGCCGTTTACCTCCATCTCCTCTGCCGGAACCGTGCACTCGTCTAGCGCGAAAGCACCGCGCCTGCCCGTACCACTGAGTGATGAGCCCTTAATGTCGAGGATGAAGGTGCGCTCGACCGCCTGGAGTGCATAGTCCTGTCCAAAGAATCCCACATCGGCACGCACCCCGTCGTGGCGGTACGAATGCAAAGCGATGCGACTGCCGTTCAGGCTGAGACGATAAGGTACGGGGTCGTCCACCCTGTTGCTGCCATAACGGGTGTGTTCGTTGACGGGCGCGTAAACCAACCAGATCCCTTCGCGTGATTTCACCCGCTCCTGTTGCTCGGCTCGGAACTCCAGCTTGACCAACTCATCGCGCAACTTCGGTGCATCCTCTGCGTTCGGCATCAGGGCAAGGTACTGCTTGTAGCTGGCGATGGCCTCCCGGTAGCGTCCCACCCGCGTCTGTACAGCTCCCAGGTTGAACCAGGCCTCCGCCATCTGCGGCGAGATCTCTGCTGCCATACGGAACTCATCCTCGGCCACAGCCAAGTCCGCATTGCTCTTCGCCATCTCGATGGCTGCGCTGCCGCGCAGCATGTGACGCCGAGCATCCTCCGCGGTCCCGGTGGCCTTGGGTCGCACGACCGGAGTGCGAGCACCATGTGCGGCCCCGCCTGCCTGTGTGATGGGCATGATTTCCGGTGCAAATTCGGGCGAGTCAGGGGAGGAAGCGCAACCGCCAAGCGCCAGCAAGGTGAGTGGAATGATAAGTGAGTAGCGCATCACAGCGTCCCTATCGTTGACATTGATCAAAGAGTTGTTGAACTCGCAGACTCATCTCCGCACTTCTACGCGCCGCATGGTAATCGTCAAGGGTTCATCGACACCTTCGCGCGCGATGAGCAGCGTCACCGGCGATCCGGGTTGCCCTGACAGGCGCATCATGGCTTGCCCGGCGGTGAGGGTGCTCATGGCAACGCCGTCAATGGCCAGGATCTCGTCCTTATCGCGCAGCCCGGCGGCGTAGGCGGCGGAATTCTCGGGGACAGAGACACCCATACGCCCTTGCCAGCCGAACTGGATGGCGGAGAAACCGCCGTCCCACCATTGGGTAAGACCGATGGGTGCAACACCCAGCCCGCCACTGGGAAGCGGTCCGTGCAGTTTCTCCACGACGCCTATCTTCTCGAGCGCGACAACTTCACCGCAATAGTCATTGGAGAGCACCGACATCTGCGTCGCGGCCCTGAAGACAGTGCGCTGATGCCGTAGCACCAGGGTACGCTCCCGATCATTCAGTTCACCCACCGCCTCGGCCGTTTCGGGCGGCACCGTACATTTATCCGCCTTTAGCGCCTCGCGCTTCCAGATCCCCGCCAGTCGGGAGCCACGCAGGGTGAATTGGTATTCGGCACGTTCATATTGAGTGATGGGTACGCTGCCAACCATAGTGTAAGTAGAGCGCACCTCGGACTCGGGTACACGACGACTGTTGGTCTTCAGCACCATGCGCTCGCCATCGATGGCAAGCTCGTAGATTGCGCCTTCGTCGGACACCCAGATGCCGGCTCGCCCATGCTTCCTGGCCTGCTGCTCCTGGCGATATTGCAGCTTGATCACCTCGTCGCGAATACGTGGCGCATCCTCGGCATTCGGCGCAAGGTCGAGATAGCTGTTGTAGCTGGCGATGGCCTCTTCGAAGCGCTGCATGCGCGCCAGCACGGCACCCAAGTTGAACCAAGCCGCAGCCATGGTGGGGGCAATCTCCGTGGCGATGCGGAACTCCTCCTCGGCGCCGGCGAGTTCCGCATCAGATTTCGCCATCTCGATGGCGGTCATGCCGCGCACCATGTGGCGGCGGGCATCCTCCGGCGTACCCGTGGCGCGTGGTCGCGTTGTAGCGACCTCCGGCGGGAGCGCCGGGGCAGCGTCAGCTGGCATGCTGATGGCGTTTGCGCTGACAGAGGGGCGAGCCGCTGACGGCACTGGCATAGTGCACCCCGCCAGCAGCAAGCACAGAAAACATCCGACAACAGCTAAGCTACGCATAAACACCTCCTCGTTTTCATTGAGTTCTTTGCCCTTTTGTGGACATTTTTTCCTGCTCTTCCAATCGCTGCAGTTGCTCGGCGGTCTGCTGGCGTGAGGCCCGGGCTTTAGCCAGGGCCTCACGGGCGCGCTTCAGCGCATCACTTTCCCGGGGTGCCTCTTTGAGCCCGCCCACCGGCTTGCGCGCTTCCACCTGCGCCAACTCCTGCTCAAGGCGCACGATCTCCTGATCCTGCTGCTTAAGCTGCTGGCGAGTCGCCATAAGCTGGCGAACGATGCCGGAGAGGAATTCCCGCCCCGCGGCCTCATTGGTGGGCGTGACGTATCCGGCCGGAACGGGCTCGGGCACAGGTGGCACGGCAACATCCAAGGGCGTGCAGTCCCGAAGGTTCTGCCAGTCTCCGCCCGGCGGAAGCCGATTGTCGCTTTCCGATTTGAGCGAATCCCGGAGGACACAGTCGAGTTGCTGGCGCGCGGCGTCCGACGGCGGCGGGGATTTGAGCACAATTGCATTGGAGGGGGAGGGTGTTACGCCCTTGAGCTCCTGCGACAGCTTCTGCTTGTCGCGCAGAAATTGCTGTTGTGCAGCCTGCTCTTCGGCCTTCTTCTGTGCATCAAATTTCTTCTTGGCGGCCTGTGCCGATGCATCGACACCCGACGATGAACCCTGACCCTGCTGCTGGCTGCTGCTGCAACCTGTGCATTTCATGTTCATACGCAAGGTCGGGTCACCGGATTTGATGACCGCATCGTTGAGTGCAGACTGGCATTGGGCAAGATTGGAGAAATTGCCATGCTGCTTGGGCACATACTGCCCGGTGGCACGACTGAGCGCATGGATCAGGCCATCACTGTATTCGATAGTGCAGGCAGCCGTCGCACCCAGCGGGATAGCGAGGAGCCAGACAAACAGGATGCCCCATCCGTACCGCAACCGTTTAGTGCAATTGTGCGGGCGTAGCGGACTGTCAGTGTGCATCATGCTCGCTCTCCCAAGGTGCGGGGAAGTCGTTCACATCGAAAGGCGCCACCTGTTGCTCACCCGAGTTCCACTGCTGGCCGGCATTCATCTCGATGGTTTGGCCATGGGCGGAAGCGGTGACTTCGACCACACCACTGAACACCCGCACGCGCGTTTGCCCATCTTTGTTCTCCACCGCAAAATCAGTGCCGCGCACGGCGCAGACTGCTGCAGGTGTGCGCACCTCGAAGCGCGACTTGCCATCGAGGCGAACCAACAGACGTACCACCCCTTGCTTCAGTTGGCCGATAAAGTCGCGCAGCGTATCCCCTTCGCCTACGGTGAATTCACTATCTGGCGCGAGTTGGGCCTGGCTACCCATCTCACCGAGAAACAGTCTGGCGCTGCCGTCACTGCCGGTACGTATCGTCTCACCGGCCTGCAACCTCCCTGTGGCTTCGCCCAACTCCACTCCATCGGCGTTGTATCGACGGACATCACCGCCGTCGGCCACCACGACACCGTCGCCAGCAGAGCCAGCTCTTCGAGCGGCACGCAGCTGTTCCAGAGTCCGCTCCCGTTGCGCGAGCAATGACTGCGCACGCGTCAATAGCTGCCGAGTCTCGCCGATCCCCCGCTCGGTTTCGGCGATCGCCTCACGCGCCAGCGCGAGCGCCGCATTGTCTCCCTGATGAAGCGCATCCCTTTCAATTTCACGGGCAATACGCAGATCGGCTTGCATAAGCCTGAGTTGGGTTTCCGCCTTTGCAACCACCTGCGCTGTATTGCTACGGTTAGCCTCCGCATAGCGAAGCGTCGCTTCAATGCTATCGGCAAGCGCACTCTTGCTCACCATGGTGAGCGCAATCAGCGCGAGTGTAATAGTCACAAGATGACGTTTCACGTTCGTATAGAGTCCGAGGGATGGGAGATAACCGAGTATCTTCGCCTTGCAGTAGTACGTCAATAATGGCACCAATGATTGCCGAATTCTCGCGCCCGGTGCTAAGCCTGGCTACGAAACGGTACGAAAATTGATGGATGCTATTGGGGTGAAGATGACGGCGCAGAGTGCGGAGAATATTTGATAGGAGACATCCTATCTTCCGTTCGTGCTGAGCTTGTCGAAGCATTCGATGTTCTGAAAACCAATTCAAAAGCAACACCGTCGGGGGTAGCCCGACAGCCAGTTACTTTTTCTTGCTTCGCCAAGAAAAAGTAACCAAAAAGAAGGCGACCCCACTGCGCCGCCCCTTCGGGGTTCCCTGCGTTGCTCGACTGGTCAGGCGGCTGCGGAACTCGCGCTACGCGCTCAGACAGTCCTCGCCGACATCCCCTGACCAGCCTGCGCTACTCAGCGGCGCACAGGGGAAGGAAGACAAAGTTCTAAACCACAGGGTGGGCACTTCGTGCCCACCTGCATGTCGCAAAGACGAGTAAACACCCATCAATATTCTGAGGGCTATTCCACATTCAGTTTATTTAGCATTTCTGGTGATCCGGTAATCATTGCCACAAAACTGTTACTGAACACGAAACTCTGGTTCTTATCAGACACTGTAATTCCGCCAAGCATTTGAATTGCCCACATTGATAATCCGTCATCAATTTCACTCATTACCCCCTTATACCTGACGGTGTTGTTTCCCAGCTCAATATCAACGCGACGATTTGAATGTAAATTGAAAAAACCAGAAACAAACTCTATCCCTACAGGTGAGGGAGTAAATATTTTGAAAGAACAGTTCAAAGGCAGGTATCTACCCCAATGATGCCAAATTAGCCCCCTGCCGATATACCCAACAAATTCATGAAGAGCGTCGCTATCCAGCTCAACTGTTAATCTTTTTTCTTGTCCACCACCCATTATTGGGATTTGCTGATAGCTAAAGCCTTTCCGTATTTCATTGTGAAGTTTTTTGTTATTTTCTAGCCGCTTCTTCGCATCAATTGAGAGCGCCTTCTCTGCATTTTGATGCGTAGCTCCAAAAGGAAGAATGGAAAGTAAGTAATGCTCAAGTTGTGACTTTTCGTTATTACATTTCTCACATGAAGGGACTTTAGGGAGCATATCTCGCTGCTCCTTTTGGAAGAGCTCTCTTGGAAAGACATGATCAGCCGTGGTAGACATTGCAATTCTGCAATATACGCAAAGCTTATTCTTGTATTTTTTGCTGCACCCCAATGTAATTTCCCTTGAATAATCTAATGCGCAACGGTCATGGCAAATACAACACACTTATCATTTATTTCCAATGTGCTGGTGTCGAATTGCTTTGACTATGGTGGGCAGCTTACTGCCCACCATACGGTTTTGTTCTTCGCTTTTCTTTCCCTTGAGCGCCGCCGAGTAGCGCAGGCAAGTCAGGGGATTTCGGCGAGGACTGTCTGAGCGCGCAGCGCGAGTTCCGCAGCCGCCTGACTTGCCGAGCAACGCAGGGAACCCACGCAGTGGGCGGCAAACTAGGGTCGCCTTTTCTTTGGTTACTTTCTTTTGGCGAAGCAAAAGAAAGTAACTTGCTGTCGGGCAACCCCCGACGGTTTTGAAGTTGAGAAACGCAAACTACTCAATGCGCCTCATCCCAATTCATCCCCTCCCCCATCCCAACTTCGAGAGGAACCTTGAGTTCAGCCACCCCACACATCAACTCCCTAACCTTCTCCTTCACCAGAGATAACTCTGCCTCCGGCACTTCCAACACCAATTCATCATGCACCTGCATGATCATCTTGGTTTCCAACTTTTCCTTCTCCAACCAATCCTGCACCGCAATCATCGCCAACTTGATCAAGTCAGCCGCCGTCCCCTGCACCGGCGCATTGATCGCCGCACGTTCCGCCGCCTGACGACGCATGCCGTTCGCCCCGTTGATCTCTGGCAGCCATAAACGACGACCGAACCATGTCTCGACAAAACCTTGCGCCTTGGCTTGTTCGCGCGTGTCGTCCATGTAGCGCTTCACGCCGGGGTAACGCGCGAAGTAGACGTCGATGTATTGCTTGGCGGCGCTGTTTTCGATGCCGAGTTGTGAGGCGAGGCCGTAGGCGGACATGCCGTAGATGAGGCCGAAGTTGATGACTTTGGCGTAGCGGCGCTGTTCGCTGCTCACATCATTCAGCGCCACGCTGAACTCTTCGGCGGCAGTGGCGCGGTGGATGTCTTCGCCGTTGGCGAAGGCTTTGAGCAAACCTTCGTCACCGGAGAGGTGGGCCATGATGCGCAGTTCGATCTGCGAGTAGTCGGCGGAGACGATGCGGCTGCCTGCGGGTGCGATGAAGGCTTCGCGGATGCGGCGGCCTTCGGGGGTGCGGATGGGGATGTTCTGCAGGTTGGGATCGCTGGAGGAGAGACGTCCGGTGACGGCCACGGCTTGCGAGTAGCTGGTGTGCACGCGGCCTGTCTTGGCGTTCACCATCTGCGGCAGTTTGTCGGTGTAGGTGGATTTGAGTTTTGCCATGCCTCTGTGCTCCAGCAGCAGCTTGGGCAAGGGGTAGTCGAGGGCGAGCTCCTGCAACACTTCTTCGTCGGTGGAACGCGCGCCGGTGGCGGTCTTCTTCTTGGAAGGGATGCCGAGTTTGTCGAACAGGATCTCCTGCAATTGTTTGGGCGAGGCGAGGTTGAACGGTTGGCCGGCCAGTTCGAATGCTTGCTTCTCGATCTCGTTCAGGCGCAGGCCTAACTCGTGGCTCTGCCGCGACAGCTTGCCGCTGTCTATGAGCACGCCGTTGCGTTCCATCTTGAACAACACCTCGCGCACCGGCATCTCTAAGTCGCGATACACCTCGGCCAAGCGACCTTGCAGTTGTGGCGACAGGGTCTGGTGCAATTGCAGGGTGACGTCGGCATCTTCCGCCGCGTACTTGGTGGCCGTTTCGAGATCGACCTGATCGAAGCCGATCTGCTTGGCGCCCTTGCCCACCACGTCGGTGTAGCTGATGGTACTCATGCCGAGATGACGCAAGGCAAGATTGCCCATCTCGTGCGGCTTGTGCGATTCCAACACGTAGGATTGCAGCAGGGTGTCTTCGGCGACGCCGCGCAGGGCGACACCGTGGTTGGCGAAGATGTGCTGGTCGTATTTCAAATTCTGGCCCAGCTTCTTGTGCTCGCTACTTTCCAGCCAGGATTTGAGCATCTCCAGCGCACGGTCGAAAGCGATCTGTTCCGGCGCACCGGGGTAGTGGTGCGCCAGCGGGATGTAGGCGGCTGCGTGCGGCGCGATGGAGACGGAGATGCCGACCAGTTGCGCAACCATGGGATCGAGGCCGGTGGTCTCGGTGTCGATGCTCACCAGCGGCGCGGCCATCAGTTTGCTCAACAACGTTTCGAGCTGCGACTCAGTGAGGATAGCTTCGTAGTTGGAGGTGTCATTCTGGAACAGGTCTTGCGGCGGTTCCGGTTGCGAGAAGTCGCGCTGCGCGGTGCTGCTTGTGGCACGCGGTTTGGGTGCGGGCGATTCGCCGGTGAGTTCACGCATCAAGGTACGGAAGCCAAAGCGTTCGTACATGGCCTTCAGTTTTTCGGTGTCGGCTGCCGGGGCGACCAGTTCATCGAAACGTTTGTCCAGCGACACATCGCATTTCACGGTGACCAACTTCTTGCCGATGGGCAGCCATTCCAGTGCGGCGCGCAGATTGTTGCCGACCGCGCCTTTCACTTCATCGGCATGGGCGATGAGGTTGTCCAGCGTGCCGTATTCGGTGAGCCATTTGACGGCGGTCTTGGGGCCGCACTTGGCGACGCCTGGCACGTTGTCCACGGTGTCGCCGACCAGCGCGAGGTAATCGACGATGCGCTCGGGCGGCACGCCGAATTTGGCGGTGACGCCGGCGACGTCCAGTTTTTCTTCACTCATGGTGTTGATCCACAGCACATGCTCGTCGACCAGTTGCGTAAGGTCCTTGTCACCGGTGGAGATGATGCAGCGCGCACCTTCGGCGGAAGCTTGGCGCGCCAGCGTGCCGATCACGTCGTCGGCTTCCACACCGTCCACCAGCAGGATGGTCCAGCCTGCCGCCGCGACCACTTCGTGCAGCGGTTCGACCTGTGCACGCAGATCGTCCGGCATGGATGGGCGGTTGGCTTTGTATTCGGGGAACCAGTCGTCGCGGAACGTCTTGCCCTTCGCGTCGAACACGCAGGCGCTATAATCCGCCGGGAAGTCGGCCTTCAGACGGCGCAGCATGTTGAGCACACCCTGTATGGCACCGGTCGGTTCGCCTTGCGGGCTGCGCAGGTCGGGCATGGCATGGAAAGCGCGATAGAGATAGGACGAACCGTCCACCAACAACAGGGTTTTCATAGATAGGGATCCGCAATGAACAACGATATGAAACTGCCGCCGGCACAATCGCCCGAATTGATGCAATCGAAGGAGTCCTGGCGGGTGTTCGGCATTATGTCAGAATTCGTGTCGGCGACCGAACGCCTGAACAACATCCATCCGGCGGTGAGCATCTTCGGCAGCGCACGCACACCGCATGAACATCACTATTACCAGTTGACGGAAGAGATCTCGCGCCTGTTGTCGGACGCCGGTTTTTCGGTGATCTCCGGCGGCGGCCCCGGCATCATGGAAGCGGCCAACAAGGGCGCTTTCTACGGCAAGTCTCCCAGCGTCGGTCTCAACATCCAGCTACCGCATGAGCAGCACAACAACCCGTACCAGAACATCAGCCAGACCTTCCATCACTTCTTCACGCGCAAGGTGATGTTCGTGAAATTCGCCAGTGCCTACGTGGTGATGCCGGGCGGATTCGGCACTCTTGATGAGTTGATGGAGGCGCTGACACTGGTGCAGACCGGCAAGACGCGCAAGATGCCTATCATCCTGGTGGGCAGCAAGTTCTGGGGCGGACTGGTGGAATGGTTCAAGACCGCGCTGCTGGACGAGAAGGTGATCAGCCCCGGCGACCTCGACCTGATCCAGGTCATCGACGAGCCGGAAGAAGTCGTTGCCGCCATCTTCAAACATTATGAGACGCGCGGATTCGAGCCTTCGCAGGCGGAACGCGAGATGCAGCTCAATCTTTGACGTAGAATCGCACCCCTATTCGATTGGAAACCATCATGCGCATCCTTACCCTGCTCGCCCTGCTCTTCATCGGGCTCAACGTACACGCCGATACCGACTTCGCTCCCGAGGTGACCATCACCCAGCAAAGCGAGACGGTGGTCGAGGAATATCGTTCACACGGCAAGCTGTACATGATCAAGATCACGCCCAAGCACGGCGTGCCCTACTATCTGATCGACGAACGCGGCGACGGCAAGTTCGCCCGACAGGACAATCTGGATTCCGGTCTGCGCGTTCCGCAGTGGATCATCAAGAAATTCTGACGGGAAACAGGCATGGCAGTTTTCACCAGTGTCTCTGAAGCAGACATCACGAATTGGCTTTCCCATTATTCGCTGGGCGCTCTTCAGGAGTTGCAGGGCATCCCGGCCGGCATCGAGAACACCAACTATTTCGTCACCACCGGCAACGGCCGCTTCGTGCTGACCCTGTTCGAGAAGCTCACGCGCGACGAACTGCCGTTCTATCTGAATCTGATGTCACACCTCGCGCGCCATGGCATTCCCTGCCCGGCGCCGGTGGCTGACCGCGACAACCAATTCCTCGGTGAGCTGAACGGGAAACCGGCCTGTATCGTCAGTCGCCTGTCGGGCAAATCGGTCACGCAACCCTCCGCCCAACAATGCGCGGCAGTTGGAGCGATGCTGGGGCAGATGCATATCGCGGGACAGAGTTTTGCAGAGCCGATGGAGAATCCGCGCGGCGCGGCATGGCGCGCTTCCGCCGCACAACAGGTGGCGCGCTTCCTGCCGCAGGACGCCGCACAATTGCTGGCCGATGAAGTCGCCTTGCATGCTGCACGTGATACCGGCAACTTGCCGCGCGGTGTGATCCACGCCGATCTGTTCCGCGACAATGTGCTGATGGAAGATGACCGCGTCGGCGGCCTGATCGATTTCTATTTCGCCTGCACGGATGTGCTGTTGTACGACGTGGCGATCACGCTCAACGACTGGTGCATGCAGCCTGATGGGCATCTCGATGCAGATCGCGCCAATGGATTCCTGCGCGCCTACCATGCGGTGCGCCCGTTCACAGATACTGAAGCAAGTGCTTGGCCGATGACCTTGCGTCTGGCCGCGCTGCGTTTCTGGATCTCGCGCCTGTACGATCTGCACCTGCCGCGCGTCGGCGAGATGGTCAACGCACATGACCCCGTCGTGTTCGAGCGCATCCTGCGCAATCACATCGCGACCGACCATCCGGTCTGGCTATAGGAGACAACAATGGAGATACGCAAACTCGAAGCCGCGCGCGGCTGGACCTGGGTCAAACAGGGCTATCAGTTGCTGATGCGCAATCCCCTGCTCAGCATCAGCAGCGCAGTCTTGTGCGTGTTCTCGGTATTCGTGGCGCTGATGTTACCTGTCGTGGGCGCCTTGCTGGCCGTGGCACTGATGCCCATCATGCTGGACGGCTTCATGAACATCTGCCGCGCACTGGAAGAGAACGAGAAAGTATCGCCCGCCATGTTGCTGGCCGGTTTCAAAAAACACACCTCCAGTCTGGTCGCACTGGGTGCGTTCCTGATGCTGGGCATGTTGTTCGCCTCGACGGTGATGGTGACGGTGGGTGGCGAATCGTTCGCCGCGCTGATGGAACAGATGCACAGCGCGCAGGATTCGCAGTTGTTGATGCAGGCCATCGCCGGCGGCGACAGCCGTGTCTCGCTGGCTGTATTGATCGGCCTGACGCTGATGCTGGCACTGGTGGTAGCCTGGCAATACGCGCCCATTCTGGTGTTCTTCAGCGGCATCTCGCCCTGGCTCGCCCTTCGCGCCAGCTTTGCCGGCACGCTGCGCAACATCATTCCTTACACCGTTTACAGCCTGATCATGCAGCTGCTCACCATGCTGCTCGGCATCCTGCCGTTCGGCATCGGCATGCTGCTGTTATTGCCGCTCGGTCTGACTTCGCTCTATGTCAGCTATCGCAACATCTTCCCCTGGCTGGATGAAACCAACCCGGCGATCGCCGCCTATGAGACGGAATCCACTCGATGAATTTCAATCCCAGTCCTGAAGCCAGACGACTCGCGCGCTCGCCGCACAACCTCTTCATCGTCGGTCTGTTCGCCTTCGACCTGTTCATGACACCGGCCGTGCTGGCGATGAAGCTGGGCATGCCCAGTCTGCTGATCCCGCTGTTCTTCTCCGGATCGCTAATGGCCTACATCAACTGGCGCAGCAAGCAAGATACTGTGTGGTTCGTGCAGATGCACTGGCGACTGGCGTGGACACGCTGTCGCATCTTGATCATCGGTTATGCGATTTCCGCCGCACTGATCCTGATTGCCTGGCTGATCAGTCAGATCGCCAGCGATCCGCGCATGGCGAGCATCGTATGGACGGCGCTCACCCGTATCGCGCTGATGCCGACACTGATCATCGTGCTGGTCACCTCGGTGATGGCTTTCTCCGCCGACTCCATGGCCGACAAGGGCGACCTACCGGACAAGCTGGTGGCGAAGTTCCCGCCACCCGAAAAAGCCGAAGCCGCTCAGGCCTGAGTGAATTCTTCGTATGCGGTTAACACTTCCGCCGCATACATCAAGGATGGCCCGCCGCCCATATACACCGCCACCGCGAGCATCTCGTTGATCTGTTCGCGCGTTGCGCCCAGTTTCACCAATCCGCGCACATGGAAGCCGATACAACCTTCGCAGCGCGTTGAGACGGCGATAGCCGTAGCGATCAATTCCTTCTGCAAGGCACTTAGCACTCCTTCCGACATCGCGGCAATCGCCATGCTGTCAAAGCCTGCCATCGGCACCTGTGCCTCTTTGCGGAAGGTCGTCAGTTCTTTGCTGATGCCGCGTGTGATCTCTTTGTACGATTTGCTCATCATTGTTCTCCTGTGGTGTTCGTTTGATCCTGTGCCACAAAGATCGCAGCCTGTCCGTGAAATGTCCCGTCTGCTTCCAGCAGGTTCCAGATCGTGCAATCCGTGATCATGAACCGGCGCCCGCTCTTCGTCACCCGCATGCCGGAATAGCCGTCGATATATCCCCGCTCTGCGACCATGCGCAATGCCTGTTCGCGCGCATCCTGCGCCACAGGCTCCGCCGACAAACGCGACGGTAACTGCACGAATTCTTCGAAGCTCATCTCAAAATGCTGCAAGGCGTATCGGTTGCCATAGAAGAAGATGGGATCGGCTTCGGTGCCATGCGCAACGATGGCGAACGGCGCGTGCCACATCGCATCGCGCAGTGCGCTTTCATCCTGCGGCATATCGGACAGCAACGGCTTGCCTGTCAGGCGCTGGTAGCTCTCCGCGATCAGGCGCAGTCGCGCATCAGATGGCTGTGAGCTTGGCATACTCGAGCGCCAGCCATTTGCTGCCGGCGCGTTTGAAATTGACCTGCACGCGACCCTCGTTGCCGCTGCCTTCGGTATCCGTCACCGTGCCTTCGCCGAACTTCTGGTGGAACACCTGCTGGCCGATGCGCCATGCCGATTTTGGCGAAGGCGGCGCGGGCGGCATGCTGGGTGTATTGCCGAATGCCGAGACATAGCTTGCTGTCTCGCGGCGACCGTTGTCAAAGGTCTTGCGCGCAGTGAAGCGCGGTGTGATCCAGTGCAACAAGGCTTCCGGCAACTCGCGCAGGAAACTCGATACCGTGCTGTAGTTCGTCTTGCCGTGCAACATGCGGCTCTGCGCACAAGTGATATACAAACGACGACGTGCACGCGTGATGGCGACATACATCAGCCGGCGCTCCTCATCCAGATCGCCGTTGTCGATACTGTTCTGGTGCGGGAACAAGCCTTCTTCCAAGCCGGTGATGAACACGGTGTGGAACTCCAGACCTTTGGCGGCATGCACCGTCATCAGGTGCAATGCGTCTTCGCTGTCGCCCGCCTGATGCTCGCCCGATTCCAGCGAGGCATGGGTGAGGAAGGCGGTGAGACTGTCATCCTCGTTCTCGTGCACGAACAAGGTCGCCGAGTTGATCAGTTCGTTGAGGTTCTCCAGCCGCTCCTGCGCCTCGCGTTTCTTGGCGCCGGTCTCGTTCTGGTAATGCGGTACCAGACCGCTATGTTCCAGCACATGCTCCATGATCTCCGGCAGCGGCAGCCCCTTGGTCGCGCTGCGCAGTGATTCGATGATGCCGACGAAGGCCGTAATCTTGCCGCCCGCTCGCGCCGCCGCATCCCACAGGGTGGTGTTGTATTGCTTGGCGGCTTCCTGCAACTGCTCGATGCTGCGCGCGCCGATGCCTCGCGTGGGGAAGTTGATGATACGCAGCAGTGCATTGTCGTCGTCGGTGTTCTCCATCAGGCGCAGATAGGCCAGCGCATGCTTGATCTCCTGCCGCTCGAAGAAGCGCAGACCGCCGTACACGCGATACGACAAACCTGCCGACACCAGTGCATGCTCCAGCACGCGCGACTGCGCGTTGGAGCGATACAGCAAGGCTATCTCGGTGAGGTTCACCCCTTCGCGATTGAGTTGCTTGATCTCTTCTACGATGAAGGCGGCTTCGTCGACATCGGTGCCCGCTTCGTACACGCGGATCTGCTCCCCCTTGTCGGCATCGGTCCACAGGTTCTTGCCGAGACGTTCGCGATTGTTGGCGATCAGCGCATTGGCTGCGTCGAGGATATTGCCGTGCGAGCGATAGTTCTGCTCCAGCTTGATCACACTCTCCACATGGAAGTCGCGCAACAGTTCCTGCATGTTGCCCACGTTCGCACCACGGAAAGCGTAGATGGACTGATCGTCGTCTCCCACGGCGAACAAGGCATTGCTCTGCCCGGCCAGTAACTTCAGCCAGCGATACTGCAGCGGGTTGGTGTCTTGAAATTCGTCCACCAGGATGTGCTTGAAGCGCTCCTGATAATGCTCGCGCAAAGCCTGATTGCGCGCCAACAATTCGTAACAACGCAACAGCAATTCGGCGAAATCCACCACGCCCTCGCGCTGGCATTGCGCATCGTATTCGGCGAACACTTCAACCTTGCGCCGCGTGTACGCGTCATAGGCTTCCACCTCGTGCGCACGCAATCCTTGCTCCTTGTTGCCGCTGATGAAGTGTTGCATCTCGCGCGGCGGATATTTCTCGTCGTCCACATTCATCGCCTTCATCAGACGCTTGATGGAAGACAGCTGATCGCCCGAGTCGAGGATCTGGAAGGTCTGCGGCAGATTGGCTTCGCGGTGATGCGCGCGCAGCATGCGATTGCACAAGCCGTGGAAAGTGCCGATCCACATGCCACGCGTGTTGATCGGCAGCATCGCGGACAGACGCGTCACCATTTCCTTGGCGGCTTTATTGGTGAAGGTCACCGCCAGCACGCCGGAGGGCGAAACCTGCCCGGTACTGATGAGGTAAGCGATGCGTGTGGTCAGCACGCGCGTCTTGCCGCTACCTGCACCCGCCAGGATCAGGGCGGATTGGGCAGGGAGTTCGACGGCGGCACGTTGTTCGGGATTAAGACCGGAAAGCAAAGAAGAATTCATCGGTGGATTATCCCACAGGCAAGCACGTGATTTCCCCCAAACAAAACGGGGAAGCATCTCTGCTTCCCCGCCTGTGTGTTGCTTTGAACCGTACAGCTTATTACTTTTTCTTCTTCGCGATCATCTCGTGCATGATCGGCGACAGGATGATCTCCATCGCGTGGCTCATCTTGCCGCCAGGCACCACCATGGTGTTGGCACGGGACATGAAGGAGTTGGGGATCATGGACAGGTAGTAAGGGAAGTCCACGCCTTTCGGGTTGCGGAAACGGATGACCTCGAATCTTTCGTCCGGTGTCGGGATGTCGCG